>JAPLDY010000193.1 GCA_026391595.1 Bacteroidia bacterium
ATAAGGAAAAAATATTTCAACATTTTTAAATAATCCTTGTACCTGAAGGACTTCATTTATCAGGTATCTGGACTTTCTTAATCCTTGATAATCATTCAAAATAAATTTTGTTGATGTTCTGCGTCTTCGTAAATTTATATAAGGAAAAATCAATCATGAACATTTTCCGCAGTATTAAATAATTAACAAATCTTACCTATGAAAAAAACCAGTTGGGTGAGTTATCTGTCAGCCATTGCGGGAATATATTTAATTCTGTTCTGTCTGACCTCATGCGAGAAAACTAAATATGACCTGCTTGATCCGGAAACTGCGGGTAAATGGCAGCAATTTAATACTACTTCGGGTCTGCCGGGGAATTTAATTTTCGACATTGACGTGGATAAGAATGGAGATATTTGGGCTACATGTTATGGTAAAGGACTTGCCCGTTATCAGAATGGAAAATGGACTTCCTATACTACCTCTAACAGTAATATCATCAGCGACTACGTAACGGCAGTTGAACCCGGTACAGGAGGTATTATTATTGGATCAAACGATGGCTTCTCAATAAGGACAGATAATGGTACCTGGACCAACTTATATGATCCTTCTGTTGCGTCTATGGAAATAAGTACAATAAAATTTGATTCAAAAGGAGCATTATGGATGGGGACCCTGGGTGAAGGGTATTATTATAATAATGGATCGGGATATACCCATTATTTGTCAGGTTACGATGTCAAAGTCATCGAAGAGGACAAATCTGGAACTATCTGGATCGGGACCGACCGCGGATTGTACAAGTACAACGGAACACATCTTACTACAAGTTCTGCAGCTTACCTGACCATATCCAACGGGTTACCATCAAGTGACATTATTTCGTTATGCAGCGACAGCAAAGGAAGATTGTGGATTGGAACTTATGGCGGCAAAACCGCATCGTGGATTGATAATAAAGGCCTGAATCAGCTGAATCTCATGAATGGATATAACAGCACGGCAATCTGGGATATCCAGGAAGACAAAACAGGAGATATTTGGTTTGCGACATATGATGGTGGATTAATTAGATATGATGGCGTTGTACCCCATGCGTACAAAGCTTATAATACACCTTCTCTTGATGATGACATCACATGTATTTGCATTGACCAAAACGGAAATATATGGATTGGCACAAGAACCAAAGGTGTATTTAAGTATACTTTGCCACTTGAATAATCCTGCTGCATGATGAAAAGAAAAGTATTGATCTCATTAATTATTTTGTCCCTGGCCGTTCAGGTACCAATAAATGGTCAGAGAGATTCAAAGCCAAGGGACAAGTATACTTTGTTGACCATGCCATATAATCAAAGGCCGCTCACACTCTATCGTGGTCATTTTCAGGTCAATGCCGGTTATAAATTCGCCGTCAGGGCGCGTACTTTTGATAAAAACGGTGATCTCATTGTTTTAAAGGACGAAGGAACAGCTTCTGTATTTCATTATTATTTTCTTCAGATGAAATATGGTATAACGAATTTCCTGGAACTATCTGTGGAGACAAACTATTTGAAGCATGGTGTAAGATCATTGACCACTGAATACTACAGCCTGACTGATAATATAACCGTAAATTCCCTGACGACCAAAAAAGGGATGGGGGATCTGCTTCTCCTGGGTACTGCCAGATTACCAATCACTTATAAGTGGTTTGATTTTGCGCTGAAGGGGGGAATGTTCGTACCTACTGCTAAATATGAACCACTAAAACCCACACATACTGTCACATCTGTAACTGCGGTCAATACGTTTACAGTCAATTATCATTACAACAATACCAACGGTTACGGAGTGCCGGTTTATATTTTAGGCGCCGGTGCAAAATTCAGTTTTTCTAAACTCTCACTGGAAACTGATTTCTCTTTCAGGAGTCCTGTCAAAGAAGGTGAGAATATAAGGTGGAATGAAACTCTGACGACAGCCAAAACTTTTACCTATAGTAATAAATCTTATAAATATCTACTGGATAATACGGTTGAATTCAATGCCTCATTACATTTTCAGGCTACAGGTTGGTTTAATATTGAGCTCAATTCAAATTATTCCAAGTCAAAGGGGGGATGGACAGAGAACTTGGGAAATAAATACAGAAATCCTGAAGAGTATTTATTCTCACTAGAACCTGCCTGTGAAATACAAATCTCTCCCGCACTGAAGATTTACGAACTTGCCGGTTTCCCTCTTCTTGGTAAAAACAGGGATGCCCCATTTTATATATTCATTACCCTGAGTTACAATTTGTTCCCATTCTTGAGGTAAAATCATTATTATGAAAAAACTAATTTTACTATTAATCATAACAGCATTGTGCTCTTCGGCAATGTCTCAAACTGAGAAACTGATAAATCCTTCCGACCTTAAACAACAGACTGTAGTCACAGAACCGGTTACTTTGAGAAAGGGGTATTTAAGAGCTGGTACGGTTTTAAGTTATTTCGCTCTGGATAAATATTTCACCAATGAAGCCAGGAAAGAATATTATACATTAAGTTCCTGGCAGTCAGATTTTTCTTATCAGTTTGTTCTCAGATACGGGATAACTGATCGGCTGGAGGTCGATTTAGCTATTCCATTTACTAAGAAAAAAACAGAGCTCCATTATAGTGTAAAATGGCCAGGTCTTGATGCTGATGCATCTATGTCAGGTAATTATAAATCACATGGTCTTGCTGATTGCGATTTGACAGTGAAATATCAGATCATACCTGAAAAAGAAAAAGGTTTGTCATTAACTTTCTGGCAATGGGTTACAATACCAACGGGAGAAAAGAATTTTACCGGAGTAAAAAGTTTTACGGAGTTCAATTTACCACTAGGCAACGGCAGCTTCACTACAGGTTCATGGCTGAACCTGCGAAAGATAAGGTACCCATATTCCTTCGATATCTACGCAAGCTATGCTATTAAATTCAAGGGCTCAAAAGAGATGTCTCAGGAAGATACAAAAGAGACAAAATTCAAGGATGGGAATTACCTGTGGTTTGGAGGAAGTTTTAATATCCATTTGAATGAGTGGATAGTATTAGCAAATGATCTGAGTTATAAGTACAATCAGAAAGGGGTAATAAAATATAGTGTTGAACAAGCAGTAGACCCTGCATGGATATTCTGCTATTCACCCGGATTAGTATTCCAGGTGAGAAGATTCAGGATTTCTGAAGTTGTGCAAGTGCCCTTGATGGGGAAAAATAATTCTGCCGACCCGTTGTATATTATGAAGGTACTCTATACTTTTTAATTCAGGACTATGCTTTTTATACCTAAGCTTCCGGTTTTACGCAAACCATCACCCTGCATCATTTTATTCCCAGTCACAATTTCAATATTTTTATTGCTTATGACCTGCGCTACTCCGTCGGTTCTGGTAACCCAGGAGCAAAAGCTAGGTGACAACTATTTCAATAACCATGATTACCCTGAAGCAGCAAAGCATTATGAACTCATGCTGAATTCCAGCAGTAAGCTCGGTATCTACCGCAACCTGTCGATGGAATCAGATGTACACAGGAAGATTGCCAATTGCCAGGAGATGACCGGCAATTATGATCAGGCGCTGGATCATGTTCATGAAGCTATGAAGCTGGATTCTGCAGATAATAACCTTCTTGGAAGAATTGAAGATTACAGGCATGAGGGGAAAATCTTCATTTATAAGGGATCTTACCAGAAAAGTATCCTTTCAGTGGAAAAGTCCCTTGCTCTCAGCGAAGGAATGGAACAGAGCCTTAAAAATACCCACAGGCTGACAATAGCTGATAACTACCTGGTTCTTGGTCAGCTATATTCAGTTATGGGCAGGATTGATAAGTCACTGGAATATTCCAACCAGGCCCTCACAATCTTCAGGCAGGCAGCAGACAGGAGAGGGGAAATGGAATCTATTCTTACCATTGGAAGCGCCTATTCTGACCTCGGAGATCTGTTTACTGCACAAAGCCTGACAGAACAATCGCTTAAAATAGCAGAGGAAATAAATATGGGAACCTCCCGGCATTACCAGCTTCTTGCCGGAATAAATTCTTCTCTGGGTAAATATGAGGACGCACTGAGATTCCAGGAGAAAGCCCTGCAGGACGCCGCTAAATATAAAATACAGGGACAGATCATCTGGGCAGATGTAGGTATGGGCGATATCTACCGTGACCTTGGTGATGTCCGGAAAGCCGGGAGATATTATAATCTGGCAAGACAGATTAAGGATACAACTTCAATAAACGCAGGAAGTCTTGAAGCATCACTCGACCTGCGACTGGGAGACATCGTCAGCGCCAACGAATATTTTACTTCCGAAGGGTCACTCACCGGAGCAGGGATCTCATCACTGCGCTTGTCGGAGATGCTTATCCAGAATAATAAACCCGACAGCGCTCTTATATTTCTTGGTCAGTCGGGAGGGATCTTTAAAAGTTCACGTAATCTGCAGGGTATTGCTAATGTTCAGCTTCTGAAAGGCAGATTGCTGGTCGATAAAGGAGAAAATGCCAGGGCAAAACAATTACTGGATTCAGCCAGGATGGCAACGGACTTTCCTGAAACAGTCTGGCAGGCATGGTTCCATCTTGGAAGAATATATGAGAACCTTGGACAGGACGACAGAGCAATAGATTCATACAGGAATTCCATTGCTGTAATTGAGAAGATCAGGGGAAACCTTACTATTGATGAATTTAAAAGTATCTATTTTGACAGCAAGAGGCAGGTTTATGACAGGCTGATCAATCTTCTCCTTAAGAAGAATAATACTGTGGATGCATTTCAGGTCTCAGAGCAGGCGAGGGCAAGAGCATTCTACGATATCCTTTCAAACAGGAAGATAAACTTCAAAGGTTCAGTTTCAGGAGACCTTATCGCTATGGAGCAGGAGAAAAGGATTGAGATGCAGAAGCTCTACAAGCTGCTTCAAAAAGGTTATAGCGGAGCTTCTGAATCAGGGAGCAGCAGATCAGTTGATGTGAGACAGGTGAGGAATGCCCTTACTGAAGTCCAGACGGAGTATGAAGATATAATCTCGAAGATAAAACTTAATAACAAGGCTTATACCGGGATGGTGGCAGCTGAACCCGTCAATCTGCCGGACATTCAATCACGGATCGACCCTAAAACTGCTGTACTTGAATACTGGATAAGTGATAATGATCTGATAATATGGTTTATAACTCATTCAGGAATAATTTCACGGAGTGTAAAGATCAGCAGCAAAAATATTGGCTCACTTGTTGAAAATACGAGAAGATATTTACAGCTGAATTCTTTTGAAGAGATGAAGGCCGGGTTGTCTGAGCTTTACAGGATATTGATCGGCCCTTTTGAGACAGAGATTTCTTCGTTCAGTAATCTTATAATTATTCCAAACCAGTCTCTCCATTTTCTTCCATTCCAGGCACTTATGAACAAGAAAGGAGAATATATGGTCCAGAAATTCAACTTTGTGTATGCCCCTTCCGCAAGTGTATATATTGTATGTAATGACAGACTCATAAAAAGCGGATCGAAATTCATGGGTATGGCGCTCTCAGATGTAGCTATAGGTAACAATGTCGGACTGCCCGGGACTGAGGAGGAATTAAAGAAAATATTGCCTTTGTTCTCCGATAATATTTCAACTTTCGGAAAGCAGAGTACGGAAACTTTTGCACGGGCAAATGCCGGCAATTATAATTTCATTCATTTTGCAACACATGGCAGCTATAACTACCGGCAGCCTCTCTACTCTTTTCTGCTGTTTCCCCCTTCTGAGGAGGACGACGGCAGGCTGAATGTTTATGAAGTATTCGAGATGAACCTGAATGCAAAACTCGTGACTCTTAGCGCCTGTGAGACAGGTCTTGGCAATATTAGTCAGGGCGATGAGCTGACCGGATTAAGCCGGGCATTTCTGTTTGCAGGTTCTTCATCAGTTATTGTAAGCCTTTGGTCTGTAGCAGACTATCCTACCTCCATCCTTATGACCAACTTCTACAGGTACCTCCGGGATCACCCAATGCAGGAGGCGCTAACCATGGCTCAAAGAGATGTGATCAGACAGTTTCCCCAACCGGCTTACTGGGCTCCGTTTATCCTGATCGGGAATGGTAATATCTCGGGATATTGAATAAGGTGAATTACAATTATCTGATCTCTACATATAGAGATGGCTTCTTGCCTGAAGGAGCGGTCTCAATACTGTAAAAATCTGTTCCCCTGTATGCCGTATTTACCGGCCAGGCTATATTATTATCCCGGATCAGAATTCCATAATTCGTTTTTGTCCCGCTTGCCCAGGCCTGCACTATACTGGTTATATCCACTTGCCATGGCACTGATCCGCTCGTCGGTGGCGCTTTTATTACATATGGAGAAGTATAATAATTTGGTGTATTTGCAAAGGTTATTGTATTTGTGTTCCAGGTTCCGGCAAGCGGATTTATAATATAAGTGGTATTCCAGTCTCCCGGAAGAGATTGAACGTACAGGCTTAATGTTGCTTTCTGAATGGTGCCGCCGCTTATGAAATTGTCAAAATTAAAGTATAAAGTGCTTGATCCTATAAGATAATCATTAACATATAATCCGATTATATAATTGGCACCTACACCCAGTGAGGAACTTGCATAAACTTTATTTTTAAGGGTAGCATCATATGATGCATCCATTAACAGGTTATCAAGGGTCGGATTGAATGTAAGGTTAAGGTATGGGACACTTACACCAACAACATTACTATATGCCGTATAGGATCCATTTGATTTTGCCCGTACTCTGAAATAGGTTGTTTTTCCTATATCTATTGCTTCAGTGGTTATAACTTCTATATATGGAGAAGTTCTGGTACCAAACGGATAAGTTACAAAAACCTGATAACCTGATCCTGAAGAATAGGACCATTCCAGCTCATAATGATCGTCTGTTGATACCAGGCCCGGCCATGTGAAAGTCCAGGAAAGGTTAAAAGAGGCGGTTGCTGAAGACGGCCCTGTCAGTACAATCGAGCTTGCGGAAGCCTGGGTGGTTGCATTGGCAGAATTTGTATATGTTGAATTTCCTACACCATTGTAAGCCCTGACTCTGTAATAATAAGTTGTAGAAGCCGTCAGTCCTGTATTCTGATAAGTAGTAATATTCGCACTGACCGTGGTTATTTCAGCCCAGGTGCTGTTATCAGGCGATCTTTCAATTCTGAACCCGGTTTCATTATTTGAGTTGTCAGTCCAGCTCAGGTTTATCTGGCTGCTTGATGCTGCAGTAGCTGTCAGGCTGGTTGGAGAAGACGGTACAACACCTAATGAGGTTGTGCTGGCAGTATTTGAATATGCAGAATTTCCTGTGGCATTATATGCTCTGACACGGTAATAATAAGTTGTCGAAGCAGCCAATCCTGTGTTCTGATATGTTGCAACATTGGCACTAACTGTGGTTATCTCTGCCCAGGTACTGTTATCCGGAGATCTTTCAATCCTGAATCCGGTTTCATTGTTTGAGTTATCAGTCCAGCTCAGGTTGATCTGGGTGCTCGATGCCGCCGTAGCAGTAAGGTTAGAAGGAGCAGTTGGACCGGTTCCTGTGGTAGTTGCATTAGCTGTATTTGAATATCCGGAATTTCCCGATGCATTATAAGCCCTGACTCTGTAGTAATAAGTCGTTGAAGCAGTCAGTCCTGTATTTTGGTATGAGGTAATATTTGAACTGACAGTAATTATTTCAGCCCAGGTAGTATTATCAGGCGATCTTTCAACCCTGAACCCGGTTTCATTATTAGAGTTGTCAGTCCAGCTTAAATTAATCTGGCTTGCAGATGCCGCAGTTGCTGTCAGGTTAGAAGGAGTAGTAGGTGCACTTGCTGAGGCGGTTGTTGCATTTGCGTTGTTAGTGTATGTAGAATTGCCTGCAGAGTTATAAGCCCTGACTCTGTAATAATAGATTGTTGAGGCTGTTAAACCTGTATTTTGATATGTTGCAGTGTTTGCGGCAGTTGTGGCTATCTCACTCCATCCGGTAGATCCATCCGCTGATCTTTCAATCCTGAAACCCGTTTCATCATTTGAATTGTCTGTCCAGCTGAGGTTAATCTGAGTGCCCGATGATGCAGTCGCAGACAGATTTGATGGTGCTGTTGGTACAGCAGGACCTGCTGAAAGGGTAGTTCCTGAAACTATTGAAGTGTAATTAGAGTTACCGACACTATTGTATGCTCTTACTCTGAAGTAATATGTTGTTGAGGCAGAAAGACCTGAGTTTTTATACGTTGCCTTGCCTGCACTAACAGTACCAACTTCAGACCAGATGAAGTTATCGATTGACCTTTCAATTTTAAAACCTGTTTCGTTATTTGAGTTATCGGTCCACGAAAGATTAATCTCACTTGATGAAGATGCGGTTGCAGTAAGACCAGATGGCGCTTTAGGTACGCTCGCCACTTCAACCTCGTCCTTTTTGCAGGTATTTAAGGAAATTAATATTACAAAAGCGAATAACAGGCGGACGGACCAGCTTTTCATAGATAAGCTTCGATTTTGTCAATAAATGGATGTCTTAAAAAGTAAGAAGAAGTCCTACTTGTGAGGCGCTGCATATTGATATTTAATACGCATGAGGTAAAGTCCTTAACAAATTTACATCATATTTATTTTATCGGGATTATTTTAATCAAAAATAATCTGTTATTGATCAAATTCATATTATTCTAATTCTTTAACCGGATTGTTTAATTTTGTTGAATGACTAACATGGATTTGTTCCCGGAAAAATTCCGGTGCAGGATTGCAGAACAGGATTACATTGATCCCAAAAAGCTTTTAAAAGCTTTAAGCGAGCCTTCCCCTGTGAGCATTAGAACAAATTCTGAAAGATGGAACAAACAACCCGATTGCTTAAGGCCTATACCATGGTGCAAAAGTGGCTGGTATCTTGAATCAAGACCTTCCTTTACCCTTGATCCCCTTTTTCACGGAGGATGTTACTATCCCCAGGAAGCATCAGGCATGTTCCTGGAGGAGGTCTTTATACAAACCGCGGGAGATAAGAAGAATATAAGGGTACTGGATCTTTGCGGAGCGCCGGGAGGGAAGAGCACTCACCTTTCATCACTGATAGGCAACAATGGATTTCTGGTCGCCAATGAGGTCATAAGACAGAGAGCTGCTGTGCTGGCAGAGAATTTAACCAAGTGGGGGTTGTCAAACTTCATTGTCACTCAGAGTGATCCTTCATCTTTAAGCAGACTTCCCGGCTATTTTGATGTCATCCTCGTCGATGCCCCCTGTTCGGGCGAAGGCATGTTCCGCGACCCGGTTGCCAGAAACGAATGGTCCGAAGAAAATACCAGTCTCTGCTCAGTGCGGCAGAAAAGAATTTTGATGGATGTTTGGCCTGCACTCAGGGAAAATGGGATATTGATTTACAGTACCTGCACATTCAATCCGGGCGAAAATGAGCAGAATATAAAATGGCTCACGGAGAGGCAGGAGTCTGAAACAATTAAACTAAACGTATCAAATTATAAAGGGATTACTGAAATAGATTTCGAAGGAATTCAAGGGTATGGGTTCTATCCTGATAAGATCCGAGGGGAAGGACTTTTTATTGCGGTTTTAAGGAAAAAGGTAAAGGACACTAATCAATCTATACGATCGAAAAAAAGTAACGATCAGAAGATAAGCAGGGAAGAAAAGGCGGTGGCAGGTGAATGGACAATCTTCAATGAAGAGAGACTTTACAGGCAGGGTGATGATGTTCTGGCTACTGGCTGCAGTCCTGAGGATTTTCAGACTCTTTCGGGAGCCCTTAAAATTGTCAGGGCAGGTACAAAAATCTTTACGGTCAAGAAGAACTTTCTTCCCTCGCACGATATAGCAATGTCGGTTCTTTTAAAAAAGAACCAATTCCCGTCAAATGAACTCGGACTGTCAGAAGCGCTTTCATATTTACGCAGGGATCATTTCAATGTGATGCTCGCTGAAAAAGGCTGGAATTTAATTACTTATAAAGGAATAAATCTTGGCTTCGTTAATAATATAGGTACCAGATTCAACAACTATTATCCGGTCGAATGGCGTATCAGAATGAATATTCCGGAAAATGTCAAAGCAAATCTTATAGAATGGGAAGAATGAACTATTATATATATTTCCCGTATAATGCCCAATGACTTCCAGATATTTGTAAAACCTGTTGGTGCCGTTTGTAACCTTGGATGCACCTATTGCTATTATCTTGATAAGAAGGATCTTTATCATGAATCGAGTTCATTGAGGATGAGTGATGAACTCCTTGAGAAATATATCAAACATCATATTGAAGCCTCCTCCGACGATATAATTATGTTTTCATGGCATGGTGGTGAACCGCTTCTTGCCGGTATTGATTTTTACAGGAAGGCCGTTGCTCTTCAGAAAAAATATCTTCTTGCGGAACGTTCTGCAATAAACGGGATCCAGACCAACGGAACCCTCCTTGATGATGAATGGTGTAGTTTTCTTAAGACTGAAAATTTCATAATTGGCATAAGCATTGACGGACCAGCAAACTTCCATAATAAACAACGTCGTACCCCATCAGGTGATCCGACGTTTCCTGACGTTCTGAAAGGGTACGGGCTTCTTCAGAAATATGGCATAACTTCAGAGATATTATGTGTAGTGAGTTCATTTAATGCGCCCAATCCGCTTGAAGTGTACAATTTCTTTAAACAGATAGGGGTAATGCATCTGACATTTTTGCCTCTTGTTGAAAAGGAGAGCTTAAAAAGCTCAGGAGTTACTGACGCATCAGTAAAACCAGAAGATTTTGGCCGCTTTCTTATTTCCATTTTTAATGAATGGACCGAACATGATATCGGCAGAATAAAGGTCCAGATCTTTGAAGAGGCGCTCAGAGCTGCTTTTGATCAGGAGCATACAATTTGCATCTTCAAGGTCGATTGCGGAGGTGTGCCGGTTATTGAACATAATGGTGACTTTTATTCATGCGACCATTTTGTTGAAAGCGATCATCTTGTTGGTAATATAAAGGAGACTTCGCTCAGGGATCTCCTTAATAGTCCCGTACAAAAATCATTCGGGACATCCAAATCAAAAACTCTGCCCCGCTATTGTCTCGATTGTGAAGTTGTGAAGATGTGCAATGGTGAATGCCCTAAGAATCGGTTTATCAGGACGCCTGACGGAGAGGAAGGTTTGAATTATCTATGCGCAGGATACAGGATGTTCTTCAATCACTGCGTACCGTTTATTGAAGCATTGAAGCAGGTTTTACATGGACAAAAAAGATAGCTCTGATACT
>JAPLDY010000015.1 GCA_026391595.1 Bacteroidia bacterium
CAAGCGCTTCTTCGATTGAGCTGCACTCATGATCAGTGCTTATCCCTGATTTAATATATTTTCTAAGAGATTCTCCGGAAAGCCCAGGAGCATGTCCATCTATTGGCTTTTTATGTTTCTTCGCAGCTTCCAGCTTTTTGATCACTTCTTTTTCCTCATTTATTACTCCCGGAAAATTCATCATCTCGGCCAGGAACTTAATTTCATTTCTTCCCAGTAACTTTTCTATTTCCAGAGCTCCCAGTCTCGCTCCGCTTGACTCAAATTCTGTTGCAGGTACGCATGATGGAGCTCCAAAATAGAACCTCACTGGAGTCTTCTTTCCTTCCTCTATCATATAATTAATTCCGGCCAGACCAACAACATTTGCTATTTCATGAGGATCTGAAACAACTCCAATTGTTCCATGTGGAACACATGCGTGGGCAAATGATCCTGGAGTAAGCATTGAACTTTCTATGTGTACGTGTGCATCAATAAGCCCTGGAATAACATAATACTGTGCATTTATTTCACATTCATTAATGCTTAAAATCTTACCATGCTCTATCTTAATTTCTGCATTATAAATAGCTCTTTTATGCACATCAACCATTCTCCCAAGTACTTTCATGAAATAAAAAATTATATTTTAGATTTATTGTTCCACGTGGAACACAACTATCGGCCCAAATACATTAATAAAATATTAATATCTGATGGTGATACGCCGCTTATTCTACCGGCTTGACCGATATTCACGGGCCTTATTTTAGACAGTTTTTGCCTCCCCTCTGTAGATATAGAAAGCAATTCGCCATATTCTAATTCATCCGGGATCTTTAATTTTTCAAGTCTTTTTATTTTATCTGCAATTACCTTTTCTCTTTGAATATATCCTTCGTATTTAATTTTAATTTCAACAGATTCTGTAATTTCGTCTGATCTTGCTTTCATTTCTCTTATTAATCCAGCCCCGCCTTTGAGTTTCTTAATAAGTTCTTTTATGTTTATTTGAGGTCTTTGAGCCAGATTAATAGCTTTTATCCTTTGCTCTATTTCTGCAGTTTCTTGTTTTCTCAGAAATGAATTAATCTCTTCTGGTTTTACTCTATATTCCATAAGAAAAGAAAAAATTCTTTCTACCAATTTTTCTTTTTCCTCCAGTAATCTTATTCTTTCTTTATCCGCAAGACCTATTTCATATCCTTTTCTTGTTAGTCTTTCATCTGCATTATCCTGCCTTAGCAATATTCTGTATTCTGCCCTTGAAGTAAACATTCTGTATGGTTCATCCACTCCTTTTGTCACCAGATCATCTATCAACACCCCTATATATGACTCTTCCCTTCCTAGAATTAAACTTTCCTTTCCTCTCGTTTTCAGAACTGCATTAATACCTGCCATTAACCCTTGTGCTGCAGCTTCTTCATATCCCGTAGTTCCGTTAATTTGTCCTGCAAAATAAAGGTTTTCTATTTTTTTTGTCTCCAGCGTATGCTTAAGTTGTGTCGGTTGGAAAAAATCGTATTCTATTGCGTATCCTGGCCTGAAGATCTCTACTTCTTCCAGTCCTTTTACTTTTCTAAGTGCTTTAACCTGCGATTCCAGTGGTAGGCTGCTTGAAAAGCCATTTACGTAATATTCTATAGTATCGTTTCCTTCCGGTTCTATAAAAAGCTGGTGCTCATCTTTATCTTTAAATGTTACAATCTTTGCTTCTATGCTTGGACAATATCGTGGGCCTTTCCCTTTAATTACTCCTTTATACAGAGGACTAAATTCCAGTCCTTTCCTTAATTCATCGTGTACTTCTTCGTTCGTGTGAGCTATAAAACAACTTCTCTGATCTTTTATTTCCATGTTTTTGCTGAGAAATGAAAATGAACGGCCTTCTTCATCTCCTTTCTGTTCTGTCATCGCCTTAAAATCAATTGTTCTCCCGTCAATTCTTGCGCTTGTTCCTGTTTTCATCCTTTCTACCGTAAATCCCAGATCTGCCAACTGATCGCTAAGTCCGGCTGATGATTGATCTCCGGATCTTCCACCTGTCATTTTCCTTAATCCCACATGCATCATCGCATTCAGGAATGTCCCATTTGTAAGAATGACAGCTTCTCCGATAAATCTTGTCCCATAAACTGTCTCTACTCCAATCACTTTTTCCCCTTTCAAAATAATTTTATTAGCCTGCTCCTGCCATATATGCAGTTGTTCCGTTCTTTCCAGCTCTTTTCTCCATTCAACAGTAAATTTCTGTCTGTCACACTGGGCTCTTGGACTCCACATTGCAGGTCCTTTTGACCTATTAAGCATCCTGAATTGAATCATGCTTTTGTCTGTAATAATTCCGCTCAATCCTCCCAGTGCATCAATTTCCTTTACAATTTGTCCTTTTGCTATTCCTCCCATTGCCGGATTGCATGACATTTGTGCCAGCTTTGTCATGTCCATTGTCACAAGAAGGGTTCTTGCTCCCATTTTTGCAGCGGCGTGAGCAGCTTCACAACCTGCATGGCCACCTCCAACGACAATTATATCATATTTAAATTCCATTTTTTATTTTCTTACTTCCTCAAGCCATTTGTCTTCTACTATTCTCATCTCCGACTTTTGTTTTTTTGTTTTATCGTTATATCCGCATAAATGCAGTGTCCCATGGATCATTACCCTCTGAAGTTCCTGTTTTAAACTAACTTTATAGTTGATTGCGTTTCTTTTAACAGCCTCTATGCTTATATAAATCTCGCCATTAATAATATTCCTTTCATTATTATTAAATGCAATTACGTCAGTGAAATAATCGTGATCAAGAAATTCCCTGTTTATTAAAACCAGTTTATCATCGGATGTTATAACGAAAGAAAGGTCACCTGGAATTCTTTTTTCTTTCCTGATAACCTTTTCCATAAATTTTAAATTCTTTTGGCTGTTTCTCAGCCTATATCTTACGCCATCATAGAATATCCTTATCTTCAAGATAATATGTGTTTAAAAATCATTTTAACGGAATTTCCTTTTTTATTAAATTCTATTTCATCTGCTAATTTACTCATCAGAAAAACGCCTCTTCCATTAACTCTTTCTATATTCTCAGGTTCAGTCGGGTCTGGTACTTCAGAAGGTTTAAATCCTTTGCCCTGATCCTCTACGGTAACCTCAAGTGAACTATTTTTAAGAATTATCGCTATCTCTACAAATTTTGTTTCGTCTGCTTTATTGCCATGTATAATTGCATTGTTTACGGCTTCCATCACCGAAACCAGTATTTTGCCATAATTTTCCTTGTTAATTCCTGCTTCTCGGGTAATTGCATCAATGGCATTTTCTATAATGCCCAGGTTGCTGATTTTTGATTCTATTCTGAACTTTCTAACCATTTTCAACTTCTGCAGCCCCTTTAGACTTAAAAAAATACTTTTTGTTTCAATTCAATTTAAATTTTTGCTATCCACAATTCAGGATCTAAAAATTTTTGTTCGAATATCATAAATTTAATTGTAGAGCTATTATTGTCTTTAGGATCAGGGAATATATCTCCAATTTCCTGCTTGGTTTCAACTAAATCCCCTTTTTTAACCTTAACGTTTACCAGGTTATGATATACTGAAAAATATTTTCCGTGCTTAATTATAACTGTCATATTTGCTCCTTCAATAGCTGTTATGGCAGTAACTTCTCCTTTAAAAATGCTTCTTGCTTTAGTTTTTCCGTTGCATGTAATATCGACACCATCGTTTTTTTCGGTAATATATTTTAAAATAGGGTGTTGATGTGTACCAAAATGCGCTGTAATGATACCTCTTTCCACAGGCCAGGGGAGTTTTCCCCTGTTGTCGAGAAAATTATCTCCTACCAGTTTTTGTTCAGGGGTAAGTGCGGTTACAGAACTTTTTCTTCTTTCTTCTTCTATAATCCTGGCTAATTCTTTTTCTAATTTCTTTGCAATTTTTTTCTTCTCATCAAGATCCCGTTTCAATTGTTTTTCTTTTGCACTTAATGATTTTACCATTTTTTGTTTTCTGGCCTGTTCTCCCTGTAACAAATTCTTTTGAAGCAGTTCTCTATGCTGAAGATCAGAAATCCTTTCCAGATCATTTTCAAGTCTTTCTTTTGAATCTTCTATTTCTGTAATTAGCTCCGCAATTAGTTCTGATTCATTTCTTCTTATTTTTGAAACTTGCTGTAAATACTTTACTCTTTTATACCCCTGATTAAAATCTTTTGCTGAAAGAATGTAAACAAGTTCAGGATTAATTTTTTTTGATTTATATGAACTAATTATTGCCTCTGAATATTCCCTTCTTAATGTTTGCAGGTCTTCCTCCATCATGTCAATAGCAAGCCGGTTTAATTCAATTCTTTCATTTAACAGGCTTATTTCGTCTCCCATCCCCTTTATAACTGATTCTCTTAAGTTTAACTTATTCCCAAGTATCTTAAGGGCGCTTATACTTGCGATTTTCTCTTTTGAAGTGCTTGACAGCAGGTTGTCAACAAAACCTATTTCTTCAAGGTTCTTCTTTCTTTGTTCCTCAATTTCAGTTCTTGATTGTCCTGAAATCAGACCGCATGCCAGCAAAAACATTATATGAAGTGTGTAAATCTTCTTCATTTTATCATTACTTCTTCATAATTCGCCCCGGGAATGAATCTCAGTTCCTCCACATTATCCAATTCAACTTTTTTAATTTCGATCCTTATCTTCGGTTGGCTTTTATTTTCCCATATTTCTATTGCGCCGGGATAAGTTACGTCTCCTCTGCTTAAAAAATTCCTAAATTTTATTTCTATGCTGCCTCCACCGTTAATCCCATTTAATTTAGCCAGATTTATTTTCTTTTCGTCACAATTTACTGTATAATCCATTATCCTTCCATTAGCTCTCTCACTAAACTTTGCTTCTCCATTTTTACATTCAACCTTCTCGTTTTTCCGCTCGCTTATTATCATCAAATCTCCCAAAATAACCGGGATTGAGCCAAATGAGATCCCATACTTACTTTCAAGATACCTGGCAGATCCGTAATACAGTTTTTTGTTTACCCTGTCATTTGCCAGAATTGTGTCATTTGTTATGAAAATTCTTCCTATTTCTATTCCGCTTTTGGACCGTATGCTTATAAGATATTTTCCCTCCCTGCTATATCTCATATTAGCAATTAAATAAACCCATTTTCCATTATTATCCAATTCAATTTCTGCCTTTTGTATAGTAAAACTCCGATTTGAAAGATTCTTTTCTTCAATCTGAGCTTCTCTCAATATCGCGTCTGTCCCGTTATATAATGCTTCTGTTTTTCCCCTCTTTAATACAGAACAGCCCGATATAACCACTATCAGAAATATTATGTAAATTATCTTTTGCAATTATCAATTTCTGTTTTCAGATTCACTTTTTTATTATCAAGAATTAAAGCTTTTTCCCAGTATTTAACAGCGTCTGTGCAATTGTGCTGCTTTTTCAGAATATAACCATAATGCTCATAAAACTCGGCGTCATCACTCTTCCCGTTCCTCATTATCTCTTCCATAATTTTACTTGCCTCCTTATATTTTCCCCTTTTATAAAGAACCCATGCATATGTGTCAAGATATGTGTTATTTGTCTTCTCTTTCTCAATTACCTTTTTAGCCATTTCTTCGGCTTCCTTCAAATTCATATTCTTCTCTGCCAGATAATAAGCATAGTTATTTAAAAGTGTAAGATTTTCATTGTTCTTCTTAAGAGCTTCATCAAAAGTTTCAAATGCCTTATTATATTCTCCTTTCTTGTAATAAACATCGGCCTGTAAGGAGAGAACCTGCAAAAGCATGTCTTTATTATCTCCCGCCAGGATATTTGCTTTCCTTAATTCTTCTATAGCAATATCGTATTTCTTATTCTCTGTCGCCGCCGTGGCATACAGAAGCTTGGCCAGAAAAGACCTGTTGAATTTTGAAGCACATTCCTCGCCTTTTTTCTCAAGGTTAACGTAGTCGCCCAGCTGAAGGTAAACAAGGAGCAGCTTTTCCCAGGCATAATAGTTTTCAGGTCTTTTATCAATTATGTCTTCAAGCCTGGTTTCAGCATCTTTAATTCTTTCCATAGAGATCAGCAATTCCGGTCTAAACAGCAGAATTAAATCGTCTTTAGGATAGGCTGCCTCAAAAACCATCAGAGAAAGCACTGCTTTTTCCCCGATTTTTTTAACTATTTCAGGAGTTCCGATAATTCTTGCAAAAAGCGCTATTTTGTCCTCTTTTCTAACGTTTTCATTTATTGTCACAACATTAAGCAACAGCAACAGGTCTTCATATCTCTTCTCTTCAATCAGAAAATCGCATAGAGCAAGCTGTATTTCGCCATTCCCGGGATTTCTTTCAATTAATGATTTATAAACCTCTTCAGCTCTTTCCGGTTCTCCTTTTCCACGGTATATTTCTGCAAGAAGTCCGTTATAAATGATGTTGTCAGGAAATTCTTTCAGTAAAAGATTAGCCTTTTCCAGAGCCTGGTCCCACTTTTCTTCCCACATAAGATTTTTAACTGACCCGGCGGATGAAGACTCGTTTATTCCGTATTTCTGATCCAGGTCTTCGAATATCTTTATTGCCCTGTCAAATTTTTTATTCTCAGAATATAAATTTGCCAAAGTGACCTGAAGACTTTCTTTTTCAGGAAATTTCTTAACTGCCTTTTCATAAAACAAAATAGCGCTGTCAATATTCCCTTCTCCATAATAGGTACCTGCAAGCATCATCAGGTACCAAAAGTTTCCCTGGTCAATTGAATATGCTTTTAACGCATATTTCTTCCCATTTGCAATATCGCCTGCCCCTATAAGGATCTGTGCCATCTGAAAATATGCAGCATCGCTTTCCGGTTTTATTTTTATAATCTGTTCCAGCAGTTTAAGAGCATCTCCGCCGTTCCCAAGCAATTTCTGCTTTATTGCTTCAACGTAAACATAATTGAATGCGGCAGTGTCATATGGCTTTATTTTACTTCCCGTAACCGCGGATGGTACAACCTTTTTACTGCAGGAATATAATGCTACCCCGATTATTATAACTATTCCAATCGCTATTCTATAACAAACTCTTCTCATTAATATATCAGCTTCTCTTGAAAAATACAGTCAAAATCTTATCCTTATATTGTGCATATGCCATAAACAGAATTATCAGCAATGAATTAATAATCAGTTCCGTCCCAATGTTGCTATAATTAAAAACCCTGCTGAAGACAACCATTCCGATGGAAATAATGAAATAGGGGATAAGCGCTTCCATTCTGTACTCAATCTTATAGTGTTTTTCCGCGAATATGAATGACATAATTATCATCGACCCATAAGATGCAACATGTGCCCATGCAGAAGCCATATATCCGTAAACTGGTATTAAAAACACATTGATAAGAACTGTTATCAAAGCACCAATCAAAGTGATATAGATACCAAAGCGCGTCAGATCGTTAAGCTTATACCAGATGCTGTGATTTATGTAAATTCCATAGAGCAGGTAGCCCATGCTCACAATGGGAACGACAATCAGTGATTCACGGAAATCCGGGCCTATTATAAATTTAAACCCTTTTATATACAGGTTGATCCCTAAAAACACCAGGAGCATTGCAATGACAAAATATTTCATTACAAAGGCATAGGTTTCCTTTGCTTTTTCTTTCTTTGCCCTTTCGAAAAAAAACGGTTCTGCAGCAAATCTGAACATCTGAATGAAGAGCGCCATTAGTACTGCAACTTTATATCCTGCACCATAAACCCCCACCGTTGCCAGACCGGTTTCGTTGCCCAATATCCTTCTGAGTATCACTTTATCAAGTACATCATTCAAAGACCCGCTCAGTCCCGCAATCAGAAGAGGGAAAGAGTATATTATCATTTTCTGCCATAAGCCTTTGTCAAATGCCGGTTTTATTTTAATTATGAAGGGAAGAAGCATTAACAATGTTGCGATGCTGCCAATCAGGTTTGCTACAAAAACATATCCTACCCTGTAAGCCGGATCATATACTTTTCTAAACCAGCCATTGTTGTTCTCCCAGATCTTCGGAGCTGCCAGCAAAAAGAAGAGGACGGCAACTATTGTTATTACAACATTGGCAACTTTAATGATACTGAAAATCACAGGCCTGTTTTCCTTCCTTAGTCTGGCAAACGGAATTGCACAAAAGGCATCTATTGCCATTATTGCAGCAGTCATCAGCACAAAATCGTGATGATCAGGATAATTTAACACAAAAGAAACAGGACCGATGAAAATAAAAACAAGAATTAAAAACAGCGTCGATGTTGCGAACAGGCTAATAAGTGATGTGCTATAAACCTTTTCATAATTTTCTTTGTTCTGTGCAAATCTGAAAAAGCCGGTTTCCATTCCATAAGTAAGCACGATAAGCAAAATGGCCATCCAGGCATATAGCTCGGTGACGACTCCATATTCAGCTTGCTGGAATATTCTGGTATAGAAAATTGCCATCACACCGTAATTCAGAAATCGTGGTATGACCGTCCCGAATCCGTATATTGCGGTTTGTTTTGCGAGAGTTCTGACTTCGTTCACTTTTTATTTTATGATCGCGCAAAGTTAAATATCTTTGCATTCAGATTTACAGAACATTATTAACCAAAAGTTAATAATCATGAACAAGATATTTATACGCATATCCGCCTTTCTGATTTTATTTCTTGCTTTATACTGCAATGTTCCCAGGAGCAACGAAAATACCGTTATTCTTATGAAAACATCGCTGGGAGACATTAAACTGAAACTTTACGATGAAACGCCCATCCACCGTGATAACTTCATTAAACTCGTTAATTCCGGCTTTTACGAGGGGATCTCTTTTCACCGTGTGATCAACAGCTTTATGATCCAGGCAGGGGATCCTTTGACAAGAACTATTCCAATTGCAAAATCAGCTGACTCCCTGAACACCTATACCATTCCTTCCGAGTTTAACAAGGATCTCTTCCACAAGAAAGGGGCGCTGGCTGCAGCAAGGGAGGGTAATGATGTGAATCCTGAAATGCGTTCGTCCGGTACTCATTTTTATATCGTACAAGGGGTAAAACTAACCGATGATGATCTTAACCTTGCCGAACAGAGGATAAACAGCAGTATCAAACAGGCCTTGTTTAATAAAACGGTCAGACAGATAGCCGACAGTGCCAAACTTTCCGGAACCCCGTTGTCGGAAGGAGTAATTCAGGAAATGGCATCTTTACGGTTGTATGGATCCTTTACGAACTTTCAAACCCATAATATTCCGGAGAACCAGCGTGAGGTGTACAAAACCGTTGGCGGGGTTCCGCGTCTTGATGGTACCTATACAGTTTTTGGCGAAGTCCTTGAGGGATTGGATGTCGTTGATAAGATCGCAGCAGTCAAAACCAATGCTGCTGACAAGCCGCTTGAAGATGTAAAAATCCTTAAAATAAAAATTATCGCAAAATAACAGTGATTATAAAATAGATTTTCGATGCTTGAAAAAATAAACCTCCTTTTTGCTGAAATATCTGAGTTGAAAGTCAACGGACCGGAAGAGCTGGAATCTTTCCGCCTCAGGTTTCTTAGTAAAAAAGGCCAGATATCAGACTTGTTTGAAGAGTTCAGAAATGTACCTGCTGAAGATAAGAAGGAGATAGGACAAAAATTAAATCTGCTTAAGCAAAGCGCTCTTGACAAATATAATCTTCTGAAGTCGGAAATGCTGATTTCAGACACCGGATCGCGGGCTGAGGATCTTTCAAGACCGGCTGTTCCTTACAGTCTTGGGTCGCGTCATCCTATATCAATAGTCCGCAATGAAATAATAGACATTTTCCGGCGCATAGGCTTCACTGTATCGGAAGGACCGGAAATAGAAGATGATGATCATGTATTTACGAAGCTGAACTTTGCTCCGGAACATCCGGCAAGGGATATGCAGGATACTTTCTATATATCAAGGATCTCCGCAGAGGATTCCAATCCCGGCGATATTCTCCTGCGCACACACACATCATCTGTTCAGGTGCGTGTAATGCAGGGCCAGAAACCACCTATAAGGACAATTTCGCCCGGGCGTGTTTTCAGAAATGAAGCTATTTCGGCCAGGGCACATTGCATTTTCCACCAGGTGGAAGGTCTTTATATTGATGAAAATGTATCATTTGCCGACCTGCGGCAGACTCTTCTTTTCTTTGCCCGCGAGATGTATGGAAAGGACGTCAGGATCAGGCTCAGACCATCATATTTCCCATTTACTGAACCGTCGGCAGAGATGGACATAAGCTGTACCATCTGCGGGGGCAAGGGTTGTAATGTATGCAAATACACCGGTTGGGTTGAAGTGCTTGGTTGCGGAATGGTTCATCCTGCAGTACTGGAATCTTGCGGAATTGATAGTAAAAAGTACACCGGGTTTGCGTTCGGAATGGGTATAGAAAGACCGGCAATGCTAAAATATCAGGTCAACGATCTGCGTCTTTATTTTGAAAATGACATCAGATTCCTTGAACAGTTTAGAACTGCTTTTTAATAAGCTTGAACTATTTATATTACTTTCTGTTATTCTTTACAATGTTTATAACATCAGCAGATGAAGCTCCAAGAAATTCCTGTTCCTTTTTGTGATAAATGCGCCCTGGAAACAGGGGCGATTTTCAGGTTCCTGAGTCGCGACGAGGTTGATATGATAAATTTCGAAAAGGAATTCAGGCAGTTTAAAAGGGGAGAAATCCTCTATAATGAAGGCAACCGGATAAGCGGTTTTTATTGTATCCACAGTGGAATAATAAAAGTTTTTAAGACCGGCCTTGACGGGAAGGAACAAATCATACGTTTTGCAAAACCGGGCGACATAATTGCTTACAGGAGCGTTCTCAGCAGCGAGGTGGCATGTACTTCAGCAAAGGTTATTGAGGATTGTCAGGTCTGTTTCATTCCTGCAGAAATCCTTATTTCTCTAATCAAATCCAATTCCTCATATGCTCACGAACTGCTGAAACTGGCATGCCATGAACTCGGTGAGGCCAATTCTTTCATTACCGATATTGCACAGAAAACAGTTCGCGAAAGGCTTGCAGAGATATTGCTTCTGCTGGTTCATGATTTCGGACTGGACGAGCAGAATTACCTCCAGATCTCCCTTACCCGCGAGGAGCTGGCAAACATTGTCGGTACCGCAACTGAATCTGTAATCAGGCTTTTATCGGAATTCAAATCCGACACTCTTGTTGAGCTCAATGGAAGAAAAATCAGGATTCTGGATATGAAGGGCCTTGAAAAGATCAGCAATGTTTTTAACTGATCATGTTTTTTAATTCATCTCTAAAATAATGTTCCGTTGCTGTCGCGGATGAATGTTTTTCCGAGATGCCTGTATGCATGCTCCGTGGCTTCCCTTCCTCGCGGTGTTCTTTTCAGGAAACCCTCTTTAATCAGGAATGGTTCATAAACTTCTTCAATAGTACCGCTTTCTTCTCCGACTGCTGTGGAAATAGTATTAAGCCCGACCGGCCCTCCGCTGAATTTATTTATTATTACAGAAAGGATCCTGTTGTCCATTTCATCAAGTCCGTGCTGATCTATATTCAATGCTTTAAGGCCATATTTAGTTATATCCAGATCCACCTTCCCTGATCCTTTTACCTGCGCAAAATCCCTTATTCGTCTAAGCAGTGCATTGGCAATTCTTGGTGTTCCCCTGCTTCTTTTACCAATTTCAACCGCAGCGCTGTCTTCAATCTTCACATTGAGGATCTTAGCAGATCTCCTGACAATCCCCGTAAGAACCTCCTGGTCATAATATTCCAGATGAAACTTTATTCCGAACCGGGCCCGGAGCGGGCTTGTCAGCAATCCTGATCTGGTCGTTGCCCCGATAAGGGTGAATTTGTTAAGTGTAAGCTGAACCGACCTAGCGCTGGGCCCCTTGTCTATCATAATATCTATCTGGAAATCCTCCATTGCAGAATAAAGATATTCTTCAACGACCGGGCTGAGCCTGTGTATCTCGTCTATAAAAAGGACATCTCCTTCCTCAAGGTTTGTAAGAAGGCCTGCCAGATCGCCTGGCTTATCAAGAACCGGACCGGATGTAACTCGCAGGTTTACACCCATTTCGTTGGAAATTATAGCGGCTAGTGTTGTTTTTCCCAGTCCGGGAGGTCCGTGTAACAATACATGATCAAGGGATTCGCCTCTTTGTTTTGCAGCCGTGACAAACACAATAAGATTATCAATTACCTGTTGTTGTCCCTTGAAGTCCGCGAAATTTACCGGACGAAGCTGGGTATCAAATTCCTTGTCTGCAACTGTAATATCTTCCTTTCTGATATTGAAGTTTTCCTCCATAGGGCAAAGTAACTACTTTATCAGCTTTGTATCGCTTTCGGGAAGATTTATTTTTACTCCGTTAATGCTGGTTTCGACATCGTCCTTATAGGTTATAGTAAGGACCGGTATCCCGTCCTCATTGAATTTCTTCCATGTTTTCTGGCGGATACCCATTTTGAAAAACTGTTCTTCTTTGATTTTGCCGTTTTCGAAATAATAGAGAAGCTGCCCGTCAGGATTGCCCTGTACGTAATTGCCTTTAAATCTTAACGTTCCGTCGCTGTAAAATGATTTCCACAGACCGTCCTTAAGCCCTATGATATATTTGCCTTCTTCATTATTATCGCCTGATTTGAATTTCCATTCGCCGTTTTTCTCTCCGTCGGAATACTGTCCCTGTCCGATAATATCACCTGTTGCAGAGTATTCGGTAAATGCGCCATCTCGCTGACCCTGGAAATATTCTTCTTCCCTGAGTGTTGTGCCGTTCTCATAGAACCATTTCCAGAGTCCGTCAGGTCGTCCATTATTATAGAATCCGGTTTGTTCCGTTTTGCCAGATGGTGAATAGAACTTCCACAATCCTGAGCGTCTGTTATCGATGTATGTTCCTTCTGCCAGCACCCTGCCGTCAGGATAGAGGTCCTTCCATTTTCCATTGTGGTTTCCGGCCTCATCAACGATGCCTTCTGAAATCATTAATCCGTTATCATTATAAACGAAAGCATTTGTTACCTTTCCGTCTTTTCCGAATTCCCGGTGAACGCCAACAGGTACATTATTTCGGTAAGGGCCGCTGTAAATCAGTTTATTATCACTGTCATACTTCTTTACCATTTCTATTTCCGGCTGATCCTCAACATTTGATTTTACAATTGATCCGTTTTCATAGAGCATGGTAAGAACAGGAACTCCCCTGGGATCATATTCCTTGTAATATCCGTTAAGAAGGTCGTCTTTATATGTTTTCTCCGACCTCTTTCCTCCGTTTGGATAAAAGTCGATCCATTCACCCTGCTTTAGTCCGTTATTATCTGTTCTGTTTATTTTTTCCCTGCTCACCAGGAAATCGTTATTATATTCCATCAGGGTTATTACATTACCGTATTTGTCGAACTCTTTTGACAATCCTTCTCTTTTCCCGGCATTGTATGATACTGTCTGCTGAATTTTTCCGTCAGGGAAATAAAAATATCCTGTTCCCTCTTTTTTTCCTCCGGCATATAATTCTTTTGAAAATAAATATACTCCTGAAGATGGCTCTTTCTTATATTTAAGATAATATCCATTCATTTTATCGAACAGGTAACTTATTTTAACAGCTGTATCTCCTGTCTGATCATAGAACAACCATATACTGTCGAGTCTGGAATTTGTATATCTTCCTTCTGATCTCTTAATTCCCGTCACATAATAAGTTTTCCAATATCCATCAGGTTTGCCATTTTTAAAAATTCCTTCACTGGATATATTTCCATTTGGATATTTAAATATCTGATACCCGTCTTTTACATTTTCAGGTGTTTGTCCTGATGCTGTTAATACAAAAAATAAAAAGGTTACTATTATTGATAATTTTTTCATGATCTACAGACCTGGTTTTTTTGATATTTCCAGCATTCGTTGTATTGGCTTGCGTGCTTCTATAATTATTTTTTTATTAACGTATATTTCAGGCTTTTCAGTCTTTAGGCACCGGTAAATTTTTTCCATAGTTATCATCTTCATGAAATTACACTCACTGCAACCGCATGTTGAATCCCGTGGTGGCACAGGCAAATAGGTTTTTTGAGGATTTTCTTTTTTCATCTGATGTAATATTCCTGGTTCTGTAGCCACTATATAACAATTTCCATCATCCTTCCCCGTGAAATTAAGCAATGCGGATGTAGAACCAATAAAATCTGCTACCATTCTTACCGGCAATTCACATTCAGGATGTACAATTACTTTTGCTCCCTTATTTTCATCTTTCAATTTCAGAATTGCTTCCAGTGAAAATTCTTCATGAACATGACATGTTCCGTTCCAGACAATTATATCACGGCCTGTTTGATTTATAACATAATTTCCCAGGTTTCTGTCAGGAGCAAATATTATCTTTTCATCAGGAGGTAATGAATTAACTATCTGAACAGCGTTAGAAGAAGTGCAAGAAATATCTGAAAGAGCCTTTATTTCTGCAGTTGTATTTACATAAGTTATTATTGTTCTTCCTGGATTCTCCTTAATAAATTTCTTAAAATCCTTTGCCTTGCATGAGTCTGCCAATGAGCATCCGGCATTAATATCAGGAATAAGAACCTTTTTCTCCGGAGCAAGTATCTTTGCTGTCTCGGCCATGAATTTAACTCCTGCGAAAAGTATAATATCAGCATCGTTTGAAGCAGCTTTCTGAGATAATGCAAGACTGTCCCCTATAAAATCGGCTATGTCCTGTATATCATTAGTCTGATAATAATGAGCCAGAATTATTGCATTTTTATTCTTCTTCAATAATTTTATTTCAGAAACAATATCAGTATCTTTTCGTCTGGCCATCCTCTTTACGATATGTTTTTAACAAAGTATGTATTTAATAATAGTTAATATTTATTTATTTATAATGATAATGTATTGCTGTGAATTGTGTTGAAATAAAAACACGATTTATGTTGCATTAAACGGAATAATCATCAGACGAACATCTTTTAAACAGTTTTGTTAATATTCATTATTTGATAATCAAGATATTACCATTACAATTAACAATTGTTATTAATTCAATAAATGCAATGAATACAGAACAAATTTATGGTTTTTAATGTTCATTTAAAGTTCATAGAAGAACTTTATTCTATTAAAAGGTTGTAACAAGAATTATGAACGACCATTTTAATTATTATTTTGTTAAAAACCAACGACTTTTAAAATATTAATCAATGCTTTCTATACTCTTTATAAACATTAAAATTAATTCAAAATAGATTCTAAAAGGGATATAAATATATTTTTTTCCTTAAATTAACAGGTTATTATATAAACCAGACTGATGAAAAAACCGAAAATAGCTATCGTATCGGATCATGCAGGCTTTTATCTGAAAACAAAACTGCTTGATTTTCTCATTAAGGAGAAATATGAGGTAAAAGATCTTGGTTGTCCGTCGGACGAGACCGTCGATTACCCGGATTTCGGTCACCCGCTGGCAAATGCTGTCGCAGCAGGAGAATTTGAACTTGGAATTTCAATCTGCGGTACAGGGAACGGGATAAATATGACTGTCAACAAACACCCGGGAATAAGAAGTGCATTATGCTGGAATGAAGAGATCGGAAAACTGGCCAGGGCACACAATGATGCAAACATATGTGCCCTTCCGGGCAGGTTCATCAACGAAGCAGAAGCATATCTCATTGTAAAAACCTTTCTTGAAACGCAATTTAAAGGGGGAAGACATAAAAGAAGAATAGACAAGATACCTTTAAAAATGTACTGACATGCTTTCAAACTCTTGCAGATACGGGATCAGGGCAATCATATATATAGCCAGCAAACAGCAGGGAGACAAAAAGACAGGAATAAAGCAAATTTCAAAAGACCTGGATCTTCCCACGCCTTTTCTTGCAAAAATACTTCAGCAGCTGGCAAAACAAAAAATCCTGAAATCACTTAAAGGACCGCACGGAGGTTTTTCGTTGCTCAGGGATCCGAAAAAAATCACGCTCCTGGATATAGTGAAAATCATCGACGGAGAAGAGATTTTCACAAATTGCCTGATACATAATACTTCCTGTTCATATATCGATATAAAGAAAGACATTTGTCCGATTCATGAAAACTATTCAAAAGTGAGATCTGAACTCGAGGTTCTTTTCAACACAACAACTATTTATGAGCTTGTAAATAATGCAAAAGCAGGGGATAAAATCAGTATCTGAAATTTTCCTTCCCAAAGCGTCTGGCCAGCAAGAAAAAAACAATTGCAAATAATATTCCGGCCAGATTGAAAAGAAGATCATAAATACTTCCGGTGCGTGTTGTCGTAATCCAGGACTGCAATAATTCAAGTATAAGACCGAAAAAGAAGGGAATCAACCCGAGGAGAAAAATGCCCGGGATCCTTGCGACGCTCTTCCTGTTTTCATATATCAACACCGACATTAAGACGAAGTACATTATACAATGGACGATTTTATCAAAACCGGAGAACTTGATCAAAGGCAGCTTGTCAATTCTTTCACTGCTTGTAAGGCTTAGATAGACAATAACCAAAGCTACAATTATCGAAAAAATATTCTTTCTTATCATCAGGAATGTTTACCGCAAATTTAGTCATAAGAATGTTATTTTATTTATACATTTAGATATTACAAATTATTCTGATGGCTGGGATTTATATTCATATTCCATTTTGCAAAAAGATGTGTCATTACTGTGATTTCTATCACGTTATTTCAAGTGATGATCATTCCGATTTTATCAGGACACTTCTTTACGAAGGAGAACTAAGGAAAAGTTATACCGGCAGCGAACCTATATCAACAGTTTATTTCGGAGGCGGCACCCCTTCTGTTCTTCCTGCATCAGAAACCGGAATAATACTTGATCATCTGAGGAAGACTTTCAATGTTGAGGCAGGAAGTGAAATAACATTGGAGCTAAATCCCGACGATGTTTCTGCCGGCTATCTGGCGGAACTGAAAAATATGGGCATAAACCGGATCAGTCTGGGTGTCCAGTCGTGGGACGACAGCGATCTTAAGCTGCTTAACAGGCGACACACAGGAGCGCAGGCATTAACTGCCACCGAACAAGCGTTTAAGGCAGGATTTGAAAATGTCACCATAGATCTGATTTACGGAATTCCAGGGATGGACACATCCAGATGGGCGACAAATCTTGACATGGCAATCTCAACAGGAATTACTCATCTCTCTGCATATCATCTTACCATTGAACCGGGGACTGTTTTCAGTAAAATGAAAGAGAAGGGAATTTTTCAGGAGACAGACGAAGAAGAAAGCACTTCTCAATTCAATACGCTAATAGAAAAAATGGAATCTGCAGGGTTTATTCATTACGAAATTTCAAATTTCGGCAAATCCGGCTATTTTTCGATTCACAATACAAACTACTGGAAACAGGTGCCGTATCTGGGACTGGGGCCTTCTGCACATTCATTTAACGGATACTCAAGGCAGTGGAATGTAAGAGATCTGAAGAAATATGTCAAATACGTAAACAGCGGCAAGGAATTTTTTGAAAGGGAAGAGCTCGACATGAAAACCAGATTCAATGAGTACATAATGACTTCCCTCAGGACTATGTGGGGAATAGATCTTGAATATGTTGAACGGACCTTTGAAAAAGAAGGATATGATTACGTTATGAACCTGGCTGGCAAATTCATGGGATATGGAATGATGAGGCAGGAAAAAAATACCCTGGTTCTTTCAAACCAGGGAAAAATGATATCCGATAATATTATTACGGAATTTATGATGCCTCCAGGAAAATAGCTACCTTTTCGTAAGCATGAAAGTAGTCTTTCCTATCATTACGCCTTCGAGAAAAACCTCCGCGACGTAATTTCCCGGAACAAAATCGCCTGTGTTATCGAGCCAGATCGTCACATCAACATCCTGATTCATGTAATCAATTGTGCGGGTGGCAGAATATATTATCTGATTGCCGTTATATTCAAAAAGATTATCAGAGCTGGTTGAAATTACAAGAGAATCAGGCCTTATGACTCTCATAAAGAGCTGCTTTTGACCTGCTTCCGCGATCGGGTTTTCACGAAGCGTGAATCCGACCCTCAATTTTTCCATAAGATTTAAGCGGGAAGTCTCCTTGTTCTTTTTGTTCACAGCAACAGCAGAAATATTTTTTGCCTGGATAACTGAAGCAACTTCAACTTTTTCAGTCAGCACTTCTTTTACTTTTACAAGTTCTGTATTGACATTCTTAACTTCAGTTATCTGTTGTTTGATCTGCGTATTTTCAGCTACAAGAATTTTATTTCTTGTGTTAAGCGAATCAATCTGTACGATGTAGCTTTTCATAATGTCCCTCATCGTAGTGATCTCTGCCCGATACTTCTTTATTAGCTGGATCTTTGATGCATCTTCAGCCAGTATCTTGATAATTTTTTGTTTTTGACTTTCAATTTCGGCTTTCAGGCCCACATTGTCTGTCTTCAGGGTGTCATAAGCATGGATCATCAGACGAAGTTCATTAGCCAGCGAATCTTTTTCCTGGGTAAGTGCTGTTTCCATTTCGATCATTTTATTTTTTTGATCAAAATATTGAACGAACAGAAAAGCCAGAGCCGCGACAAGGATAATCGAAAGAGCAATCAGTCCGACAGGAGCACCTTTTTTTGTTTCCGGAATATTTACCGGATTAGTATTTAAATCTGCCATTTATATGATTTTTAATAAGATAAAGGTTTGCAAAAATAATAATAACTGCCAACATATCGAAATATCATTCCATTGATTAAATTTACAAAGGAAGAAAGGTTTCTTAATTTCTTAATATTCAGTAATATGAGCGGTTTTTATGGCGTTGTATCAAAGAATGATTGTGTAAAGGATGTTTTTTATGGAACAGATTACCATTCTCATCTTGGAACAAAACGGGCAGGGATGGTTTTTATTGTTCCGGGAAAAGGGTTCCGGCGCTCAATACATACCCTGGAAAATGCCTATTTCAGATCTAAATTTGAAGATGAATTAAAAGAGTTTGCCGGATTTTCAGGCATGGGAATTATTAGCGACACTGACCCGCAGCCCATTTTGTTTAATTCTCACCTTGGCCGTTTTGCAATTGTTACCGTCAGCAGATTAGTTAATATTGAGGACCTTGAAAGGAAGATACTTATTAAAAAAAGACACTTTACCGAGAATTTTGAAGGTAATATAAATCCTACGGAAGTAATTGCAAATATTATATGTGAAAAGGAGAATTTCATTGAAGGCATTCAGAATGTTTTTGAAAACATCAAGGGATCATGCTCTCTGATGATACTGACTGACGACGGGATAATAGCTGCCAGGGACAAACTCGGAAGAACACCGGTCGTATTAGGTAAAAAAGAAAATTCTTACGCAATTGCAGCCGAAACATGTTCATTCCCGAACACGGGTTTTGAGATTGAATATTACCTGGGCCCCGGCGAAATTGTTCATGTAACAGCCGACGGTTATAAACAGCTTAAAAAACCGGGAGAAAAGATGCAAATCTGCTCGTTTCTGTGGGTTTATTATGGCTATCCTCCATCATATTATGAAGGAATAAATGTGGATGAATGCCGGTACCGGTGCGGAGCATGTCTGGCACGAAGAGACGATGTTAAGGCCGACTTTGTATGCGGCATTCCCGATTCAGGAGTAGGGCATTCAATTGGATATGGAAATGAAAAGAAAATACCAAATAAAAGACCATATTCAAAGTACACTGTGACATGGCCACGAAGTTTTCTGCCTTCTTTACAGGAGCAGCGTGATCTTGTAGCCAGAATGAAACTGATTCCCAACAAGGCAGTAATTGAAGGTAAAAAGATGGTATTTCTCGACGACAGCATCGTTCGCGGAACACAGCTTAAGGACAATACAAACGACATGAGGAAAAACGGCGCAGCAGAGATACATATGAGGATAGCCTGTCCTCCACTTTTATATTCATGTGATTTTTTGAATTTTACACAATCCAGATCACCAATGGAACTGGCAGCAAGAAGAGCTGTGAAGGAATTGGGAGGCGATGTAAAAGACCTTGGGGAATTTTCAGATCCCGACTCGGAAAAGTATAAAATGATGGTCAAAAAAATTACAGAGAAGCTCGATCTTGATTCACTGCTGTACCAACGGCTCGACGACCTTGTTGAGGCAATCGGGCTGCCGAAGGAAAAACTATGTACCCACTGCTGGGACGGAAGCAGCTACTTTTAAAAGGTATCAGGCGTCAGGCATCGGGCTACAGGCCTTTAGATGTTGACGCCTGGCGCCTTTTTTATATTATTAGTAAATTATCTGTTTATGAAATACGTCGGTGCACACGTTAGCGCAGAAGGGGGAGTACAAAATGCCCCGGTTAATGCTAATGCTATTGGAGCAAAAGCATTTGCGCTCTTCACAAAAAATCAAAGACAGTGGTTTTCAAATCCGCTTAGCGCAAAAGCAATTTCTGAATTCAGGACTAATTGCGAGAAATTTGACTATAAGCCTTTTCAGATACTGCCTCACGACAGCTACCTGATAAACCTCGGGCATCCTGAAAAGGAGCCACTGGAAAAATCAAGGACATCATTTCTTGATGAGATGAAAAGATGTGAACTCCTCGGCCTCGACAGGCTCAATTTCCACCCCGGGAGTCACCTGAAAGCAATGACAACTGAAGAATGCCTTCAAAGAATTGCAGAATCAATTAATATTTCTCTCGACAAAACAAAAGGAGTCACGGCAGTAATTGAAAACACGGCAGGACAGGGGACAAACCTGGGTCATACATTTGAGCAGATTCAGTTCATTATTGAAAATGT
>JAPLDY010000057.1 GCA_026391595.1 Bacteroidia bacterium
AATATATCAATGCTATAAAATATCTTACTATTTACCATATAACAGTAAATCTTGTTATCCAGACTGTTATATATAGAATAGTAATCGCTATTTATTGAAATTGATTTATTATTGTATTTAACTGATTGAATAATATTCTCCTGTGCGGAATAAATATTTAACTCCCTGTCGCCGACAATAAATATTTTTCCATTTTCGCTGTCGGAAACTACCATTACATATCCTTTAACTTCAACTTGATGCCTGGTTTCCCATTTACAATGATTGTTCTTTAACCATATAGGATTTTTTACAAGTGCTACTGTTTTGTTTAATCTGTTTTTCGCTATATTGCCCTGTTCTTCATCCAGGGGCCAGTGATATTTTAATTTTCCTTCTTCAGAAATACGTATATCCTTTATGATCATTGAAGGGACATCAGATGTCTTAAAATTTTCATAATCATTCGCTCCAAAAACTATTCTGAATGAATCTTCTTTTTTAAACCCGACGTTATCCTGAACGTAAAAAGAATCAGGGGTATAGAAAATCAATCTGTCTTCATTCAATAAAAACTTTATACGCAAATTTACCCAACCATCAAGGGCATTGGATATGGAACCAATATGAATGATTGAATCTGTTCTCCCGATAACCAGGTTTAAATTTATTGAAGGGGTAGGCGAAATCAGGAGATCAATGTTATTGTTATCAAGAGAAATGATCCGAAAAACATATCCAAATAATCCTGAATTATTAGGCAGTTTTGAAAGATAAATATTATAGTCAAAAGAAATTTCGAATTCGTTATGAAAACTTAATAAATTTTCGGGAGTTAAATTTAATTCCGTTCTTTTATCCAGAACAACATCATGGCTTTGAAATTTTAGTCCATAAGTTTGTGCGAAAATAATTTCAGTAATCGTGAAAAAAGCAAAAACCAGTGCAAACCGAAAAATGTACACAGAGAAGAATAAATTTGATTTAGCTTTCATCTGACAGTCTATCTGCTTTAATAGGTTCATAGAGATTGAGACTAGAATATAAAATTAGTCTTTAATAATCAAATTTGACATCTGTGGATCGAAAATATTCGGTTGTGGGGGATCCTCTGATTTTGCAAAAGCCCGTGACTTTACCCACATTTGGCCGGAGTAAACTGACCACTCATTGTCGCAATTAAGTGCTAGTCGTTTAATTATTTATGATAATTGCAATTGAACCGGTCAGATATGGTCATGGCCTGCGGCTTTTGCATATTGGATTTTGACGCCTCCGGCGTCTCCTTAACTTATACCCTGTTATATTTCCAATACTTCACATACGCAGCAATACACAACCCAACCAGCACTATAACAGTAATATACACAAATGCCGGAACAGGCACGGGATCGCCTGAAGCATAAGAATGCAAACCCGACAGGTAATAATTCACTCCGAAATATGTCATCAGCACCGATGAAAATGCAAAGAGAGAAAGCAGGTTGAATGTATAAATACTCTTCATTCCCGGTATCATGCGCGAATGGATTACAAGAGTATATGCTATTATGGTTATAAGCGACCACGTCTCCTTTGGATCCCATCCCCAATATCTTCCCCACGCCTCATTTGCCCAGACAGCTCCCAGGAAAGTGCCGATAGTAAGGAAATAAAGCCCAAGAGTAAGTGTCTTAAAGTTTATAACTACCAGCTCATCAATGGTTTTGGAAATACGTTCCCGGTTTTTGTCATTGACCAGAGTGAGAAGGATCATCGTAATTATCCCAAGTATCGCTCCAAGGCCAAGGAAGCCATAGCTGCCGGTAATAACTGAAACATGAAGTGTAAGCCAATACGATTTCAGGACCGGAACAAGGTTGGTGATCTCTGGATCCATGAAGCTCAGATGTGCCACCATGAGCGTCATCCCGGCAAGAACTGCTGTTGCAGCAAGTGCAAAATCCGATTTGCGGCTGAAAATTAATCCTGCAAGGATCGTCACCCATGAGATGAATATCATTGATTCATAACCGTTGCTCATTGGAGAGTGACCCGATAAATACCATCTAAGTCCGAGTCCGAAAGTATGGAAAAGGAAGCCTGCAAAAAGAAGCCAGCCTAGTATCTTAACGATCAGCGGCTTCTTCTTTTTCCCAATTATGACCATTGAAATAAGTCCGAGAAGCATCAGGATCCCTATCGTAAAATAGAACGGGAAGAGTTTTTCAAATATCCCCATCCTGTAATAGATATTCTCGGCCCTTATCTTTGATTCCGAAGGAAGCTCATATCCGGCAAATCTTTTCTGGTATCCTGTCACCGATTCGCATATCTGCTTGATTTCTTTAGTACTGTTGGACTGTAATGCCTCAGACAGCACTGTCACGATTCTCTCAAGATACAATGAATCTTCCCGGTTGATGGTATTTTTAAGAGCCTCTTCAGCCGATCCCCAATTTATCGTGCCATCCTTCAGAGGGAATATCTTCATGAAATCACCTCTGTAGATCATATAGACGATATTGACTCTTTCGTCAACTTTCATCACCTCCTTGTCGAACTTGTTTCTCTCTCCTGGTGATTTTTCATAAGCAGCATTGACTGCAAGCGACAGCTTATAAGAACCATTGCCATCCATTTTGACCATGTCGGAAAATGCAGCCATATTTCCCCTGATTTCAAGGCTCTTCTGCAGATCTTTACTCGAAACCCTGATCATCGGAACATTCTTCCAGTTGTCGAAATCGAGATATATACCAAGGAAAACCTGCATTGGAGTATAGCTATCAAATTTGTCCTCACGCGACACTTTCCTCAGGATATCGCTACTCATCGTGTAAAGCGGTTTTGTCCTGCCCTTCTGATCCTGGACAAGCACTTTGCCAAACTCGGCAGCTCCTTCCCTGGACGGAACAAACTCCTGTGCATTCAGTGGAGCAAATCCCGATAGCAGCATTATGAATATGCCTGTGGCAAGTGTTTTTCGCAGAGGTGAGCTCCAGGCTCCTGCCCTGATTGTAAGGAACAGCGAATTCCTGTTAATGAGAGAAAGTATGATAAACAGGAAGAGCAAGGCATATCCGGTGTATGTCACCAGCATTCCTGCCGGATCATGACTGACAGATAGAATTGTACCCTGCTCATCTTTGTCGTACGATGACTGGTAGAGGCGATATCCCTTGTATTTCAACACGTTATTCATGTATATGCTGAAGGGCTTCTCTATGTTTTCAGCTTCGTCGATAATCGTTACCTCGCTATTGTAACCCGAAGGACTATTTGATCCGGGATATCTCTCAATGATAAAATCATTTAGACGAAGGCTGAAAGGCAGCAAAGCATGTTTCGACTCGTATGTTATCCCAAATTCAAGATTGTCAAACTTGCAGCTGGTTATATCATTGTCTCCTGATTTTTTATCCCAGAGGTTAAAGGTTTCTGAATCTCCTCCTGTTGAAATATTTAAAATGTATGTGTCATATTCTGAAGGCTCATCACCAGGTCCTGCAGTGACTGGTGCACGTATTCCTGAAATTGACATTTCTTTGGGAACAATCTTCAGGTCCCCGACGGATATGACCTGCATTTTCTCAAGCCTGATACTTGTCCCGGGTGGTGATGCCAGTGTCTCGCCCGTCATCATGTTCATCTGCCCGATCTCATAGATTGAAGTCATCGTGAAGAATCCTGAATCTGTAGAGATCTTAATCTCGGTATCTTCCCATGTATTGAATCCTATCCAGATGCCCTGCACATATATTCTCGATCCGTTAAGCAGAATGAACCTATCTATGTTTATCATATCATTCGTGACCACCAATGAGATAAGAGGTTCTCCTGTTGGATCATCCACGATAACTTCCGTAGCATTCGGAATTACCTTTTCAAGTTTCAGCTCATATGTTTTTTCTCCATATATGATCTGTCCTAAATAATCACCTGCATTGTCTGGATTCAGTGTGTGATGAAACGAGCCTTCTGACAGCTGCATCCAGTTAGTATCGTTCACTGTATAGCCTATGTAGCCTTCAGATGAATAGCAACTGTTAGATGTCTCGCCCTCCCTGATATGTATTGAGTCTTCCCAACCGAAATATCTTGTGATTCCCGCGCCTGCTATCATAAGAATGAATGCAAGATGAAAGAGTGCTACAGGCAGCTTCTCTTTCCTGAACATTTTAAATATTATCAGCTGACCAATAAGGTTGACGGCAAGGAGGAGAAGGATAAGCTCGAACCATTTTGTATTATAAACCGATCCGTAAGCAGCCTGCGAACCAAAGTCATTTTCAATGAATGTTGCTGCTGCCATGACGGCGGCAAATATCACTAAGAGTGCTCCCATCATTACGGGAGAAAACAGAAACTTTTTAAACTTCATATTTTAAGACAGTTAGACTTATATTCAGATTTTAATCAACCTCTTTTCAGGATCAGATTGAGTTTTTGTTTATCAATTATCTTTATCCTTGATGAGTCATATTCAATTATGCCCGAATCACTGAATTCCTTCAATATCCTGACAACACTTTCCTTCGCCATATTTGTCATCTCTCCGATTTCCTGACGCGATAGCAGTACTTCGAATTCATCCGACATGAAGATTTCATCAGCAAAATAGATAAGAGCCTCTGCGAGCCTCCCAGGCATTTTTCTATGAGACAAGTTTACCATTTTTTGATGTGTTCGCATCGATTTTGCACTAATATCCTCCAGCATGCTTTCTGCAAATTCTCCATTGCTTTTCACCAGCTTCCTGAAAACATCGAAGCTGATAAAGCAGGCATGTACTTTAGTAATCGCCGAGACTGTATATGAATGTCTTGAAGTGGTATAAGCTCCAGGTCCCATTATCATTCTTCCCGGTCTCGCTATACTTAAAATGAAGTCTCTCCCTTTTGCTCCTTCAATGTAAACCTTTGCCATCCCCTGTGACAGGAACAAAGCATTTGATGCGGGTGATCCCTGTTTCATTATAATCTCCCCCGGTTTAAAGGAGGCTTCGAATCTGTTCTCGTTTACAAACTGTAGCTCCTGTTTTGAAAGATGCCGGAAATTCTTCCACGCGCTGGTGCATGTTGAACAATTGTCTATAGTGTTATTATTTGACATATTTTAGAAGGGTTCAAAATTGGTATAAGAAATTGATTACGGGACAAAACTAATAAATATCATAAAATTAATTGATATTTATCATCTTAAGACAATACATCTATCAATAATGCAAGTTGCAAATAGCATGAATACTGTTAATTAATTAACAATGGCAATTTTGTAAATTGCACCCCTAATCGGACCTAACTTAATATAGATATGAAGAGTGCAATTAAATTACTTATGATTTTTTCTGTTGCTGGTTTCGTGCTGGCATCATGTGAAGGACCAACGGGACCTCCCGGAAAAGATGCCAACTCGAGTTGTCTCAAATGCCATAATACGACAAAAACAGATGCAATTGAAGAAGCATTTGATGTATCGGCTCACTATGAAGGTAATCCGAGGACTGGTAAATATTGTGCGAGATGTCATACAAATGAAGGTTTCAAAGAAATTACAAGTAAGCCCTGGGCAACAGGTGCTTTAATTTCGACTACCAACGATGTCAATAATGCTACCCGAATGGCCTGTGCAACATGTCATAAGCACTCTTCATTTGAGTTTGCAGAGGATACTATTACCCAGGTATTAAGAACTACTGCACCTGTTTCATTGGCATATAACAATTATTCCAATCCGACAGATTTTGGCAAAATAAATAATTTATGTGCAACATGTCATCAGATACGCGGAGCAAGGTATATTGCATATTCAGATGCCACACCTCCCACTGGTGGCCCTGTGACAAATAAAGCTTTTGCCGAACTTCCTTATTTTCCTCTGGATAATTCGAAAGAGGCGACCACAGTAAAATATACTGTTGGAACAAGTTTCTCCATTCATGACGGGAACCAGTCAAATCTTTTTGCCGGTTTAAATGGATATGAATATGCTGGTAAAACCTATACCAGGACATGGAAACATTCAGAAAATTCGTGTACTGACTGTCATATGAATGAATATGATCCGACTACCGGAACAGGTGGTCATACATTTAAAGTCAACACTGCAAAATGTACCGAGTGTCATAGCGGAAGCAATAAAATTACTCCCGTACAGAGCCTGATTGATGCAAAAATAATTGAACTTGCTGAGCTTCTGGTTACGAGAAAGGTCTTCAAGAAAACTACAGGTTCGTCCGGCGTATCTTACAGCGCTGTTCCAAGTCATGACTTCTACGGAACACTTTTCCCTGCTGTTTCATCAGCAACTAAATATGCAACAGCAATTCCTGCAACCAATACTGTAAGTGCCACTACTGGTCTGGTAGTCTACGGAAATACCGTTACCTGGGCCGTTGATGCTGATTATGCACTCAGAATTGGCCGTGAGTGGAAATATGGCGAGTTAGGAGCTGCTTACAATTATGGGTACATCAATAGTGAATTATCCAAAGGCGTACACAATCCGACGTATGCTTTGCAGTTATTGCAAAATTCAATTGACTGGTTAAAATCAAACTGATCCTTAAGAAATAAATATCACAATTGATATTTTCAATAAGGCTGCCAGAAATGACAGCCTTATTTATTTTTAATCTGAAAATGAGCACATATTGCGGTGCTCTGCACCTATTGTTATATCATTCAATTTCATTTCTATAAATATTATGCGGCTCTGCCGCTTAATACCAGGCCCGGAATGTGGATCGCATCAAACAATTTAAGGATGAATAATTGTAGTTAAGGTCTAAGGTGCAGAGCACCGGAATATTATATTAAATGATTGAATTTTAATCCATTAGCAACCAGGTTTTTGGAAATAACAAATGATAACCATTAGGATTAAATTTCGGGTGTGCAATGCCGAATGCAGGAGAAGCGGAGATGGTACTTATAATAAAAAAAAAGAGCCAGGTTTCAAACCCGGCTCCCGATTTAATCTCAATCTAAACGATTTTTCCAGAGCTATTTCTTGAAAGTTCTCATATAGTTAACAATATTCCAGATATCTTCATCTGCCAGTTTGCCTTCATATTTTGGCATTTCGCCTTTTCCGGCCCTAGTTTTATAAAAATGCTCGCCGTCGGTCTGGTTCTGAAAAGCTGCTGCAGAAAAGTCGCCCGGGAAATCTTTCAGGGCGCGGGCTTTAACACCGTCACCAAGGCCGGTTTTGCCATGACAGGAAGCGCAGTTTTTTGTATATAAGGCCATTCCTGCCTTATTGCTAGCATCACTCTGTGCGACCGGATTTTTCTTGGTCTTATATTCAGCAGGAGCTGTCCATGGTTTTGGCTGGGCAACCACAGCCACGCTCAGAGCAAAAAGCACTGAACTTGCCATTAAAAGTTTCATAGTTTTCATAATACCTTTTTTTTTAGTTTTATATCAATACAATTATCGTGCAAAAATTTTTCGGTTGTTTTTATTCTTCATCTGATTCATGATATCCGGTGATAATTCCCCTGAACAATGAAAAGGGTTTCCTTCCAAGAGTGCAGGTATATATGTGAACCAACAAAAATACCGAAAGGCAGAATCCCATCGTAATATGAAGTATATCAGTAATAATAAGACCGCTTACTCCGAAGAACCTGTTAATTACTGTTTCAGGAAAAAGCAATCCTAATCCTGAGATAATCACCAGGGGTAAAGCCACGTACATTGCGAGTACATAGCTTATTCTTTGCAAAGGATTGAATTTATTTTCAAGGGAAACAGGAAATGGATGTTTTTCACCCTTAAACATTCCCCAGGAATAATACTTCATCTGTTTCAGAAGATCAGAAAAGAAATTTCTTTTCCCAATCCTGTAATACTTGCCATTCCCGGTCATAAAATTCCCGACAACAAAGAAAACATAATTAAAAATAAGGAGAATAGCCGCAATATTATGCCATTTTACAGCTCTTGCAAATCCTACGAGCATCGCAGATTCTGCTTTACCGGTATATTGCATACTGATGCCGGTTATGATCAGTATCACGATCAAAACCGCGTTTAAAAGATGCCATAACCTGACCCAGACCGGATATAAATACATTGTAGTTTTTATTTATTCTGTTTCTTTCTCAACCTGAAAAATAAATGTCCGCAAATAATTAATATGACCAGCCCAAAAATAATCAGGCTGAAAACATTCAGATATTCGTTCCTGTTTGCACCAATCACATATGATTCATTCATGATAATCCCATTGAAAAATCCATCCTTACGTTGTTCTTTTGACTCGAATTTGTACAATGAAGACATCAGCAGTGAGTTCTGAGAATGGCACTCATTACATTTTCTTACTGCTTTTTCTTTCGGGTTTATGAGATGAGAAATAAGTACATTGTTATTGACTTCTGCATGGCATTCAATACATCTTACACTCTTAAAATGAGAGCTTTGGTTGGGTAACCAATCATGCTTTGCCAGTATGTTTATCTCATCACGATTCGTTAAAAGTTGAAAATGACTAAAGTTAGCGTGGCAGTTCAGGCAAATATTATTATCAAAAAGAATTGTCTCCTTCAGATTATTACTGTTCCTGGCACTTATCTTGTATTCGTGCGGGTTGTGACATTTCCAGCAGGTAAATCCACCCTCTTCAAGCTTAAAATGAACGCTTGCCTGATAGTCTGCTTCGATGGCTTCAAAATTGAACTTTGCAAATTTTTCATCTCCACCGTGGCAGTCAATACAGTTGTATTGTTGTTCCATCCGGAGCTGCCCGGAATGGGGGAATGAGGTATACTCTTCCGAGTGACAGTCAGTACAACTGAAACTTTTATGGTTAGACCCGTAAAAATTCTTTCTTTCAATGATCCTTTCAGAAAACATCAGTGCTTTGACCTGGCGACCAAGGTTTTCATTTGTATACTCATAAATGCTTTGTCCATGACATTTAAAACATCGCTCATTATCTTCCTGGAAAGGAGAAACAAAAGCAGTAGTGTCCTGATTGGAGGATATTGGGGTGTCAATTCCAATTGCGGTGGATCTGACAGAAATCAGCAGAACCGGGAGCAACAACCAGGATTTATTTGATATCATTGTTTATTATTCTTGTCAGAATCTGACTGTAACATTAAATCCTACAAGATAATCTCCTTTTGTGAAATCATTTGTATTAAAAACCAGGTTTCTCTGGTTGATTATCTGAGAATAGTTTGCTACAAATAACTGAAAAGTATGTGTTGCGGTCCCTATTTCCCAACCCAGTGAGAGGTTAGGTTTGGGCTGAACATCAATATCCTGCTTTGTAAGAAGCTGGTCATACTCAAGAATAACTGAATGATTCCCGAAAACATTGGCACGTGCACCAACAGACACGCCTAAATTAAGGTTCTTATAACCCTTATATACAGTGCTGTCTGTTGCCTCGATATACTGTGGTACAGAATTGAAATAAGCCAGTGACGGAGCGACCTGCACTGAAAACATGTCATTGATCTTACGGGCAACAATAAGCTGCGTGAAGTAGGATAACCTGTGAATTGTTCTGTACTGGTCTTCCGGCCCGAAAGCTGCATCCTTTCTGAGATCAGCGACAACATTGCCATAGTAGGAAAGTGATACGGGCATGCTGTTATCCCCGGTTTGCTGAAGAATAAGATATTTCCACTGGATATCCTGCAGCTTGTAATCCTTGGTTGTTCCCACACCGATCATTATCCGGTCGGTGATACCGTAATTCAAACCTATTCTTGTATTTGCCGAGCCAAAGATCCCAAAAAGATTATGATAGTTTTCGATCAGGCTGAAACGGTGGTGTATTTCCAGCTCAATGCCTCCTTTATAGGGAGTTGCGACAGTATGATTATCAATAAGTATTGAAGTTCCAAAAGTGAAACGTACCGGTTTCGAACTTCTCTCTGCCGGTTGTTCGTCCTGAGCAAATACCGGGGCCAGAATAAAGGATAAGAGTAATAATAAAAGTGTCTTTTTCATATAAGATGGTTATTAGCTTTTCGTAAGGTTAATTATTTTTTGCACCCTGGGTTATCCAGTAAAGGACTTTAAGCCTGTCTGTTTCAGTTGATCTGGAAATATGTTCTGCGCCTTCCATAGTTGAATAGAGCTTGCTCTTATCAGCCGGCAGGGTCACATATCCGCCATTTGTCAGAGCAGTGTATGATTTCCCCTCTCTGAGGTTTGGTGACCTGGTTGCTCCATGACATGAATTACAATTATTATTGAAGATAGGCTGAATATCGGTCTGTAAACTCCAGGTTGCCAAAGGATCGACTGCTGGCTGGGTGACTTTGAAATCCTCACATGACATTACTCCTGAGATAATTGTAATGAAAAAAATTGTTGTCAGGATTTTTCTGATTTTTCTTGTTTCCCAATTCATGTTTTTACTGTTAATTAATTCACAAAGATAAACCTATAAACTAATTTACGAGCCGCTGCGAACCTGAAAATAGGCCAGACAGGATGCTGTTTATCATGTAGAAAATTGATTTATATCACTATCAATTATGATATATATATGGGATCTTTAAAAAAAGAAATCCATTAACCGCAAAGGGTCACAAGCGTTAAGAAATAGCCCGGTGGGCTATTTTAGCGCGGTGGCCAGACTGCAGGGAAGGCTTGCCCGCTTTGCGGTTAATTAGAATTTATACGAGTTATCCTCAATAAGCTTATCTGCTATCATCCGTCTTGCATCCTTGACATTAATACCCCTGACTTCAGTCAGGATATCAATTACTTTGAGAATTGCAGGCGCTTTTTCAGGTGATGCAAAAGAATTTACTGCATCATGTGCCGATTTTCTTACAATCTCTGCAGTATCATAAACATTTACATCGAGTATATTCCTGTAAACCGCCCTGTTTCCCTTCATGGTCTCGAGCTTGTCGATCCTCAGCATAAGTGATTCTGAAACATATGTCTCCATCATCATGTCGGCAATGTTGTTGAGCACTTCCTGTTCGTTGATCAGCTTCTTATCGAACTGCTTCACTGCACCATGGATACAAATGAGTATCGCCTTCTTGAAATTGCCGATATACCATGATTTTTCAGCTGAGTAATTTTCACCGTCAACAGCGCCATCGGTTATTTTATCGAGATTATTGAAAAGTGCCTCGGCTTTTCCGAAGAGGTCGAACTCACCCTTCATAGCTCGCTTCATTGCAGTGTCGACAACCAGCAGACGGTTTATCTCATTGGTACCTTCGAATATCCTGTTGATCCTCGAATCGCGATAACCTCTCTCCACATCGAGCTCGGCTGAATAACCCATTCCTCCATGTATCTGTACAGCCTCATCAGCTATGAAGTCAAGCATCTCCGAACCGAATACCTTTAATATAGCTGCTTCGACAGCATAGTGGCTGATGGATTCAATTGCGGTACGGCCATAATCGCCGCAATCGCCCTTTATATTCTCCATCATTTTGTCGACATCATGACTTACCCTGTAAACTGCTGATTCAGAAGCAAAAAGCCTGATCACCTGGCTGGCTAGTTTATGTTTAATAGCCCCGAAAGTCGATATCAGAACTCCAAACTGTTTTCTTTCATTTGCATATTTCACTGAGTCGGTAATAGTTTTCTTTGCAGCCCCAAGAACATTAGCTCCAAGCTTAAGTCTTCCCATATGAAGTATGCTCAAAGCTATCCTGAAACCCTCTCCCCTCTTGCCCAGAAGGTTCTCCACCGGAACTTTTACATCAGTATAATATATCTGTGCCGTCGACGAGCCTTTTATACCCATCTTGTGTTCATCGGGACCAACGACCACTCCTGGAAAATTACGTTCAACGATGAAAGCGCTCAGCACCCTGTCGTTGTCGATCTTGGCAAAAACGACCTGTGTATCGGCAAAACCGGCATTGGTGATCCACATTTTCTGGCCGTTCAGAATATAATGCTTACCGTCCTCAGATAGCTTTGCATTGGACTTCCCGGAGTTTGCATCACTTCCTGCTCCCGGTTCTGTGAGGCAGTATGATCCGAGTAATTCGCCCGTTGCCAGCTTAGTGACATAACGTTCTCTCTGATCCTTGTTACCATAATACATTATCGGCAGAGTGCCTATTCCACAGTGTGCCATGTAAGCAACGGAAAACGAATAACCGGCACCTGTAGTCTCGGCAGCAAGCATCTGTGTGACAAATGATTGTCCGAATCCTCCGAATTCTTCAGGAACGGATATCCCCATCAGTCCAAGTTCTCCGGATTTTTTCAGGATGCTCTTCATAAGCTCCCTGTCGCCTTTTTCGAGGTTCGACATGTTTGGATATACCTCGGCATCAAGAAAATCCCGGCATGTCTGAGCGATCATCTTTTGCTCTTCATTGAACTCTTCAGGAATAAAAACATCTTTCGCTTCAATGTCTGTTACTAGAAATTCGCCACTCTTAAGGATCTTGCTGTTTTCCATTGTTATATAAATTAATCAGTTTCTTTTTATTAATACCCCCTTCCCAAACCTTCCCCCACGGGGGAAGGAGTGGTTTTCTCTTATCATCCCGCTTGGCGGGATAAGAAAGGGGGTTTATAAATTAATTAAAGGTTCAACGTTTGCGCCACCAACTCCGCCACATCCAGGTTTTTTACTTCTTCTTCCTTATTCTTATATTTCAAACCGTCTGTCAGCATTGTCATGCAAAAGGGGCAGGCTG
>JAPLDY010000033.1 GCA_026391595.1 Bacteroidia bacterium
GGATCTTTATTGCAGTCTTACCGGGATGGTTTGGCGTACCAACGAATTCGATAGTAGAAAAAATAACAATCGGACAAATCGCAAAAAGCGTCTTTATTTATCTCGGTATCCCATTCATTGCAGGATTTCTGACGCGATTCATCTTAATCAGGATTAAAAGCAAGGAATGGTACCATTCAAAATTCATTCCTAAAATCAGCCCCATTACACTTATAGCATTGTTATTCACCATTTTAGTGATGTTCTCATTAAAAGGAGAATACATTGTAAAATTGCCGCTGGACGTTGTATTGATAGCCGTTCCACTCATAATTTATTTCTTAATTATGTTTATATCTTCATTTTTTATAAGCAGGAGGGCAGGAGCAAATTATGGGCAAACCGTCACCCTTTCATTTACGGCAGCAAGCAATAACTTTGAACTTGCAATTGCGGTTGCAATAGCGGTTTTCGGTATAAATTCCGATGAGGCATTTACTGCTGTAATAGGCCCTCTTGTTGAAGTACCGGTAATGATATTACTGGTAAATGTAGCTTTGAATTTCAAGAAACGCCTTTTCTTTTACCATTAATCCTTATAAATATGCTTCTTAAATTATCGCTTCTGGCGCTCTTCGGTATTGCAATGGCCCACTTCGAGGGTGTCGTCGTTGTCTATCTCCGGAAAGCCCTGGGAATACTTGATTCTGAGTCAAACAAAGTATCTGTTGAAAAGTTTCCAAAACGCTTTCTATATATCGAGATGACCCGCGAAGTAGCAACAATAATCATGCTGGTGGTTATTGCTTATCTTGTCGGAACTACATGGCTCGAAAAAGGGATCTTCTTCCTCTGGACATTCGCATTCTGGGATCTCTTTTATTATCTATCACTTTATATCCTTATCAAATGGCCTCCGACATTAAAAACCATCGATGTCCTGTTCCTCATTCCGGTTCCATGGATAGCACCGGTATGGTTCCCGATCGGTGTTTCGTTACTTACAATTGTTTCAATATCAGTATTGTACCTGATGAATGTTCTCTGACAGGATAAATACAATATTCCGTTCGCTGAAATACAGGAACTATCGTTTGTTTTTCAGTGGACAGAGCCTGTCCCTCATCGGAACATGGATGCAGCGTATTGCATTGCCATGGCTGGTATACCACATGACCGGTTCAGCATTTTTGCTGGGAGTGGTAAGCTTTGCCGGACAGATCCCGACCTTCATTCTTTCTCCGTTTGCCGGAGTTCTTACTGACCGGTTCAACCGGTATAAAGTATTATTGTTAACCCAGATATTATCCCTTGTACAGGCATCCATTCTTGCGATCCTGGCCCTTACCGGAACAATAGAGATCTGGCATATTGTCACTTTGAGCATTCTGATTGGTTGCATAAATGCTTTTGATGTCCCCTCACGTCATTCTTTTGTAATTGAAATGATCGAGAAGAAGGAGGATCTGGGGAATGCCATTGCACTGAATTCATTGATGTTCAATGGCGCCAGGATAATAGGTCCTTCAATCGCAGGGTTAATGCTTGCCACGGCAGGGGAGGGGATCTGCTTTCTTTTAAATGCTGTCAGTTATATTTTTGTGATTGCTTCGCTATTTATGATGAAATTGAGACCAAGGGAATTGCCCAGGAAAAAGATTCATCTTTTGAAGGAACTCAGGGAAGGTCTTGTTTACACATTTGGTTTTGCACCAATTAAACATCTTATACTTTTACTTGCTGTTGTAAGCCTGATGGGATCGTCATACCAGGTGCTCATGCCTGTTTTTGCAAAAGAAGTATTGCATGGCGGATCGGAGACATTCGGATTCCTGATGGGTGCAGCTGGTCTGGGGGCACTTCTGGGAGCAATATTTCTGGCTTCGCGTGAATCTGTTCTTAAGCTTGGAAGGATCATTCCGGCGGCAGCCGGCCTTTTTGGTGCGGGGTTGATAGTTTTGTCTTTCCTGAAAGTGTTTCCTGTAACACTGGTACTTATGGTCTTAATAGGTGTTGGTTTGATGCTGCATACCGCATCCAGCAATACAATCCTGCAAACGATTACTGATGATGACAAGCGAGGCAGGGTGATGAGTTTTTATACCATGGCAATAATGGGAACGGCTCCTTTCGGAAGCCTTCTTGCAGGTTTTCTTGCCAAATACATAGGTGCTCCATACACGATTCTTGTTGGCGGACTGGCCTGTGTTGCCGGGGCCCTTATCTTCTTCAGAAAACTTCCTGCACTGAAAAATATTGTTCGGCCCGTATATGTGAAAATGGGAATAATACCGGAAGTTGCCACCGGTATCCAAACTGCCTCGGAACCTGAGGCAAAGCAATCTGAAATGCTTTAGAGTCTGTGAAATTTTAATTATTAAATTTGTTTTAAACGAAAACAGAATCATGGAAATTGCATACAGGCATCTTACCAGGGAGGACAATAAAGCAATAGCGGAGCTCATACGCTCAGTATTCAGGGAATTTGGTATTGCCCGTCCGGGAACGGTATATTTTGATCCCACAACCGACGATATGTTTAAACTTTTCAGCATACCAGGCTCGGAATACTGGATCGCAGAAGATGATAGGAAAATCATAGGGGGATGCGGAATTTATCCCACGGAAAACCTGCCGGATGGTTGTGGTGAGCTGGTAAAGTTTTACCTGAACGCTTCATACCGGGGAAAAGGAATTGGCAAACAGCTTATGGATATCAGCATAGAATCGGCACGAAAGATGAGATACAGACAGCTTTACCTTGAGTCGCTACCGGAACTGGGCAGGGCAATAAGTCTATATGAAAGAGCAGGATTCAAATTCATTAATTATAAAATGGGTGATTCTGGCCATTTCGGGTGTAATATCTGGATGCTGAAAGATCTGTAGTCTATAGTGTCATAAATTTACCAATGAATAAAAAACGAATAATTCACCAATCTGTCAGTCTGTTATTTGTTTCACTATTAGTATTAAATTTTGTATCAGCAGACGCTCAGCGGCAAATGGAAAACCTGGGACGAGGCATTGTTGCTGTTCGCACAGGCACAGGCTCCGTATTTATAAGCTGGCGCCTTTTAAGCCGCGATCCTGAAAACGTTGCCTTTAACGTTTATCGCCAAACAGATAATAAGAAGCCTGAAAAACTCAATTCACTACCTGTTACATCGGTAACTTATTTTATCGACGACAATGCCAATTTAACCTTGCAGACTGCTTACTATGTGACAACCATATCCGAAAATTTGGAAGGTCCTTCATGTAAATCATTTATCTTACCGGCCAATGTATCACAGAGACAATATCTTGCAGTACCGTTACAAATCCCGGAACCAGGAGATATCGCAGGGCGGAAGTACTATTATAGCGCAAATGATGCCAGCGTCGGAGATCTGGATGGAGACGGCGAATATGAATTTATTTTGAAATGGGACCCATCCAACTCTATCGTAGCTGCACAGGGAGGCTTGACCGGAAATACAGTTATCGATGCCTATGAAATAAATGGGAAGTTGTTGTGGCGTATTGACCTTGGGAAAAATATCCGTTCAGGGCCTACGTACACTCAGTTCCTTGTGTATGATTTTAATGGTGACGGAAGAGCTGAAATGATTTGTAAAACCGCTGATGGTACCATTGACGGTAAAGGCAACTTCATAGGTGATAAAGATAAAGACTGGAGGACTCTGGAATCTTCAGATCCAACCTTCGGAAGAATTGTCAAAGGCCCGGAGTTTGTAACTGTTTTTGATGGATTAACAGGTAGAGCCCTTGCCACAGAAACTTATATTCCTGAACGTTTTCCTCTCGACGGATGGGGAGGTATTGGTGGAAACGGAGGGAATGACACAAACGGCGGACGGAGCGATCGTTTTTCGGCCGGGGCAGCTTATCTCGATGGGGTTCACCCAAGTGCTGTATTTGTTCGTGGCTGGTACGGCCGTACTGTAGTTGCCGCCTGGGATTACCTCGATGGGAAGCTCACCTCACGATGGGTGTTCGATTCAAAAAACAGTGAAAATCCATACTCCGGGCAGGGCAATCACAGTGTCAGTGTTGCTGATGTGGATAATGATGGGAAGAATGAATTTTGCGTAGGAGCCATGACCGTGGATGATGACGGCAAAGGGCTTTACACTACAGGCCTTCGCCATGGCGATGCCCTGCATATATCCGATATGGATCCATATCGTCCGGGATTAGAAGTATTTGGCATACATGAAAATGAAGGAAAGACAATTGAATTGAAAACACCTGGAGCGGCAATGTTTGATGCGAAAACCGGGGAAGTTCTGTTCAGCGTAGGACCTGGTGCAGATGTCGGACGAGGTGTTGCCGCTGATATCGACCCTGCTCATCCGGGTTTTGAAAACTGGGGTGGGCCCGGCGGACTGAGAGATGTGCATGGTGTAACAATAACTCCTAAAACACCCTCTTCGACGAACTTCGTAGTATGGTGGGATGGCGATCTCACCCGCGAACTTATAGATAAAAACCGTATTGATAAATGGGACTGGAACCTGGATAGTACGATAAACCTCTTAACCGCTGAAGGATGCGTCTCGAACAATGGAACCAAAGCAACTCCATGCTTAAGTGCAGATATCTTTGGCGACTGGCGGGAGGAAGTCATCTGGAGGACCCCCGACAATTCTGAATTACGCGTATATACGACAGTCATTCCCACTGACTACCGTTTCCGTTCATTTATGTGCGATCCGCAATATCGTCTCAGTATTGCCTGGCAGAATGTTGCATATAATCAACCTCCGCACCCCGGATTCTTTTTTGGTGAAGGGATGAAGTTATCTGCGCTAACAAATACCGGTTATAAACTTTTTTTTGCTGACAATTTTAATAATCCCATTGATACAAATATATGGGTGCCGGAAATTGCTACTTTGCCTGATTCAAAAGTGTATACGCAGAATGGGAAATTAGTTTTGGACACAAAAGGCGGTGTTACTGTCTGGTTAAAAAGACGCTTAAACGGTAATTTTATAATTGAATTCGACAGGAAGGTAATTGTGGCAAATGGCAAGAACGACCGCCTATCCGACCTGAATATGTTCTGGATGGCTACCGATCCTCGTAATCAGGATTTGTTCACCAGAAACGGGATTCTCGAGAAATATGACTCCCTGCGACTTTATTATGTTGGCATGGGAGGGAACAATAACAGCACAACCCGTTTTAGAAAATACGAAGGTGATGGGACACGTAGACTTCTGCAGGAATATAAAGATGCTGAACACCTTCTTAAGCCTGACCATACTTATCATATTAAGGTAGTAATGGAGAACGGAAGCACCTCATTATGGGTAGATAGTATTTGTTACTTCGTCTATAAAGATCCTTCTCCGCTACGGGAAGGTTATTTTGGTTTTCGTTCTACATGGTCGCATCAGGAGATAAGTGGTTTCAAGGTTTTTTGTCACCAATGATCCCCGGTAGAAAAATTCCATTGAGTCCCCATTGTGCGACGCTGTTGGTACTTATACGCCGGTTCTCATCCAGTTCGTTCATCACTTCAGGAGGATATACTTTCTGAGTTGAATACATGGAACGGTTGCTGTAAGAACGTCCTGAAAATTCTGACCATGCTCTTTCAGCCAGTCTGGGATCGTTCTTAGCCAAAGCTGCATAAGCGGTAAGCCGTGGGATCAGGAAGCCATTCACAGGCAAGTTTACGTTTTTTTCAGAACGCGAAGGATCATTCTTTGGCATGGAGTAATATTCACAGTACTCCAGCCACGATTTCATAAATTCTTTATGATCGAGAAAAGATAAAAGCTCAAACATCATTTCGGCACCACCCATAATTGTAGCAAGATGCATTGAGTGAACCTCATTGCTTTGATCTTCTTCGAGTGTTACAACATCCGTAGCAGGATCGAATCCGAATACTCCTTTCCCTGAAAAGATTCCATGTGGCATTTTGGAAAAACAGGTCATTCCCGTTACAATCTTATCTCTCCATTTTGTATCTCCGGTGCGTTCCCATTCGGTCATCCAGTTGGAAACGAGACTGATCCAGTCGGGACCAAAGCGCAAGCGGGCGGGAGCTTTGACAGGGGCCTGATCGAAAGGCAATGCCAGACGCATTGGATCGAGATTGACAATGCTGTTTTCGGCGTCAATCATCTCTCGCATAATATCACCTACCCGTTCGTCTGTGGTCAGATAATAATAAAAACGGCGGAATCCAGCCTGAGCGATGCGGGCTTCTTTGGCCCCGCATCCCCAGTGTGAGACATTGTGTCTCGAACCGAGGCCTTTAAGGCGTCCAATGTGGTAGCAATCGACTTCACCGGTGTGGCGTGTCATAGCTTCAGCCATTTTGAAAGTTCCGGGATCGCCGGAACGCAAAAAGCTGTACCACAACCACATATCAGGTGCCAGTTCGGAATTGTCCCAGGCCATGCCGCCGATATCATAACGCCAAACATGGCGGGGAGGGTCCTGAGAGTGCATGATATCGCCATAATTCCAGAATCCGTACCAATAGTGCTGATCGATCATTTTCCGGTAATAAAGAATACTGCTGTCTAATTGATTTTCAATCCACAGCCTGACAGGTGTCGAGCGATCAGGCAAACTCCATAAATTACCAAATGCGCCAGCCTGATGATAATATACGGGGGTGCTGACTAACCTTGCCGGTTCAGCCCCCTCATGACTCATTGTTGCCATTTTTTCTTTTGATGGCACCGAACTTTGCGGGAACAGCATCAGTTCGCTGGTACGAGCTACACCATATGGTGTGCTCAATCCTTCCTGGACATCCTCATAGGTAGAATTCAGGCCATGGGCAATTGTATCATAATGACGCAGATCCATGGCTTGAGCGTCAGGAGACCACATACATACTTTGAGTTGTCCTTCAGGGCTCCTCGTTTTTTGAACTTCCAGGGAAACAGGGAAAGATTGCCAGAAGTTCTTAAGGCTTACAGCCAGTCCTCCGCTGACATCACCGGCATAAACAAGTCCTTCAGAACGATTACCAGCTCCTGCTGCCAGCCAGCTCGATTCAGTGCCGGTGCGTTTGGTTATGGTAAACCCATTGGGTGAGCTCTGAACAAGCTTAAAACCATCCCATACTGCAAAATCTGTCAGCAATTGTCGATTGGGTTCAGTGTAGGTTGCCTTGTCAGGTATCCGTTCGCCGGTTAATTGTACCTGGTAAGGGTTTCTCATAGCAGGATGTGAGATCATTCGCCGTCCGTCGAGAGGTTGAATAGGCTCATCCCATAGTCCTCCCTTCTCGCCAGAAAATGCTACATGCCGGTTTTGAATTTCTTCACGAAAGGGTACGTTGAAAACTATACTGAGTTCCTTGATAAAATCTTTCTTTTCATCTCCGTCAAAAACGATGCTGTGCACCATCCGTACATCTGATTGTCCGGCATAGAAATAAAGGTAAATGGAGAAAGGCAGCCATTCCTTTTGACTGGTCAGGGAAAGATGTTTGCCTTCGATTTTTACAACAGCCCGGACAGGTCCGCTTTGTTCCAGTGTCACCCTGGATGTTTTTCCTGTAAATTTTTGATAACGAATGATTCCATTGTTTTCAAACTGGCTGCGATCCTCAATAGTACAAATCAGTTGTCCGCCCGAAACCACGGTGTTTCCATTAAGAACCATCTCTTCTATAAAATTATTTCCTGAAAGAGGAATGCGTACCTGGAGGAGACCTGTATTGATCTGGAAGTATTTTGCATTCCGGGTAACAATCAGTGGATTCTCCGGAGTAAAAGCTTTAGTACCCTGAACCAGAAACGGCCCTTGTTCTTTATCTGACAAAGAGACTGCCATTCCGCTCCATTTAACGGAACCATCAGGCCAGAAAGCCAGCGGCCAGGTCTGAACAGGAAATATTTTTCCGGTAGATGTTTTAAGGATGAACATCTGATTTTTCTGAACTTTACCCTTTTCCCATGGAATACCAAAGCTTTGGCCTTGTCGCGTATCCTGCACCTGGGTTAACCATTTTACCGGAGCTTCCTGGGACATCAAATTCATGACCCACAATGCGGTCATAATGAGTACAATAATTCTTTTCATAGTTTAAAAAGGGAAGAATAAATAAAATTTCATTAAAAGTATATTTATTATACAGGATTTGGAGGCTGAAGGATAGTTAAATAATCAAAATTTCCTATTTTTAATAAAAAATTCATGGGCTTCCTGCAAAAACTCATGCCTCCCGACAGATGGAAACTTCCGGTCCTGATAGCCGGTGGCATTTTTACAGGATTATTCCTATATGCTTTTCATCTTTCAAATGCACCATCATATCTTGGCAACAAGCCTGAAGCTTGTATAAACTGTCATATCATGGCCCCTCAATATGCAACATGGGTGCATAGTTCTCACCGCGAAAAAACAAACTGCAACGATTGCCACGTTCCACATAATAATATATCCAATAAATATTTCTTTAAGGCTAAGGATGGCTTGAGGCATTCCGCAATCTTTACTCTGCGCCTTGAACCACAAGTGATCTTTATCAAAGAGGCCAGCAGGGAAGTGGTTCATAAAAACTGCTTACGGTGCCATAAAGAATTAATAACCGATACAAAACTTTTAGCCTATACAAGTGAAACACACAATTTCAGAATGGAACGAAAATGCTGGGAGTGTCACAGGGAAACACCTCATGGAAGAGTAAACAGCCTCTCCAGTGTTCCCTGGGCCAGGGTGCCTCTTCTTAAATCACCCACCCCGGAGTGGTTTGAAAAAATGATAATAGAATGATATAAGATAATTATAATGAGATCAATACAGGAAATACTCAAGGGAAGACCATGGCTTGGATGGCTGATTTTTCTGACTACGGTAGTAATAGTATTTCTTCTTGGGATGCTTGCCTCTTCAATAATGGAAAGAAGAGCTGAAGCAGTATTTGCTTACACTCCAGAAGTTAAATTTTCGGGGAATGAACCTCGAAGTTCAGTCTGGGGCGAGCTCTTTCCAAGGGAATATGATTCCTATTTAAAAACTGCCGACACAAGCTTCAGAAGCAAATACAATGGCAGCGCTATGATTGATATGCTCAGGGAATCACCGCGTATGGTTGTCTTGTGGGCAGGATATGCTTTTTCCAAAGAATACAGTCAGGGGAGAGGCCATTATCATGCAATCGATGATATAAGGAACACACTCAGGACAGGCACCGTCCCCAGTCCTCAGCCAAACACCTGCTGGACATGCAAAAGCCCTGATGTACCGCGCTTAATGAAGGAAACAGGGACGGCAGGATTTTATTCAGGAACGTGGGATACAAAAGGCTCTGAAATAATAAATCCGATAGGTTGTGCCGACTGCCATGATGCAAAAACGATGAACCTGCATATTTCGAGGCCAGCTCTCATTGAAGCTTTAGAAGCACAGGGAAGAGACATATCAAAGGTGACTCACCAGGAAATGAGAAGCCTTGTTTGTGCTCAATGCCATGTTGAATACTATTTCAATAAGAAAAAAATAGAAGGTGTTGCATATTTAACATTTCCCTGGAAAAACGGCACTTCTGTCGAAGAGATAGAGAAATACTATGAAGAGACAGGTTTCACAGACTGGACCCATGCTTTAAGCCGCACTCAGATGCTTAAAGCTCAGCACCCCGATTATGAGATATTCTTGACAGGAGTACATGCTTCAAGGGGTGTATCATGTGCTGACTGCCATATGCCTTTTATAAGCGAAGGAGGGCAAAAATTCACCGATCATCATATTCAGAGTCCGTTGAACAATGTCGCTAACTCCTGTCAGGTTTGCCACAGGGAGGAGACAGAAAAACTTATCAGCGATGTCTATTCGAGGCAGGATAAGATCATGGAAAACAGGATTATCCTTGAAACACTGCTTGTAAGGTGTCATGTTGAGGCAAAAACAGCATGGGACCTGGGAGCTTCAGAAGATCAAATGAAGGATATACTTAATAGTATAAGGAAAGCTCAATGGCGCTGGGATTTTTCTGCTGCAGGACATGGCAATTCATTTCATTCTCCTGTTGAAGTAAGCAGGATAGTTGCCGGAGGTATTTCTTTTGCCCAGGATGCCAGGGTACAGCTTGCAAGAGTGCTGGCATCACTTGATAATAACAGTGAAATACCTTATCCCGATATTAATACCAAAGCCAAAGCCCAGGCATTCGTTGGTCTCGACCTGAAGAAATTCAATGAAGAAAAGACAAGTTTCATCGAAACGATCGTACCTCAATGGCTAAATGCTGGCAGTGAGAGAGAAAAAGGTTATAATAAATAATAAGCTTATACGTTGTAAATTAATGATTTAAAAGTACAGACCTTATGAAAAAATGTCTCCTTTTGTTAGGAATCCTGCTCATTGCAGGTAAAATGCCGGCTCAGTATAATGAAGTCCTGAGAAACAAGATCATTGATCTCAAAACTATTGTCGATGCAAAAACTCTGACTTATTACGGATTGGACTTTTCACTTTTGAAGTATGTGAGACCAAAAGCTTCATCAAGCGATGATGAACTTAGAAAATACCTGGGTGCCTGGTTCGAATTCTACCAGAAGGAAATCCCTCCGAGGAATTATCTTTTCAGGTGGCTGGGATTCAAGCATTATAACTTTGATTCAAACTCCGTTCAAAGCAGGATCGATTCTGTGGCAAAAGACTGGGTGGTGATAACAACGCCTGAAGTTGAGATGGAAGATATTGCTTTAGCGATAGGATCCTTTAACCTGAAAGCCGACAGTGGTCTGGGATTTGTAATCCATCCTGTTGAATTCAACCACATTGAAGAGAATGCAAAATGTTATTTTACCTTCTTCGATATAGCCACAAGAAAGATATTGTGGATAACTGAAACGACTGGAAATATCAATGGAAACGGGACATCCCAGTGGTACGGACTTGCAATGGTTGAATGCACGAGAAATTATATCGACCAGGTTTATAAAAAGAATATTAAAAAATAAAATTAATGATTGAGTGAGAAAAAAGAGTGAAGTGCTCGCTCTCGCTCACACTCTCACTCTTTTTTAGTACCCGGAGGGGGAATTGAACCCCCACGATATTGCTATCACTGGTGTTTGAGACCAGCGCGTCTACCAATTCCGCCATCCGGGCATTAATAGAATCTTGTTAATATCTTTAATTTCAATCATTTATAAGAACACTGCCAATCGGTCAGAATGGTGGAATTGGCCACCACTGCAGGCTGGCTCCTTGCTAAAAACACCCACCGGGTGTTTTCTTAACGCTCGGCCCTGCCATCCGGGCAAAAATTGTCCTGCAGGTTTTGCAGTCATGCAGTCTTGAATGGCACCGCAAATATAAAATATTTATTGGATTTGAAGCCCCCTTCAGGGGGTGGGGGGCTTTAGTTTCAATAATTCTACTTTCCTGAACTCCACAGGGTGGCTTTCAGCCTGAAGGCAGATATATCCTTCTTTCAGCAATGTTCCATCAGGTACCGGATAATTTTCCGGTTTGTTTGTCCCGCCAACCTGAGGTCCGGAATAAGTAAGAACTGTGTCTCCCTCAATTATATGATGAATGATGCTGTCACCAAGAACAACAAATTCAGCATGCACCCAAACATCTCCGTGGTAAGTCTTTGAAGTTGAATTCGTACAGTGCTGTGTGATTAATTTTCCGTCCATTACTATATTAGTGCCGGGGGTGCAAACATTGCCTGTGGGGCGTTCGGAAACGCCATCTCCACCAAGGAGCTGAGCCTCAATCGATACAGGGAAATCCTGGTCAAGGAGCATAGAAGCTGCCGGTTGGGAATGAAGCATCGCTCCGCTGTTCCTGAAAGCCCAGGAGGGTCCTCCCGGGGTCTGATCACCTGTAAAACGGTATTCTATCCTCAGTTTGTAGTACGAGAAAGGCTCCTTGTAAAAAATGTGTCCGAATTCATTGTTAAAAGTATCATACTGATCATAACAAACTTTCATGATACCGTCCTCTGCCCTGAAGGTGTTTTTATAGTTTTCATTAAGGCGAGAACCCTTGATTTTAATGTCCCATCCGGTGAGATCCTTGCCGTTGAACAGCTGTATCCAGTTTTCCTTTTCAGGTTTCTTATTAATGCAGGAAACTGCAAAAATCAGTAATACAACTAATAGAGATGCTTTCTTCATAATCTGAATAATTTTAATCACAAAGTATCTATGCCGTTGTGCCGTTGCGCCCCTGCACCGTTGAGCCTACCATTTCCCTGATCGTCTTTTCAATCCCTGACATATCATATCCGCACTCCCTGTGAAGTTCTTCCTGGCTGCCCTGTTCAACAAAATAATCGGGGATACCAAGTCTCTTAACATCAGCAACATATCGGTTGTCGCACATGAATTCAATCACCGCACTGCCAAATCCGCCCTTGAGGACGCCATCCTCCACAGTGATGATCTTTTTGAATTTTTTAAATACAGAATGAAGGACTTCAGTATCAAGAGGCGCGACAAATCTCATATCGTAATGCATGACAGAAATGGACTCATTTTTAAGCTTCCTGATAACTGCTGCAACATCATTTCCCGGGTGACCGATACTAAGAACGGCAATATCATTACCCTCACTGATCAGACGAGCCTTCCCCAATTCTATTTCTTCGAAAGGATTCTCCCAGTCGTAAATGGCGCTGGTACCTCTGGGATAACGTATCGAAAAAGGTTTATTATTTTTTTCAAGCTGGGCTGTGTACATAAGGTTCCTCAGCTCTACGGAATCCATAGGGGCACTGACTATCATGTTGGGAATGGACCGCATAAAGGCAAGATCAAAAAAGCCATGATGCGTTGCGCCGTCTGAACCTACAAGTCCTCCCCTGTCTATACAGAATACCACATGCAGATTCTGAAGGGCAACGTCGTGGATCAACTGGTCGTAAGCTCTCTGAATGAATGATGAATAAATATTGCAATAAGGGATCATGCCTTGTGTGGCCAGACCTGCGGAGAATGTCACTGCATGCTGTTCGGCGATCCCGACATCAAATGTCCGTTCGGGAAATTCCTTCATCATGATGCAGAGAGAACAGCCGGTAGGCATAGCCGGTGTAATACCGGCAATCTTCTCATTAATCCTTGCGAGTTCAACAATCGTCTTTCCAAAAACTTCCTGGTAGAGCGGAGGCGTGCCCTCGCCGTTAGTGCTTATCAGCTCTCCTGTTTCCTTGTCGAATTTTCCCGGGGCATGAAATGCCGTTTGATTTTCCTCTGCCTGTTTAAAGCCTTTTCCTTTGACGGTAATGCAATGCAGAAGTTTGGGGCCGGATATTCTCCGGATGTCTTTGAGCACTTTTGTCATGTGCATGACATCGTGCCCGTCGATAGGCCCGAAATACCTGAAGCCCATGCCTTCAAACAGGTTGCTTTTGTCGAGTATCGTGCTTTTAAAACCGGCTTCAAGCTGAGCGGCCAGGGTGCGTGCTCTTGGTCCAACTTTTCCTGCCCTTCCAAGGAAATTCCAGACCTTATCCTTGAACTTATTATATGACTTGCTGGTTGTAATATCGATAAGATATTCCTTCAGTGCCCCAACATTGGGATCAATAGCTATATTGTTATCATTGAGAATAACAAGAAGGTCTGATTTTTCACTACCAGCATTGTTAAGTCCTTCGAAAGCTTCTCCCGCAGTCATGGCGCCATCTCCGATGATTGCAACAACCTGTCTGTTTTCTCCCTTGCGCTTTGCGGCGACTGCTATTCCCAGCGCAGCCGAAATGGATGTAGATGAATGTCCGGTCCCAAAAGCATCATACTCACTTTCCGATATTTTTGGAAATCCGCTGATCCCCTTGTATTTTCTGTTAGTATCAAATACCTCACGCCTTCCGGTCAGTATCTTGTGTCCATATGCCTGATGACCGACATCCCATATAATTTTGTCGTAGGGAGTATTGAATACGTAATGAAGGGCGACAGTCAGTTCCACTACGCCAAGACTCGCCCCTAAATGACCGGGATTACTGCTCACGGAATCGATGATGAACTGACGGAGCTCTGAACAAACCTTCACAAGCGCTACCTCGTCAAGCTTCCTCAGATCTTCGGGAGTATTGATATGTGACAGGAGGCTCTCTTCCGTGTTCATTAATGTTGAAATAATCTGCAAATATAGCAATTATTATTCCCCTGTGGCTGCTGAAGCATCTGCAGGATTTTCTTAATTTAGCACCAGAAAAGGTTTGTATTTAAAATAATCTGCAATCATGAAAAGAAAGATTTTCCATGCAATTGTTACATTACTGATTACTCTTGTCGCAATATCATGCGTACCGGGGAAGAAGTACAAAACACTCCAGGATACCAGCAGGCAATACATGGATGAGAGAGACCAATTCAAAACCGACAATATAGGTCTTGATATGGCCAACAGGGAACTCGAGTCAAAGATGGCAGTGCTTGAGAAGCAACTTGGCACTGTTAAAGAAGATATATCAAAAGCCCAGGGTGATCGCGACAAGGCAATTGATGAATATAACAGGATCTCCTCAAAATATACAGAGCTTCAGAATGCACAGGAAGATCTTATCCGCGGCAATGTCAAGGAGACGCAGGATCTTCTTACAGAGCTTCAGGCTGCCCAGAAAAACCTGCAGGAAAAAGAAGACATTATGCGTCAGCTTGAGCAAACTCTTGATACTAAAAAATCTTCACTCGATGAACTTACTTTTGAGCTGGAAAAGCGTAATGCAAGGCTTGTTGAGCTGGAGAAGATTCTCGATGCCCAGAAAAAAATCGCACAGGATCTAAAGAATAAAGTTTCAGATGCACTTCTTGGGTTTGAAAACAACGGGCTGACAGTTACCAATAAAAACGGAAAGGTATATGTGTCGCTCGACGAGAAGCTGTTGTTCAAAACCGCAAGCTGGGATATAGATGCCAACGGTAAATCCGCATTAAAAAAGCTTGCAGGTGTACTGGAGAAAAACCCCGGTATTCAGATAACAATTGAAGGACATACCGACAATGTACCATATAAGCCCTCTGCCAGTGAGTTGAATGATAACTGGGATCTGAGCGTAAAAAGAGCCACAACGGTTGTCCGCGTATTACTCGAAGGATCGAAAATTGATCCTGAACGTCTTACCGCCGCAGGGCGCAGCGAATATCTTCCGGTCGATTCACGCAATACTACCGACGCCCGTCAGAAGAACAGGAGAACAGAAATCATTTTGACACCTGATCTCACAGAATTGTACAAGCTGATTGACAAGTATTAAAAGCAGGCTTACTTATTTTCATCTGAAAACTCCTGCAATTTCACTTTCATGTTTTCAAGTGCCTGCAGGAGATTTTCTTCAGGCTTCAGGAAATCCTGATTTTCCCAGAAGAGATAATCATAATTGGTTATTGTCTTTGAAAATACCGAATGAATGGGAGCCAGCTCTTCCTTTTCGAACCTGCTCACATTTTCTGTTCTAATACCCGTAACAGCCAGTTCAAAGAATACATTGAACTGACTTTTGAAGAGCTTTTTCTTTTTCCTGGAGATAAAAACAAGATCGCCTCTTACATGATTAAGAAAATACCTGCCATTCAGTTTCCGGTAGCTTACAGAATATTTCACCGTCACAGGCCAGGTGTCAAAACCATGTAATGAGCTTGTGACAAAAGATTCCTTCATCTTTTGAATATACCTGGGATGAAGTTCGAAATCAGCATTTAACAAAGCATAATCATCAGTGTTTATATACATTGTTCCTCTGAAGAGCGGCAGGTCAATGCCTTCACGCTGTTCAAAATCAATAACATAGGCAGATTCATTGTCTGTCATAACAATGTCGGTTATTCTGTAGGAATACTCCGGCATGTTATCACTTTTCATGAAATCAAAATTGTTCCTCATGCCGTCAAGGTCGAGGCAGGTGCTTAATCCGGCTTTAAGCCTTATTGCAAGAGTATCGTCTAATGATGTGTTCTCTATCTTCCGGCTTTTATATATTTTAACCTGATCGTTCAGAAGGGTGTTTGAGTAGGAACTTTTATATATCTGAAGAATGGCTTCAGAATATATCTGCAACTCCTCTTTCTTCATGACACCTTCCCTGTAAAAGCAGGTAAGAATTGCAGGTGTATTTCCATAATTCTTTTGAATTGAAGCAACACATTTTTGAATAATTTCCTGGGGCACATGCGTCCTTATAATGATTTCAGGGATAGAAATAAAATCGCGGATAAGGCTGATATCAAAGTTATTACCGATGGCCTGCTCTATGGGGATCTCTCTTCTGATATACCCGAGATACGAGACAGAGATCGTATCAGGAAGTGATTCACGTGTAATTTTTAATCCGAATTCACCTCGTGCATTTGAGACCATTCCCTTTCCCTTGTCCTTTATGACCACTGTCGCAAAGGGCAGTGGCTCTTTCGTTTCAGCATCAGAAATAATACCTGAGATGTAAAATACTTCTTCAGGAGTTTCTGAGTCAGACTTTACAAATGGAGAAGGCAGCGCCCTGGAAATTATTATATATTTATCGATTAATGTGTAAACCAGCGAATCACTCTGCAGGATGCTGTCGAGAATGACTTCAAGCCGGAGCCTGGTGAATGTAAGATCTGTCTTATTTTCTGTATTTACCAGACGACTGTCGTAAGTGAAATTGTAACCGGTCTGTCGGGTTATTATGTTCAGGGCTGAGCCTGTTCTGACCACCCCGGCCCTGAAGGTAAAAAGCGAATCAAGGATGTTTTCCTGCCCGACTGCTGCCTGATTACAGGTAAGCAGTATTATCAATGCAACGGCAGAGATTCTCCTGACCATATAGCCATTGACCGGGCCCATTATCCAGAGGCAGGTTATTTTTTTGACAGATGGTAAACATTACCATCCTTCGAATAACTTAGGTTAAAGCTAGTACAAATTAAGCGAATAATTGTATCTCTCGACTGGATATCGATCGGAGAAGTCCATGTATTATCAAGGATCGATGGATCATCGGCTTTAATATCCATATTATATACGCGCTTCAGGTCACTGAATACAATATGCAGAGTCTGTCCGTTGTACTCAAGTTTTTCTGTGTTCCACGACATATAATTTGGATCCTGGTTCAATGTCTTTCCTGAACGATTGGAATCCATCGTCCCTATGTCACCAGGCACAAGTGTAAGGTCGCGTTTGCCTGAATTATCATAAAGCATAACTTTCCCTGAAGTTACAAACACCTCGACTTCTGAAACAGCATTGTCTGTTATAACATTAAAAGAAGTTCCGACGACTTTTACACTTGCTTTTCCGGCATCTATTGTAAATGGTTTGGATACATCAGCAGAGATTTCAAAGAATGCCTCTCCGGTGAGGGAAACCTGCCTGCTCTTTTTTCCGAAGTTTGAAAGATATGTAAGCTTCGTGTTCCGGTTTAAGGTAATAAAGCTTCCATCCGGAAGTGATACAATCTGATTCTTCTGATCATCGCCGGTGGATGCAATGATCGTTTTGCTCAAAGAGTCGCTGTTCACTATGTATATTGATCCAATGCCGAGGCCTATCAGGACCAGGATTCCAGCGGCTATCTTCATGAACATGCTCCTGAAAAAAACCTGACTGTCAGTGTTTAATAATAGCGTAGCTGGCTCTTTATCCATTCTCGAATAGACTTTATTCCAGGCCCTGTCGATATCAATTTCCCTTGTATCTGACACCCCGGGAGCAAGTTTTTCCAGCTCCATGCCGATCAATTTCTCTTTGTTAGTTTTTTCTTTCATTTTTACTTTAGTGCTTTTCTGAATTCCTTAAGCGCCCGCCCCATATTGGCTTCCACCGTTTTAACAGAGACGGATAGCTTTTCTGCTATCTCTGTATATCTTAATCCCTCAAACCTGTTCATGCAGAATATCTGTCCGCATCTTTCCGGCAGCTTTTCAATTACCTTTGCGATTTTCTGCTGCAACTCGTTGTACTGAATTATATCCAGGGGACTTTCTGTCATTTCTGTCTCCCTGTATACCATTTCCCTGGCATGTTTGTCGACCACCCTCGAATGGCTTAGCCAATGGAGACAGCGATTATGTACCGCCCTGAAGAGATAACCGTTTAAAGAACTTTCTATTTTTATTTTTTGTCTGTCCTGCCAGAGCCTGAAAAAAAGGTCCTGAACAATTTCTTCTGCCGTATCATGATCCTGAATTATTGTTTTAGCATATCGAACCAGTGAAACATAGGAGGATCTGAAAAGTGATTCGAACTGTCCTTTATCACCCTGCCGGATCCTCCTTATTATTTCATTGTCCCTGATCATAGGCATTTATTCTCCCAGGCCTTCCCTGTCGCTGAATTTCAGCTTCTTACTGAGCTTTCGTATTGCCGATTCAATGCTCTGATCGGGCTCGATCACATTGTATTCGCCCCAGAAATCGGGATCAGCAAATGCGCTCACTTTATCGGAAAATACATCAGTGAACTTCAGCTTATCCTTTCCTGCAAATTTAATAACTTCCTCGTTAGTACGGTCTGTGACTGCTATTTCTGACATCGTGGTATAATAAGTATTGAATAGTTTCTTTTTCCAGTCAACCTTGAATTTAACCTCTGCCCTGGAATATTCGAAGTACCATTTGCCATTTTGTTCGCGGTATTTGGTCCGGTAAGTTGCAATTTCCGGAGTGACTTCCATCCCAAGCGGTTTCTTCCTTATGAATATTGACTGTGCTGCATCTTTATCAGAAAGGTTGAAACCAAATTCAGCTTCAGTCAGAGCGTATGAATCCATTTCTATATAGAGGCTTCCCATAAACAGAGGGATATCAACAGAAGGTTTTTGAACGAAATCTATAACATAATGTGGTCTGCCATCTATTTCAACAACACCGGAAAGCGAATAATTATAGTATTTCATTGCATCAATCGTAAGTATAGCCTCTGTATTCTTAGCAAGGTCAAGGTCGAGTGTGCTTACAGGCCCTCCCTGAAGTTTGAAAAGAACAGTATCCATTTTTTCGACATCCGCACTTTTCCTTCCCTTGTATATCCTTGCGTTGTCAAAGCGGACATCATTGGCGTAGGGAGCTTTAAATATCTCCACAACTGCTTCTCCAATAGAAACATAAGTCCTGTTCTTACGGATAGTCTCTCTGTAGAATGCTGTCATCAGATTCGGGACCGACTCATAGTTCTTTCCTATCCTGGAGATTGCCTTTGTTACGATATCATACGGATCGATCGGCTTTACAATAATCTCCTTTATTGGAATTGGCGCCTGCTCCATGGAAATGATGTTCTTATAACCCTTATCACGGAGAGAACTGATCGCAACTACCTTATTCTTATACCCGATGAATGTGAACTCAAGCTCTTTCGAAGCAAGAGATTCACCGATCTTGAGTGTGAATTCACCATCAATATTGGTGACAATTGCAACGTTGGCATCTACAACTGCAACAGAAGCAAAAACAAGAGGGACACCTGATTCTGCATCAATCACCTTACCTTTTATGGTCAGATATGACTGCTGCTGTTCAGATTTCTTCCTCTCACCTGAGGCGCCTGCGACTGCTGTCTGAAATGCAAATACCAGTAGCAGAGCCGCAGCATAGAAAGAAATGTTCTTAAAAGTTTTCATGGCGTATTTAATTTGGTTATGACTTATGGATATTATTAATTATCCTTTTTCAATCCTAAGACCTGACTGATGGCATTCTACCCTATTCTTAACATGAAAAATATTTTAGTATCTTACTTTTTTATTTAGGTCGATGAAAGACTCACTGATCAGGCCGGCAAATGCGGTTGCTGCCGGATTTTCTTACCTAAGAGGCTCAATATCCGGAAGAACTACCGTTCTTGGGATGCCGCCGGCAGTGGGTGCCGAACTTACCAATTACTGCAACCTGAGATGTCCTGAATGCAACTCCGGTTCAGGGCAGATGACAAGGGAGCGCGGGTTCATGAGTGTTGATCTCTTTGAGAAGATCATCAAAGAACTGGGCCCATACCTATATAATATAAACCTCTATTTTCAGGGAGAATCAATGATGCATCCGCAATTCTTTGTGATTCTCGAAAAATGCAGGGATATAAGCTCTACCCTTTCAACAAACGGACACTTTCTTTCCCCTGAGAATGCTGAGAAAATTGTCAGATCACAATTGGGAAAGATAATAATCTCGCTCGACGGGATGGATGAATCAGCATATACTTCTTATCGGGTGAACGGCAATTTCGAGACAGTTATAAACGGCATAAGGAATATTTCTGAAGCAAAATACAGAAATCCTTCGCATCTGAAGGTGATAATTCAGTTTCTCGTGAACAGGAACAATGAGCACCAGATACATGAAGCAAAACGATTTGCCGTTGAAATGCATGCTTCACTTTATCTGAAATCGATGCAGATCATAAACAAGGACTCGTATTCTTCATGGCTTCCTTCCTTAAGTAAATTCAACCGGTACAAAAAATACGGGAATGATTATTCTATCAAAAGCAGGTTGCCAGCCAGGTGTTCAAGGTTATGGTTTAATCCGGTCATAACATGGGATGGCAAGGTGCTTCCATGCTGTTTCGATAAAGATGCCGATCATGTTATGGGTGATCTTAACAGGGATTCATTCAGGGATATCTGGAAAGGGAAGGAGTACAGGAAATTCAGAGAAAGATTATTTACAGGCAGAAGGATGATTGCAATGTGCAGAAACTGCACTTCAGGACTTTTTACACCGTCATAACGTCCTTTTCTTTCAAAGCCATTACCTTGTCGACCTTATCGTTATACAATGAAGTCAGTTCCTGAACATTTTCAACTGCTTCTTTTTCCAGGTCTTCAGGAAGTCCATCCTTCAGCAAAAGTTTAAGTTCGTCATTTGCCCATTTACGTGCGTTACGGACGCTTATCTTGGCTGTTTCACCCTCATTCCTTACCTGTTTTACCAGCTGGTGTCTTCTTTCCTCGGTAAGGGGAGGTATATTTATACGGATTACTTCGCCATTATTTACAGGCATAAGCCCTATGTTTGCTGCCATAATAGCCTTCTCGATTGTCCCCAGCATGGTCTTTTCCCATGGCTGTATCAGGATGGTTTTAGGATCAGGGGTGTTTATATTTGAAACCTGAGCAAGAGGTGAGTTGACGCCGTAGTAATCGACTGTCACTCCATCAAGCAGCGCAGGGTTTGATCTGCCGGCGCGCAGCCTGGCAAGTTCATGTTCAAGGTGTTCAAGTGCATGCTGCATCCTGTCCTTGGTCTCTTCTACTATGAGTTCAACATCTTCGTTCATAATGCTGAATATTTTCGTATTACTTAAAAAAGTACAAGCAGAACAAAAATAATAAAATAGCGGGAATTGCAAGTCCCGTCAGCTGTAAATAAGTGTCCCGGTTTTGACTCCGTTAATTACTTTCATAAGATTTCCGGGAGAATTCATATCAAAAACTACTATTGGCATGTCATTATCACGGCACATTGTGAATGCGGTAGAATCCATAACCTTTAGCCGGCGGCTTATGACCTCTTCAAATGTAATGGTTTCAAATCTGGTTGCTGCCGGATCTTTTTCCGGATCGGCAGAATAAACCCCATCAACCCTGGTGCCTTTAAGAAGAACATCAGCACCAATCTCGACTGCCCTTAGTGCTGAAGCAGTGTCGGTGGTGAAAAACGGATTGCCTGTTCCTCCTGAAAGGATGCATATCGTCCCTTTTTTCAAATCTTCAACAACCTTATCCCTGTTGTAAAGTTCACCTATAGGCTCCATTCTTATTGAAGTGAAAACTCTGGCCTTACCTCCCAGTCTGAGGATTTCGCTTTCAAGCGCAAGACTGTTGATTATGGTTGCCAGCATGCCCATCTGGTCGCCCTTTACCCTGTCGAATCCCGATTCTGCGCCACTCAGTCCGCGGAAGATGTTGCCTCCACCCACCACGATGGCTGCTTCACAACCTTCCCTTACTACATCAATTATTTGCCCGGCATAATCCTCGAGGACTTCTTCGCTTATTCCATGATTGTCTTTTCCCGCCAGCGATTCTCCGCTGAGTTTTAACAATATCCGCGAGTATCTCATAATGTTCTAGTCTTTTTTGTAAAGATATGATTTTCTCACGTACTCACCCCCTTAATCCCTCCCGCTGAAGCGGGACAGGCTCTTTCAGCTGAAGCAAAGAGGGGGAAATAGCTGGTATACAGTAAAATAGCCCCCTTCTTTCCTTTAGGAGAGAAGGGGATTTGGGGGATGAGTACATGAGCCACCTAAAAAAAAGAAGGTGTCCTTTTGGGGCACCTTCTAAATATGAAATATGAACTTACGTTTAAAGGTTAAGCGTGAATCTCTTAAAAGCAGTGACTGTCAGGCTTTTATCAGATGATTTCAGATACTGGCCTATTGTCTGCTTATTGTCTTTCACAAACTCCTGATTGAGCAGGGTACTCTCCTTGTAAAATTTGCTCAGCTTACCCTGTGCGATCTTATCAAGCATTTCTTCCGGTTTACCATCGCGTCTGGCTTGTTCTTTACCGATTTCCAATTCCTGTGCGATCACTTTCTCAGGAACATCTGCCTTGTCAATTGCAACAGGATTCATTGCTGCGACCTGCATAGCAACGTCTTTGTAAACCTGTGAACTGAGGCCGGCTTTTGAAAAGCCGACAAGGGTTGAAAGCTTGTTTCCCGGATGAATGTAAGCATATACGTGAGCTGCTTCAACTTTATCAAAATAGGATAGTTCAAGCTTCTCGCCGATGATACCTATATATTCAATAACCTTTTCTCCAACTTTACCACCATCCATAGGAAGTGATTTCAGCTCATCAAGGCTTGCTGGTTTTTTATCAAGTGCAAGATCAAGTATTTTAGTTGCGAATGCGATAAAAGCTTCATTTTTTGCAACAAAATCACTTTCACTGTTAAGAACAGTCATTGCACCGTATTTACCATCAGCACTTACCTTAGCGAGAACAACACCTTCCGTTGCTTCCCTGTCGGCGCGCTTGCTAGCAACAGCCTGTCCTTTTTTCCTTATAATTTCTATTGCCTTATCAAAGTTGCCATCAGCTTCCTCAAGAGCCTTTTTGCAGTCCATCATTCCTGCAAGTGTTATTCTACGGAGCTTTGCAACATCTGCTGATGTTATTGTAGCCATCTTATTTCTTTTTACTAATCACTAATCAATATTCACAAATCAACAATTAAGATTCTTCTTCCTCTTCTTTCTCTTCACCGGCAGCTTCTTCCTCTTCTAAATGTTTTCCGACGACAGTTTCCTCTTCAGCTTCCTCTTCCTCTTCTTCATCCTCCTCGACTATTGCCTCTATAATTGAGGCAGGAATATCTTTTGCCTCAAGGTCCTTTCTCATGCCTTTCTTATCTTTCATGGCAGGTTCCTTGTCTTTTTCCATCTTTCTTTCATTGAGACCTTCCTCGATTGACTGGCAAAGTATTTCCACTATAAGTGAAATTGATTTTGATGCGTCATCATTTGCAGGAATCGGGAAATCTATTTCTGAAGGATCGGAGTTGGTGTCGACCATTGCAAAAACCGGAATACCGAGACGTTTGGCTTCTCTTACTGCAATATGTTCTTTGCATACATCAACTACAAATAATGCAGAAGGAAGGCGTGTGAGGTCGACTATACTTCCCAGGTTCTTCTCGAGTTTGGCTCTCTGACGGGTAACCTGCAGTCTTTCGCGCTTCGACAGGTTTGTAAAAGTACCGTCAGTTGCCATTTTGTCGATCGATCCCATTTTCTTGACCGCCTTGCGGATAGTCGGAAAATTGGTAAGCATTCCACCGGGCCAGCGCTCAGTCACATAAGGCATGTTAACCTTTTTTACTTTCTCGGCAACTATTTCCTTTGCCTGTTTTTTGGTTGCAACAAAAAGAATTTTCTTGCCTGACTTTGCAATATGCTTCATTGCTGAAGCAGCTTCTTCGAGCTTTACGATGGTTTTTTCGAGATCAATAATGTGAATACCATTGCGCTCCATAAATATATACGGAGACATTGCAGGATTCCATTTTCTTTTGAGGTGTCCAAAGTGAACACCAGCATCGAGTAATGTTTTAAAATCTGTTATTGGCATTTTATTTATTTTAAGTTTACATTCTTTAAAATCAATTGCAGAGTAGTTCCTTACCGGGAAATCTGTGCAATTTAGATACTAAACTTGCATCTTCTGACTGACGGGACTGATCCTAGCGTTTGCTGAACTGGAACCGCTTGCGGGCTTTTGGCTGGCCCGGCTTTTTTCTTTCAACCTCGCGCGGATCACGTGTGGTGAACCCGTTAGATTTAAGAATTTTCTTATTCTCCTCATCAACCAGTATGAGGGCTCTGGTGATGCCAAGCCGAAGAGCTTCAGACTGGCCTTTTACTCCACCACCCTCAAGATTAACAGTTATATCGTATTTATCACCTGCATTCAAAACAAGCAATGGCTGGGTTACAACGTATTGAAGAATTTCACTTCCGAAATACTCTTTATAATCCTTGCCGTTAACAGTTATCTTGCCTTTTCCATCACTTAAATATACTCTCGCAACGGCTGCTTTTCTTCTTCCAAGGGCATTGATCGCTTCCATGTCTGTTCCTTACTTGTTTTTTATTTCAATTTTTTTAGGTTTCTGTGCTTCATGCGGGTGGACTGTGCCGGCATATACATGAAGGTTCCTGTAAAGCTCACTTCCAAGACGATTCTTTGGGAGCATGCCTTTTACCGCATTCTCAACCAGCCTGATAGGGTTTTTCTTCATCATCTGGGCAGCTGTGGTAAATTTCTGACCGCCAGGATATCCGGTATGCCTTACATATTGCTTGTCATCCCATTTTTCTCCGGTCAAAACAACCTTTTCAGAATTGATGACAATAACATTGTCGCCGCAATCAACATGGGGAGTATAATTGGTTTTGTGCTTTCCCCTCAGCATGCTGGCAACCAGAGTTGCAAGACGGCCAAGAACTGCACCTTCTGCATCCACGATCACCCACTCCTTGTTAACAGTTGTCTTGTTTGCCGATACTGTTTTGTAACTTAAGGTGTTCACTTGTTATTCGTTTTTAATTGATATACTTGTACTTAATGATATAAACCCTTTAATTTCGGGATTGCAAAAATACAACATATTTATTAAAAAAAAAGAATATTGCGCAGATTTTATTCATGATACGAAAAAGTAAGCTTATTTTTACACTCCTTTTACGGGAGAAACAGTAAAACGTGCATTGAAATGAAAGATGACAGGTCTTTGCTAAAGCATGCAATAAGAATTGCAGATAAAGGAATTGAAGATGGCTACGGACCATTTGGTGCAGTAATAGCTAAAGACGGTAATATAATTGCTCAGGCAAAAAATAAAGTGGTCCTTTCTCATGATCCGACAGCTCATGCTGAAGTGCTGGCAATAAGAAAGGCTTCATCGCTCCTGAAGACACACGACCTGTCGGAATGTGTCCTTTACGCCTCATGCGAACCCTGTCCCATGTGTCTGGGTGCAATTTACTGGTCCGGAATAAGAAAAGTGGTTTATGCCTCGGACCGTAATGATGCCGAGAGATCGGGATTCAGCGATAAATTTATATATGACGAGATAGGAATTTCTCCGTCTTTGAGAAAAATAAGTTTCATCAGAATACAGGACACAGAAGGTGAAAAGGTTTTCAAAAAATGGGACGAATTTGAAAACAGGATCCCATATTGAAATGGCTGCAGGCAAAAGACTTAACTACAATTTTTTCATGCGCGACGTGCTTAAGGTAGCCCCAGAGCTTATCGGGAAAATTCTGGTGATCAGAACAGGCAAAAACGCTTTCAGAAGATATATGATAACTGAAACTGAAGCTTACCGCGGATCAGAGGATGAAGCATGCCATGCAAGCAAGGGAAGAACTGCCAGGACAGAAGTTATGTACCATGAAGGCGGGAAGATCTATGTTTATTTTGTTTATGGAATGTACTGGATGCTCAACTTCGTGGCAGGAGAAAAAAATGATCCACAGGCGGCGCTGATACGCGGGATAGAAGGATTCATCGGACCCGGAAGGGTGACTAAAGCTCTGAAAATCGACAAATCATACTATGACGAGGATTTGACAACCTCAAAGCGCATCTGGGTTGAAGATACAGAAATAAGACCAGATATAAAAACAGGTCCACGGATTGGAATCAACTATGCCGGGGATATCTGGAAAAACAAACCCTGGCGATTTTTCATAATTAAAAATAGTTAAGAACTTACACAGAGTTACACAGAGAACCACAGTGCTACACAGAGGATTTTCTCTGTGGTACTCTGTGTTTCTACGGCTTTCCTCTGTGAAAGTTCTTTAAATTTCTATCAGGTTAAAATGATGTTAAATAGAATATCTTTTAGCCTCAAATCGCATTTTTTTGCGTTCTTTGCTTTTTCATTAAAAAAAATTTCAGGTTATGGATTCAGTATGGGCCACCTATCGCCGCTGGAATAATATTGCCGGATGGTTCTTATTCTTGTTGTCAGCGATGGTTTACACGCTGACAGCCGAACCAACTGTCAGCTTCTGGGACTGCGGAGAATTTATCCTATCAGCCTTCAGGCTTCAGGTGGGGCACCCTCCTGGAGCGCCGTTATTCCTCATGATGGGGCGAATAGCAACCCTGTTCTCATTTGGTGATGCATCAAAGGCAGCGTTTATGGTCAATTTACTCTCTGCCCTTTGCAGCGCATTCGCAATAATGTTCCTTTTCTGGACAATAACCCACCTGGTACGCAGGGTATTTACAAGAGACAATCCTTTGGAATCAAGACAAATTCCGGCAATAATAGCAAGCGGCCTTCTTGGTTCTTTGGCCTATACTTTTTCTGATACCTTCTGGTTTTCAGCTGTTGAGGGCGAACTCTATGCATTGTCATCCCTTATCCTTGGTCTCGTTTTCTGGGCAATGCTGAAATGGGAAGAAGAGGCAGATGACCCCCATTCAGGAAGATGGATCATCCTTATCGCTTATATCATGGGGCTCGGCATAGGAGTACACCGTCTTAACCTGCTTGTTATCCCCGTACTTGTCCTTGTTTATTATTTCAGAAAATATGAGGTCACGGCAAAGGGAGTCATCAAAACTCTTCTACTTGCATTAGTGATCCTGGGATTTATGGTTTTCATTCTTCTGCCGGGAACGCCAAAGGTTGCAGGATGGTTTGAACTTCTTTTTATCAATGTACTTGGATTGCCTTACAATACAGGTCTTTACATATTTTTAATTGCATTGATTGCCGGACTGGTATTTGGAATCAGATACTCGCTGAATAAGAATAAGGCTATTCTGAATTATATATTGACATGTCTTACAGTTATCATGATAGGTTATTCTTCATATGCCATGATAATGATCAGGTCATCTGCCAGGCCGCCGATGAATCAGAATAATCCTTCCGACATCTTTTCTCTTGCATACTATATTACTATGCAGCAATACCCGAGCTCGCCGAAATTTCATGGCCCGTACTATAGCGCTCCTCCGGAAGATGTCAAAAACATTATAGGGGGTTATAATAAGGTTAAAGGAAAATACGAGCCCTGGTACAAACCTGATTACATATACAACGATAACTTTACTACTATCTTCCCAAGAATGTACAGTTCCGAACCCCAGCATAAAGCTTCGTATGAATATTGGGGCAAGGTAAAGGGCAGAAAATACTCTGTCACTTCAAGTTCAGGAAAGGAAACGCTGGTCTGTCCTACATTCGGCGAAAATCTCCGGTTTTTCTTCAGGTATCAGACAAGATTCATGTACCTGCGGTATTTCATGTGGAATTTTGCAGGCAGGCAAAACGACATCCAGGGAAATGGTAACACAATGCACGGGAACTGGATAAGCGGAATAAAATTCATTGACAACCTCAGGCTCGGCGATCAGGATAATCTGCCGGAAGACCTGAAATCCAATCCGGCCAGAAATACTTATTTCTTTCTACCGTTTCTCATTGGAATACTTGGAATATTATGGCAATACCGAAAAGACAAGAATGGATTTTACCTGGTATTTGCATTCTTTTTTATGACGGGTATCGCGATAATCCTCTTCCTTAATCAGAATCCTAATCAGCCAAGGGAACGTGACTACGCTTATGCAGGTTCCTTCTATGCCTTTGCAGTCTGGATCGGAATAGGATTCATGTACGTTTATGATCTGCTCAGACGTGTTTTCAGCCATAAGTTAGCTGCCGCCGTTACCCTTGTTGTTCTTCTGGCAGCCTGTCCTTTGCTTATGTCTGTTCAGAACTGGGACGATCACGACAGATCAGGGCGTTATACTGCACGCGACATTGGCTCGAATTATCTTGAATCATGTGCTCCGAACAGCATTCTTTTTACTTATGGAGATAACGACTCATTCCCTGTCTGGTATGTTCAGGATGTTGAACAGGTCAGGACCGACGTAAGGGTTGCAAACCTGAGTTACATCCAGGCGGGCTGGTATATAGATATGATGAGGCAGAAGGCATTTAAGTCGGATCCGTTGCCATTTACTCTCGGACCGGAAAAATATATTGAAGGTATCAGAGTGCAGATGCCGGTAAACACTACAGTTACCAAGCCACAAAATATTAAAAGTGTGCTCTGGTTTCTCGGTCTCGATGACAGGAAAGCCCAAAAGGACATCAGCGGCAGGGGTGATTATGTGAATTTTCTTCCCACCAGCAAACTTATAATCGATGTCGATTCAGCATATGTCCTTTCTAATGGTACGGTGAAAGAATATTACAAGAACAGGCTGGTTTCGCCCATGATCTGGGAATATTCCGAATACGATGCCTTAAAGGGCGACCTGGCAATTATAGACCTTCTTGCTACAAATGACTGGGAACGGCCAATATATATGTCTACCACGGTTCCGAGCAGCCAGTATAAAGGTCTTGAAAAATTCTTCATTCAGGAAGGAATGACCTACAGGATTGTCCCGGTAAAGACAGACCAATCAAGTCCGGGTGAGTACGGGATGATAGATCCATATGTCATGTATGATAACATGATGAACAAATTCAGGTGGGGTAATGCCGCAGATCCATCAGTATATCTTGATGAGAACAACCGCAGGATGTTCTCCAACTTCAGAAGGCTTTTCGGAAGCCTGGGCAAGTCTCTGCTCCAGGTGGGCGATACAACCAAAGCTTTAGAGGCTGTTACCAGGGGTCTTGAACTGGTGCCTGTCACAAAACTTCCTGATGATTATTTTTCAATCGAACCGGCTGAAGTGATGGTCAGAGCCGGTAAAAAGGAGGATGGCGAGAAAATTTTCATCAGCATTGTTGATTATGCAAAGGATCACCTTGAGTATGTGGTAAATGTTAAAAGTAAGGATAAGTTTGACCTTGAAACGGAGATTGCAATAAACATGCAGTCGTTACTTGACATTTATTACCTGTCGGAAGATCTGAAGCTGCCTGTAGTCAAGAGTGCCGTGGAGCCTGTGATCAACGAATATTACGGAAGGCTCTATCCCAAGAAAAGATGATCATGCGTCTTTTCAGGCCTTTTTTCCCTGCCCGCTGGCTTTTTCAGGAAGCCCTCTTCAGGATGAGGAGTCCTGAAAAAACTGCATGCCTGACTTTTGATGATGGCCCACATCCTGCATCAACGCCAGAGCTGCTTGATGTTCTCGATACTATGAATGTCAAGGCTCTTTTTTTCTGCAGCGGAAGCCAGGCTGAAAAATATCCTGAACTGATAAATGAAATAAAGCAAAAGGGACACCTGATCGGCAACCATGGCTATAGCCATCTCAACGGATGGAAAACTTCCGATAAACTCTATTGCGAGGATATTGATATTGCATCACAGTTTACATCAGACAATCTGTTTCGTCCTCCATATGGAAGACTCAGCATCAGTCAGTACAACCATCTGAAAAAAATATTCAAAATTGTTTTCTGGGATATAATGTCTTATGATTTTGACCAGGGTTTTGGAGCAGACCGATCATTACATTTACTGAACAGAAAAATACGTCCGGGTACGATAATAGTTCTGCATGATACTCCAGATTCAACATGTAAAGTATTTTTAAAAGATTTTATTGAGAGATCAGTCAGCAAAGGTTATAGATTTTCGTTGGCTATTTAGAATGAAGTGTTAACCACCCCGTCATCCGCCTGCCGGCAGATGACACCCCTCCTTCAAAACTACTCTTTATACACATCTATGTATTATGTTGATATATAAGTTTATACTGTGTATTTTTATCCTTTATTTAAGATCAAATATCAGGATTTAGATTCCAAAAGATCCTTTTGCATCCTAATTCTCAGACACCTCAACTTATGATGATTTGTGAATACATAAGGAGATTCCTCATCCCGAATCCTCGGGATTCGGAATGACATCTAATTATTTAAGTGGGGGGAAGAAGCGGCGATTCGCATAAGAATAATTCATAATGGGCAATTTAACCAGTGCGAATCGCCGCTTCTTCCCCAATATTACCCTTATTCAAATGTCATTCCGAGGCGAAGCCGAGGAATCTCCTGCCTTGTCAACCATTTCCATAAAGATGTGTATAAAGAGTAGCCTTCAAAAAGTAGAGGAAAGTATTATTATACAATAAAATAACTTTCTCCTCCTCCTCGGAGGAGAGCCTGTCCCACACAGCGGGAAGTACTCCCGACTTGTCGGGAGGGAGGTGGTGTCAATTGAATTCATCCAAAGTAATATTTTTCCGGTTTTGTTTTTCAGATTGAAGTGTTACATTTGAAATAATATAAATCCTCTTAAATGAACATTCTTGTCCTGGGTTCGGGAGGCAGGGAACATGCCATTGTTTGGAAACTTGCCCAAAGCAAAAAGATAACAAGAATATTTATCGGACCCGGCAATGCCGGAACTTCGACACTTGGAACAAACCTTCCGGTTGATCCTGAAGATTTTCAGGCAGTGAAGAAAGCTGTCCTTGAACACCATATAAACATGGTAGTTGTAGGTCCGGAAGCCCCTCTTGCTGCCGGGATCCATGATTTCTTCATGAGTGATGATTCTCTTAAAAATATTGCTGTAATTGGTCCGGACAGATCAGCCGCACGGCTGGAAGGCAGCAAGGATTTTGCAAAATCTTTCCTGGTCCGTCATAATATCCCTACTGCGGCATATAAAAGTTTTGATAGTTCGAATATCGACCAGTCACTCGTATTCCTGAAATCACTCAGGCCTCCGTATGTTATTAAAGCTGATGGTCTTGCAGCAGGCAAAGGAGTGATTATCCTCGATGATCTTGATTCTGCATTTCAGGAAGTTAAGGCAATGCTCGACGGAAAGTTCGGTGCAGCCGGGCAAAAGGTTGTAATAGAACAATTCCTTAAAGGTGTGGAACTGTCTGTTTTTATAATTACTGATGGCCGTTCGTGGAAGCTTCTTCCTGAAGCAAAAGATTATAAAAGGATCGGTGCAAAAGATACAGGGTTGAACACTGGCGGAATGGGCGCCATTTCTCCTGTACCATTTGCAGATCACATCTTTATGGGGAAGGTAATTAATAGAATAATCGAACCTACCATGCATGGACTAGCCGCGGACAGGATCGTTTACAAAGGATTCATCTTCTTTGGTCTTATCAATGTGGAGGGAGATCCTTATGTAATTGAATATAACGCCCGTCTGGGAGATCCCGAATCGGAAGTTATCATCCCCAGGATCAAATCAGACCTTTTTGATCTCCTTGAAGGAGTTGCAGAGGGGAACCTTGCAGAGAAAAATCTTGAAACCGATAACAGGTTCGTAACAACGGTAATGCTGGCATCAGGGGGCTACCCAGGTCATTATAATAAGGGAAAAGAGATTTCCGGACTGGACCAGACAGATGATTGTGTCGTTTTTCATGCAGGAACAAGATTGTCTGATGGCAAGGTTATTACATCAGGAGGACGGGTACTTGCAGTCAGCGCATGGGGTAAGACAATGCAGGAAGCGCTTGATGGATCATACAGAAATGCCAGAAAAATATCATTTGAAAAGATTTATTTCAGGCCTGATATAGGGTTTGATCTCAAGCTTAAATAATGTTAAGGATTTTCAAAGGAACCGGTCCGGGGGTCATACTTTTGATTATAATGGCTCTTGCAGCTCTGTGGATAAGTGCTTTCCACGATCCTCAGCTGCCGTCACATGCCATTTATGAAACCCGACCGATGCCTCTATATGCTATTCTGAAGTTACTGACAGGAAATACTCCTCTCCCGGGGGTCATTTTATCTTTTGTGATTCTCTCACTGATGCTTTTTCTGATGGTTCATTTCAATACATCAGTATTCTTTATCAACGAGAGAACTTTTCTTCCGGCAACAATCTATCTCTTATTCAGTGCACTTTTCCCTCAATGTCAGGTTCTCAACCCCGTTCTTCCGGCAGGAGTTTTCCTGATGCTTGCAATAATGAGAATAATGGATTCCTACAGGAAACCGGGAGTTGCCTATAATTATTATGATGCCGGTATTCTGATTGGTACAGGGAGTCTTTTTTATACAAACCTTATCTGGTTCGGACTCCTGTTATTCATTGGTATTGCCCTGCTCCGGACAGGAAGCATAAAAGAGATTGCGATCTCAATCCTTGGTCTGATAACCCCCTACCTTGTTACGCTCGGATTATATTATGTTCTTGGCAAAGATCTGATGCTATTCCTTACTGATATACGGGAGAATCTTTTTGGCTATTCAGCAGGATACCATTTTACGCGGCTGACAGTAGCTACGATTATATATATTGGATTAGCGCTTGTTTTCAGCATTATTTTCCTGATGATGGGAATAAATTCAAAAAAGATAAAAACGCGGAAGACTTTTTCACTCCTGCTATATGGCTTCTTTCTTTCGGTAATCCTTTATTTCGCTCTTCCGACCGTATCGGCAGAAATCGTATGGATAACAGCATTACCCGCCAGTTATTTTCTGGCACACTATTTTGTATTTGCTAAAAAGAAACTGGTGCCTGAGATTATTTTTTCAGGACTTTTCCTTCTGATCCTGCTGATACAGATATTATATATTTTTTAGGCAGGTCATTTTACCATCGAAATAACACCAACGCCGGATCCCTGCTGGCCATCCTTGAAATCATAGTTGAGCTGATAAATTCCACTCCTGTTGCATACCAGATCTACCGATTTATAAGTTTTACCTGTCTTTGGATCAAAAGAAGAAAGAACGACTTGATTAGCGTCATTTTTTACGGTAAGGATAAGCTCTCCCTTCGAATCATCTGCCGTGCACATAGAGAACTTGTACTTTGTATTTTTCCATAGTGACATCTGTGTTTTGTATCGCAGTTCACCTGCTGCCGGAGCTTTTGAAAGCTGTATCCTGAAGTCTTTAAGGTATTTACAGTTTGGTCCTGCATTCATAACACAGGTGTTTACAAGCTGATCTGTACCTTGTCCCTGTAAGATGAGACCTGCTGAAAGCATGACTAATAATAAGATAAAATATTTTTTCATACTAATTATTTGCAATTAGCTTATTTCTGATGTTTTTTGTGATATCAATTATCCCTGCCAGTTGTTCATCTGTCATTTCAACAACGCTTGTTTCAGTTTGTTCAACCACAAGAGCTCCGTCGACCTCCCTGCTCACGGGTTCACCGAGAGTATAAGTAATTCTTATATCCCGGTATTTCTCCTTTATATCCTGGAGGTCTTTGCAAAGAACTCCGAATTCTGTGTCCCGGCTGCAATATGGATCTGCGAGCATAATCAGATCATTAAGTATGATCTTCTGTTCTCCGATACGGTCTCTCAGCACAGGATCAGGGTACTCAGTCATTACCTGGGTTGCCAGGTATTGTCCTTCTATCCACACTCCAATTATCATAAGTGCAGATAGCTGACCGCGATCATTTTCGCGAAGGTATTTGTCGATCTGGGTATATGAGTCAATCGACAGGAATAGGAGCGAATCGAGATTGGATTTATTAAGTGAAAGCCTTTTAATAGTTTCAAAATCAAAAAATTGTCCGACTCTTATACCTTCTGCAAGTTTCCTGATGGAGGAAAGGATGTCAATTGATGAACCGGTCTTTTCATACATGTTCAGATAGCCCAGATCAGCGCCCAGAATGCCAAGGGTGAATGCCTTTTCAAAAAGAGTAGTCTGCCTGTTGGCATCAATGGATGAGGCCAGGTAGTCCGGGGAAAAAGGAACTGCCAGTGACTGAAGCAGATTTGCGATTTCTACAGGAGAGGATATGTTCTTGGCTATCTCCTCGATTGCTTCGGTGCTTAATTTTTCGGCTTCTCCGACAGGAACAGAATCAGCCTCAGGGAAAACAAACTGAGAATTATTGTTCGATGAATTCCTGCATGAGAAACATACAAACGCAAAAACTAATAATATAAGAAAAGATCTTCCTTTCATCAGGATGACAGGTTGATTTATGCAAAAATATAAAAAATCAAGTTACCAAATTCTTAAACAATCGCTTTCTTAACCTGAATTTTTCAATAAACCTTACTGCTTTGGCAAGAATTTCATAATACAACATCAGGTAGAGAGCAAGTGTACTGAGCAATACAAGTATAATATTAAAAGTGAAAGTATCAATTTTCATACCGAAAATATATTTTGCAGGTGCATAGAAATGAGTCCTGAACCCAAGAAATCCGCGTTTTAACGGATCGAGGTAAATAGGATCAATATTCTGGACAATCGTATTTTTGTAGAAAAGTATCTTCTTTCTTTCATAGTATTTTTTTACGATTTCCTCAAGCTTGTAATTGTAGTAATCATCGCGGAGCTTATCCAGTGCGGTTTTGTTGAGGATGTAGAACTTATCCTTTCTGTCGCTGGCGGAATTAGATACTGTACTGAATATGACATCCAGCTTTTCGATATATTCTTTCAATGAATCCGCAACTGCCTTGTTGAATTTCGAGGGAATAAGGTTATCAAGATACCTGAATTCCGGGAAACCGTACAAATCAGGCATTTTGCCAATCTCATTCTTTAGCAGAATGAGCTTGCTATATTCTGTGTTTATATCTTTTGGCAGGTCGGATTGGATTGCCATGTTCAAAGAGTTGCTGTTGTATTCATGAATGCTGGTATCAAGTGCTTTTCTGAGCTCCGGTAATCTGTGCACCTTGTTGAAATCTGCCTGGCTTATCTTTTTCTGAAGAATATAAAATGTCTCACCATGCTTGTTGTATTTCTGGGTGCTGTACCTGTTGTCCTTGAACTGAGAAACCATAAGCGCTTCATATGTCCATCTGGTTGGCATCAGTTCAGCTATAACCGGTACCTTTTCAACACTGCCGATCTTTCTGTTCAGCTTGTCGAAGGAGAACATAGCGCCACTTAGAACCATCATTGGAATTATCAGGAGCGGAATGATTATGTATATCGTTATGGCTGAATTAAAAGAAGCAGAAATATTGAGGCCAACCATATTGGCGCAGAATGCCGTAGTGAAAAGCGCCAGCCAGTATTGGAGCAGCATTCCTTTTATCCCAAGTATCGGATTTGCAATGAGAAGAAACAGTAAAGCCTGAAGGGCAGAAATGATTATCAGGATACCGACTTTGGCAAGAAGATAGCTTGTTCTGCTCAGGTTCAGGAATCGCTCCCTCTTGAGGATCTTCCTGTCGCGGAAAATTTCCTCAGCACTTATCGTAAGTCCCAGGAATAAGGCAACTATCAAGCTCATGAAAATATAGATCGGAATATTTTCATTCTCAGAGAAAATATAAACTTTTGAATTTGGATCAGGGATATATCTGATAATGAATGACAGAACAAATCCGAGAATGGGAGCTTCAAAAAGGGTCAGCTGCACATATTGCCTGTTGGCCATCTTGCTTTTAAGATCCCTTGTAAAATATATCAGGAATTGTCTTAGCAGGCCGGGTCTTTGCAGGTTCTTGTGGGGAGGCTCTTTTACCTCAGGCACATTTGATATCGGATTCTTCTGACTGAATCTATCGGCCCACTCCCTGGGTTTTACCTTCCTTTTGTCGGTGTACTGGCCGAACTCATCTACAACATGTGCTTCTATGATGTTAAAGATCAGCTCGGTATTGACATTTCCGCACGAAGGGCATTCTCCAACATTTGAATTGATCTGGGCATCAAGGGTTTTGAAATAAATAACAGCATCGACAGGATTGCCATAAAAAGCCATGCAGCCATTCTGATCGAGAATTATGATCTTATCGAACATCTTGAATATCTCTGAAGAGGGCTGATGGATAACTGTAAATAAAAGCTTGCCCTTAAGGGTAAGATCCCTGAGGAGATCCATGAGGTTTTCAGAATCTCTTGAAGAGAGTCCGGAGGTTGGTTCATCAAGGAAGAGGACCGAAGGTTCCCTAATAAGCTCCAGCGCAATATTAAGCCGCTTTCTCTGCCCGCCGCTTATTACCTTATTAAAGGGAGTACCTACTTTAAGATCCCGCTTCTCGAGCAATCCAAGATTTGATAAAGTATGGTCGACAATCTCTGTTATCTCTTTTTTATTCTTTCCCTTGAAGCATTGACATGCAGCAAAATACAGGTTTTCAAAAACTGTCAGGTCTTCTATCAAAAGATCGTCCTGCGGGACAAAGCCTAATACTCCTTCCAGTGCTGTACTGTCTTTTATTACGTCCAGCCCGTTTATCTTTACGGTTCCTCTGGTGGGTTTTTCAATGCCGCTCAGCAGATTAAGCAGCGTGGTCTTCCCTGATCCGCTGGCTCCCAGTATTCCAACAAGACTTCCTTCATCTATTGAAAAGCTTACATCATCAACCGCGGAATGACCCTCAACAAAATTGTACGTAAGATGCTCTACATTAAATGAAAGTTTGTGTATTATTATATCTGAAAGGAATGTAGAACTTACATCACTGTAGTAAATCGGATAGCTTGTCGATGATCTCAGCGTTCCTCCCTTTGCAAAAGTATATACATGTCCGGGACTTACAGGGAGTCCGTTAAGATATAGCTGCTCCTTAGAGATATATTTAATGAAATACAGGTTAACGCTTGCAATCCTAAGGAAAAAAATACTTGTATCCTGATATCCTGTAAGCATTCTCTTGCAGAGCTCACATTCCTCATGTCCCTGAGTAAGAATAAGAATGGAATCATTTTTAAGTTTTCCCGGTTCATTGTTCTTTACAAACTGTTCCGTTGCAGCAAATTCATCGGGAGATATTTTAAATACCTCGGCAACGGTGTTTATGATGTTCATCCTCTGCATGGTGAACCGGCGGTCGGCATTGACAAGTTCATAAAGGCGCATCAGAACCACTACTTTCTGTTCCTGGTTAAGAGTGCGGTTGATCTTTTTGCAGATGCCAAGCACTTTTACCGAGTCTCTGACCGATGGAGTTGAAGGTTTCTTTTCAACAGTCTTTTCATTTACCGGTCCTGCATGCTCATCAAAAAGAGCAAGATATTCCCTTACACTTTCCTGTGACAACTGTTTATTGAGGAATCCGGCAACATATTCGCGCTCATCCAATATCATACCGCCGTCCTGCTTGACGATAAGCGCAAACAATTCCATCAGTGCCTTCAGGATCTCTTCACTCATAAATGAATTGTGAAATGCTCGTTTTCAGAAAACCGAAGATATGAAAAATCTAGCTTTTCTTTGTTGTGGGCTTTACAAATTTTCTCTGTATCCATCCGGGAACGATTATCGCTCCTCCGATCAGGAAAGGATAATAGCTGATTAGTCTCCATATAAGGGTCATTGCAAGGGCAACACCGCCTACATTAACGGGGTCGACTGGCAACAGGTCCGAAATATACCTCCCAAGAATTATTTCTGCGAATCCGCTGCCCCCGGGAGTCGGACTCACTATCATTATTATCCAGAGTACCATCTCCCTTGCAAATACCAGAAAGGTGTCACTTATGGCGAAGAAGGCAAGGAGAATTGCATTTACTACCCAGTATCTCGCCGTCCACGTAAGGAAAGTGGAGAGCATGGCCTTAAACCAGAATTTTAAGGATTCTTTTCTAAGCTCAAGGGAACTTTCAATCAGATCTGTACCGGCTTTAGCTGCAGCTGATTTCCATCTCCTGAGAATTGGCAGCAGGAAAATCGAAACGATAAGCTTGCTTATTGCAGCCGGATTGATGAAAAGTCCATACCCGACAAGCAGAACCCAAACAAGTATTATTGAATAGCCAATTATTGTCACCGTGACAAGGTTGTTTAAAAGTGCTATACCGGTGCCCTGTAACGAAGTGATAAATATTTCTTTTCCTCCAATTAATAAGATCATAAGCGGCAGCATAATGACAAAATATAATTCATCGAGGAATGAGGTTACAAGTGTTACCGCAGTGCTGCGTCCGGTATTTATCCCCTCCTTGTGAAGAAAAATAACTGCAAGAGCTGTGCCTCCGACAGTTGATGGGGTTATCGCAGAACTAAATTCCCAGAGCATTATTACCCTGAATGCCTGCTTCCATGAGAGATCATTATTGGTAAGAATCCTGATCCTTACCATATAGAAAAAAGTCCGGAGGAGAACCAACATAAATGCTGCAAATAACCAGAATGGAGCTTTCCAGGTAAATTTTATCTCCCGGAAGACATTTATATTTAAATCCTTCACTATTAGCCAGATGACAACGACAAGCCCTATTGCAATAGGAATTATTATCCTTCGCGGGTGAAGCTGTCTTGCAATATCATTTTGGGCATTTCCTGTCATGAGTCGCTAAAGATTCAATAAATTTGCATCAATTCCAAAAAAGCAATGATCAGATATATTCATTAATTTTGAAATAATTAATGTAAATTATACACTAAAAATGAAAAGAGATTCTTTTTATAAGTTCATCATCGTCATCTGCATATCAATTCTTTCCGGTCTAAGTTCAGCGGCACAGGTCAGTGGAAGGGAAATACAAAATTTTAATTTTGACTGGAAGTTTTATAAAGGCGATGTTGTCAATGGTCAGAGCGTTACCCTCGACGACTCTGGATGGAGGAATCTCGACCTGCCGCACGACTGGAGCATCGAAGGGTCGTTCAGCAAGGATAACTCCAGTTGTACGGCTTATTTGCCGGGAGGGATTGGATGGTACAGGAAGTCATTTACAATTCCCGGAAAAACAAAAAACCGTAAGTATTTCATAAGCTTTGACGGGATTTACAATAACAGCGAAGTCTGGATAAACGGGACTTTTCTGGGTAAAAGGCCGAACGGATATATTTCATTTCAGTACGATCTTACTCCTTATCTGAATTATAATTCTGTAAACCTTATAGCAGTCAGGGTCGACCACACTAAAGATGGCGATTCCCGCTGGTACACCGGCTCGGGAATTTACAGGAACGTGAAACTGATTTCTACAGACCAGGCACATGTGAAACAATGGGGCATAAACTATACGACACTTGAGGTTTCTGCCGGTAAAGCAATCATATCGGTTAATACAAAAATTATAAATGAAGCAAAGAAAAAGACCAGACTGATTGTTACCAATACTCTCTGGCATGGCAGTACTGTTGCCGGAAAAGCAACTGCAGTAATTAGCCTGGATTCCGGAAGTGAAAAAACCGTGACACAGGTCATCAGCATAGATAAGCCTGAACTCTGGGATATTGAAACCCCAGTATTATATTATCTGACCACTGAAGTCAATGGCAGCAAAATGAATGATAATCTTGTCACACCTGTCGGCTTTCGCACAATAAGTTTTGATGCTGATAAGGGATTTTATCTTAACGGAAAGAATTTGAAACTAAAGGGTATATGCATGCATCATGATGCTGGTACTCTTGGTTCAGCCGTTCCCAGGGAAGAGATCGCCCGCCGCCTCGATATCCTTAAAGAGATGGGTTGTAATGCCATCAGGACAAGCCATAATCCATTCTCGCCAGATTTCCTCGATCTTTGCGATGAGAAGGGATTTCTTGTTATAGATGAAGCTTTTGATGAATGGGAACTGCCGAAGAAAAAATGGCTTCAGGGATGGAACGTCGGAACCCCCGGGAAAGAAGGCTATTCAGAATATTTCAAGGATTGGGCAAAATCAGATCTCCGGGATTTTATCCTGAGGGACAGGAATCATCCTTCCGTCATAATGTGGAGCATAGGAAATGAGGTCGATTATCCTAACGATCCTTATACGCATCAGATCCTTGACACCGAAGCCAATCCCCAAACATGGGCAAAGTTCAGCGAGTCGCTGCCGCATGCAAACAGGCTTGGCGAAGTTGCAAGGGAGCTGGTTTCTGTAATAAAGGAATTGGACACGACAAGGTCTGTAACAGCAGGATTGGCTTCTGCACTTATGTCAAACGAAACAGGCTATGCAGATGCCCTCGATGTGGCTGGCTACAATTACCAGGAGTCCAGATATGAAGCCGACCATAAAAAATATCCAATGCGCCCTTTTTACGGTAGTGAAAACGGAATGACACTCGAAATGTGGAACTATGTTGCAGATAAAGATTATGTTATAGGTCAATTCCTATGGACAGGCTTTGAATATCTCGGTGAAGCAGGCCGCTTCCCGGTGCGCTCAAATACTGCAGGGGTTATTGATCTGGCTGGCAACAAAAAACCCGAATTCTTTTTCCGGCAGAGCCTCTGGAGCGATAAGCCGATGGTCTTCATCGGGACTTCAGACCGGCTTACGGAAAGGGGTCCGATAAGCCTGTGGGATCACAAACTTGTAGAGCCCCTCTGGAATTATGATGAAGGGAAGATGATTAGTGTAAATGCATTTGCAAATTGCGGGGAGGTTGAACTCTTTATTAACGGAAAGTCGCTTGGTAACAAGAAAATGACTGATTTTAAGAACCGGGCAATTACATGGGAGGTACCGTTTGAAAAGGGGACACTTAAGGCAGTCGCAAGAAACAATAGAGCCGAAACAGCTTCGTACGAATTAAAAACAACAGGTTCTCCTGTCAATATTGTCGCCCGGTGCGATGATCAATCCATGAAAGCTGATAGACAGGATATCTCCCATATTTTTGTTACACTCTGTGATGAAGCAGGTAATATTGTCTATAATACCGGCAATGAAATAACCTGCGAAATATCCGGTCCCGCACGTCTCATTGGAATGGAAGATTCGAATCCGTCAAACATTGAGGATTATAAAGACAATAAACAGCATGCATTTCATGGGAAATTGCTTATCTATCTGCAATCTACAGATAAGACCGGACCGGTGACAGTTAAATTATCATCACCGGGATTAACAGGAACCTATGTCGAATTGAATGTTCCAAAATGAAATTACTTATGAAGAGACTCCCGGCGCTATTCATTGGCTTGCTATTATGCATCAATACTCCTGGTCAGGAAGTACGATCATCTGTTGCTATTTCGGTCGATCTGAAAAATGAAATGGGGAACCTGGATTCCTTCTGGGCATGGTTCGGATATGACGAGCCAAACTATACCTACATGAAAGACGGTAAGAAACTTCTTTCTGAGCTCTCTGCCCTGAGTCCGGTGCCTGTTCATATAAGGGCGCACAATCTTCTTAATACCGGCGATGGTATCGCTGCTCTTAAATGGGGATCAACAAATGTTTATACAGAAGATACAAAGGGCGATCCGATATATGACTGGACAATTATAGACAGGATATTCGATACATACGTTGAAAGAGGGATGAAACCTCTGGCCCAGATGGGTTTTATGCCCGAAGCGCTTTCATCAAACCCTGTACCGTACAAACACAATTGGAAACCGGGAGATCCTTATGATGATATTTATCTGGGTTGGAGATTCCCTCCGATAAATTATGAAAAATGGGGAGAGCTGATCTATCAGTGGGTCAGACATTCTGTCGAGAGATATGGTGCAAGTGAGGTTGAATCGTGGTATTGGGAGCTCTGGAATGAGCCCGATGCAAAATACTGGGGAGGAACGGTTGAAGAATACTGCATGCTGTATGATTATTCTTCAGATGCAGTAAAACGCGCTTTGCCTGCATCAAAAGTCGGAGGGCCCCATGTTACAGGTCCGGCTGGTGCCAGTGCCGCAAGATTCCTCAACGAATTCCTGAAGCATTGCGAATCGGGGGTTAATGCTGCAACCGGAAAGGCAGGGGCGCCTCTCGATTTCATTGCATTTCATGCAAAAGGCGCTCCCCGTTTTATCGATGGCGTTGTGAGGATGAACATGGGAGCTGAGCTTCGCCAGATCGACAGGGGATTTTCAATAGTGGCCTCGAATGCTAAGTATAAGGATCTTCCTGTAATAATCGGAGAGTGCGATCCTGAAGGATGTGCAGCTTGCGGCATGACTCAGTATCCGCAGAACGGATACCGCAACGGGACGATGTATTCAAGCTATACTGCATCATCATTTGCAAAGATATATGACCTGGCTAATGATTATAGGGTAAACCTGCTTGGTGTCGTGTCGTGGTCTTTTGAGTTTGAAGATCAGCCATGGTTCCATGGTTTCCGTGATCTTTCTACCAACGGTGTGGATAAGCCGGTACTGAATGTTTTCAGGATGTTCGGAATGATGGGCCCGGTAAGAGTGGAAGCAAAATCCAGCGAAGGATTTAATTATAAGAGCGTTATAGATTCAGGAGTACGGGGGAATAAGACAGATGTAGGAGCCCTGGCCTCAAAAAACAAAAATTATGCAACTGTTATGTTCTGGAATTATCATGATGATGATAGAATTTCAGCGGACGCACCTGTCCAGTTCACCATAAACGGAATTCCGGCAAAAAAAGTAAAAATTACTCAATATAGAATTGACAGGGATAACAGCAACTCATATGAATTATGGAAAAAGATGGGATCACCTCAGGATCCGACTACTGAACAGTACTCCAGGCTTGAAAAAGCAGGTATGCTGAAGATGTACGATATCCCTGTCGTGCAAAAAGTGAAAAAAGGAGTTATAAAGATCAAAACATCAATTCAGCGCCAGGGAGTAGGGATGGTCAAGATTGAATGGGATTAAAATAATAAAAAGTCCTGCAAGACCTGCACGACCTGCACGACCTGCACGACCTGCAAGTCCTGCACGACCTGCAAGACCTGCACGACCTGCAAGACCTGCACGACCTGCAAGACCTGCACGACAATTCTTAACTATTTCTTATCGTAAGCCACTGTCGTCTTCGTCTCAGCGCCATCGGGACCGGTTCTTGCATTAGTGATAAGCAATACCTTGCCTTCCTCGGAAAGCTTCCAGGTTTCAGAAGAATTCATAGTCCTGGTTTCGCCGTTCATGTCGAATGTCATGGTGTGGGCCATTGTGAGAGAAGCCTTATCGGCAGACCATGTTACAGTCGATTTCCTTGTAGTGTTGAACATGGGATTTTCACTGACGGTACCATCCAGGTTGTATTTTGCGGTAGATTTCGTTTCACCGCCGTCACGACCTGGCATAGTACTCTCAACTGAAAGAACTTTTGCATCCTGGGTGACAACCATTGTTGTTGCAGCAAAACGGAACTGGCTCTCACCGAAATTGCTTTTCGATTCATTATAAGCCCATGTGCCTGCAAAATTGGTCTGGGCAAAGAGTCCTGCAGAAATTAGAAGAAATACAACGGAAACAATCAATTTCCCGTGTCCTGAAATTCTTATGTTTTTCATGTTGATTTTGGATAAGTGTTTATAATAAATAAGACAAACAATCCTGTCGTTTTATTCCTGAATGTCGAAAATAACTATTTTTACGATAAAAGAGATATAGATTCCTGATTTTTTTCATAATACTGCCTTGGAAAGAAAAATATATAAGCTTCTTCTGATCAGTCCCGCTCAACCCTACATTGGTTATACCGCCCATGCACAGCTTGCCAGGATGTTCGGTAAGAAGAGACTGATGATCCCTCTGGCATTGCCGGTTGTTGCAGCATATACTCCTGATCATTATGATATACTCATAGTTGATGAAGAAACAGAGGATGTACCTGTGGACTATCATCCCGATATTGTAGGTATAACAACTCTGAACGCCACCAGGGAAAGAGCATTCCAGTTAGGAGATTTTTTCAAAGCTAAAGGAATTCCGGTTGTGATGGGAGGTATAAATGCTTCGGTACTGCCTGAGGAATATCTTGAACATTCAGATGCAGTCGTAATTGGAGAAGCCGAAAATGCCTGGGAACGCTGCCTTGAAGATTTTGAAAGGGGAGAGCTCAGAAAAAGCTACACGGCAGATCCTAAATATGATTATATGAATCCTAAGAAACCTCGGTGGGACCTGGTTAACATGGATCTTATCTTTCAGGTTGCCGTGCAGGTGACACGAGGCTGTCCGTTTAACTGTGATTTTTGCCTGGTTTCAAAAATCTTCGGCAGAAAAATGAGATTCCGGGAAACAGACAATGTGGTTGAAGAGATTAAAAGTCTGCCTTCGAAGTATATCTTTTTTGTAGATGACAATCTGACAATAAATAAGAAATATGCCCATGAGCTTATGGAGAAGATTAAGCCACTGGGAATTTCATGGGCATGCATGGCCAGCATCGATGTGGCTGACGATGAAATGCTTCTGGAGGAAATGGCTGATGCCGGCTGTTTCAATATACTTATAGGTTTTGAATCACTGAATCCCGGCAGTCTTGATGAGACACATAAGACACACAACGAGGGCGGGAGAAACTTCACAGATGCAATAAGAAAGATTCATCAGGCCGGGATCCAGATCAATGCCTCGTTTATTGTAGGTTTTGATAACGATACCCTTGAAGAATTTGACAGAATTTATGAATTCACATTAAAAACAGGCATGTCTAACGTGAACCTACATTTGCTTGCATCGCCTCCGGGAACCGTGTTATACTCAAAGCTAAGGGATCAAGGGCGCTTGTTTAATGTCCCATTGAATATGGGAGCCGGTTTTTTCCCGACAATTCATTATGCCAGAATGGGACAGCTCGAAATGTTTGATAAGTACATGGATACAATCAAAAGACTCTATTCCTGGGAAACGATACTGGAGAAGGCGAAGCTGTTATTTTCAAATGGCGCATTTACCAGTCATGGAGTCGATATATCATTTCTTTCAAAGTTTAGGCTTACTTCTATTTTACTTAAGGAATTCCTCTTGACTAAAGACATAAACAAAAGAGCATTGTTCTTTTTTCTCATTATGCTTATCAGGAATAAAAGGATAGCAGTCGACAGGGCATTCTCCTTTATGCTCTCTATGCTGAGTTCTCACAGACAGATTGCTCTGAACCTGAAACTGAATGATCATTATCGGACGCTTATCCGGCAGAATGATCTCGGGCCGTGGAATGACAGAGATCCCTTAAACTTTACGGATATATGAAAAAAATATTATTGACTGGTGCATCAGGAGCGGTAGGCAGAGAGGTCTTATTAAAGCTTTGTGAACTTCAGGATGAAATTGAAATCACTGTCTTTGATATTGAAACAGAAGCTTCCAAATCTTTTTACAGGAAGGTCAAAAGGAATTTTAAGTTAATCTACGGTGATATTTCCCGCAAGGAAGATATCTCAAGTGCATGCAAGAACAAGGATGCCATAATACATTTAGCCGCTATAATCCCTCCTGTTGCTGACAAATACCCGAAACTGGCCGAAGCAGTCAATATAACGGGAACCAGGAACCTAATTGAATGTTTAGAGGACCTGTCGCCGGATGCATTTTTTATTTATTCATCCTCGATCTCGGTTTACGGAGACAGAAACAATGATCCATGGATAAAGAACGGCGATAAGCTTATTCCAAGTGAAAGGGATGAATATGCAAGAACCAAGATTGAAGCAGAAAAAATAATTACGGGAAGCAAACTCGACTGGACCATTTTCAGGCTTACGGCGATCATGGGAACAGACAACCATAAACCGTCAGCTCTTATGTTCCATATGCCACTTGATACAAAAATGGAGATTGCAACTCCCGGAGATACAGGAAGGGCTTTTGTCAATGCACTTGGTCATAAGGAGAAACTAAGCAGAAATATCTATAACCTGGGAGGCGGAGAAAATTGCAGGATAAGTTACAGGGATTTCCTTTCCCGTTCATTTAAAGCCATGGGACTCGGATCTCTTGATTTTCAGAATAACACATTTGCCGGAAAAAATTTCCATTGCGGTTATTATGCTGATGGAAATGTGCTAAATGAATTGCTTGATTTCAGGCGTGATACCATTGAAGATTATTTCAAATATCTTGAAAAATCGGTTTCGCCATTAAGAAAGATGGCAATGGCAATATTAAGAAAGGTCATTAAGAAGAATCTCGAAAGACAGTCAGAGCCGTTAGCAGCAACAAAAACAAATAATATTGCCGACATTCATCATTATTTTTGAGTAAGTTCGTCCACGGTTTTAATGGGTTTATCAGGCAGTTTAAGGGAAAATAGTCCCTCTCATTTTTTTAGGCAATAGTTTGCGCAGGTGAAGTTTATTTCTGAAATTTGATATCGGGTGATTTTTATGTAATTTCATGCTTGTTATTGTAAAATAAATACTTCTACAGAGATGGGATTAAATGAGGTTCATATTCTACCGACAAAAACGACTCCTGAGATTACCCTTAATCCAAAGGGGATTGTCAAGATAAAAGGACGGGCTATAGATGAGAGCAGGGATAAAGCTCCTGAGCAGATGACGAACTGGATTGATGAGTATGTTCTCAATCCTGCTCCGTTTACAGAGGTAATTATTGCACTGGAATTCCTGAACAGCTTTAATACACTTGTTTTAACAGCTACACTGAAGAGACTTGCGCAGGTTGTACAGCGTGGGAAAAAGATAGGGATTCGCTGGTACTACGAAGAAGACGATGTCGACATCTTTGAGAGGGGCGAATATATTTCGGCAACTGTCAATGTCCACACTGAATTTATCAAGACAGATGATGTAGGAAATTGTTAGGAATAATTTTTCTGCAGTTTTTCTGAGCCCCTTTCTTATTTCACTTTTAATACGATCGGAGATAATGTCATTATTTTGCCATCAGGGCTAATAGCTTTGATATTCTCAAAAATAATTGTGTTTCCGCCTGAAAGCCGGGTTATCCTTGATTTCATTTCCTCAGTAAGTTTATTCCCTTTCGCAGAAATAGACTCCATTTCTCTTGACGTAACCATAGAGAAGCTTTCTATTTCAATCTTAATGTCCGTCATAAGATCAGGTAATTTAATCTCAAGCAGATCTATTTTCAATGCATCATCTTTTAATAGGGTTCCGGAGTATTTTCCTGCGAAAATGGCTACAGGTTCTATCCTGAATTTCTTTTCAGCTACTTTCTTGTTGTCAACCAGAACCGATATTATCGATTCCCCCATCTCTAAGGGAACAGCTTCCCAGCCCTCAGCAGATTTTGCAATTGTTCCTTTTGTGATAGTAGCAGTCACTCTATCGGCTTTTATGCCCGGTACTGCTATTTCTACCGGATTATGAATACCCAGGTACAGAATATTCATATTGCCAGCAGATACAACAATATCTTTCATGGGTTGCTGAGCAATACTGATCATCGGCAGACTTAACAGTAATATAAGAAGGCAGGAACTCTTTTTCATAATAATGGAATTTGATAAATCAAAGCTAAGTCATTTTTAACCAGAGTCAATTTATTTCTACAAAGCGATAGTGTAAGAATAAAAAGCCCTCCTTCTCCGTCAGCTGACGGATTCGGAGGGCGAAGGTGGAGATTAGGGGAATCGAACCCCTGACCTTTAGACTGCCAGTCTAACGCTCTAGCCAACTGAGCTAAACCCCCATATAAAAGGAACTTCAAAAATCTGTTATGCGCCCTAGCCTCCCGATAGCTATCGGGATGAGCTAAACCCCCATATTGACTTCGCAAATGTAAAGAAAAAATTAAATATTATTTAACACACTGCGCGGCTGTTTCAATTTTGACAGTATAAGGCTATTTTGTAATTTTGCCCGGCATTGAAATTTGGTCCAGAATATGGCACCAAAATTGACCTTGAGGTAAAGTACGGGGTAATTAATAAAGAAAAATGGGGAGGCAAAGCCGAAACATACCCACTTTTGATGATCTGGTGTTCGAATCGCGGAACAAGGAGTACGGAGCGTACCAGCTTCGGAAAAAGTATAACCGTGTCGTCGTCACAGGCATACTGTTTTCCACTTTTGTGGGATGTGCGGCAGTGATCATCCCTTCACTTTCCAGAAATAACCATGACTATATTATTGCAGGAGGAGGAAGGTATGTTCAGGTTGAAATGGAAAACCTGCCGGCTCCTGATGAACTGATCTACATGCCGCCCCCACCACCTCCGCTCGAAAACACAAGTGCCCATGAGGTTGTGAAATATGTAGCTCCGGTCATCGTCGACTCAATTGTCCCTATCGACCAAAACCCTGTCTCCACCGATGAATTTCTTTCCCAGGCTTCGAATCCTGATCAGGAAGTTAATGGCAACGGAATCGGTGAAGAGGTTTTTATGGGAGAAGGAAGCTCCGGTGAAGGTGACGTGCTTTTTCTGGTTGAGGTGATGCCAACATTCAAAGGCGGAGGAATTGAGAAATTCCGTGAATGGGTTAACAAGAGGACAAACTACCCTCAGGCTGCCATAGATGGAAAGATAAAAGGAACCGTTTACCTTACTTTCGTAGTGGAAAAAGATGGTTCAGTAAGCAATGTCGAGGTGCTGAAGGGTGTTCATCCCCTGCTCGACAATGAGGCTGTAAAAGCTATCTCTGAATCACCAAAATGGTCCCCCGGTCTTCAGAGAGGGCAACCGGTAAGAATAAGATACCAGATACCGATGAGTTTTGTACTTTAAACTTAAAGAGCAGAATTAGTGAATATTATGCCTATTTGAATTTCAATGTATTTCTTATCTTTAACACTGTAAAAAATATGTTTATGAAAAAGTATATACTACTGATCTTTGCAATAACACTTATCCTTACAGGATGTGGATCCTCAAAGAAACAGCTCCAAAAAGGCAACTACGACGCTGCAATTGCAACAGCGGTTAAAGAGTTGCGTAAAAATCCTGATAATGAAAAGCAGATAGCGACTCTTGAGCGCTCCTATACTGTGGTAAATGACCAGGACAACGAACGTATCAGATTTCTCAAGATGGAAGGTAGACCTCAGAACTGGGATGAAATATACCAGATCTATAAGAGAATGAACGACAGGCAGTCTCTGGTGAGAACAGTGCTGCCACTTAAATCAGGAGGTAAGACGATCGCATATCCTTATGTCGACTATATGGCTGAGATGATATCAGCCAAAAGGAAATCAGCCGATTATTACTATGCCCATGGCAATGAGCTTATGAAAGGCGGACTGAAGGATTCCTACCGGCAGGCTTTCTATGAGTTTGAAAGAGCAAAGGAATATGTGGGAGATTACGAAGGTATCGACAACAAAATCCAGGAAACTAAATACCTGGGAATAAGCAGGGTATTCGTGACGCTTCAGAATACCACGGCAATCAAATTCCCCCAGGACTTTGAAGAAGACCTGCTTTCTGTTGATCTACAGGCACTGAATAGTGAATGGGTTGAATTTCACACAATTAACCTCGATCAGAACACAAAATATGATTACTTCATAAATGTAAATGTGAGAAATATAGGCGTCAGCCCCGATCAGACCGCAGTGAGGGATTCTGTTGTCAAAAAAGAGGTTGAAGACGGATTCACATACCAGCTCGACAGTAAGGGTAATGTGATGCGCGATACTTCCGGTAACGACATTAAGGTTAAAAAATACAAGACTCTTCAATGCGCGCTCATTTCGACGCTTCAAACCAAATCATGCGTTATCGAAGGCGATATAGAGATCATCCAGATGAACCCTAATAAAATGCTCAAGAAAGAACCGATGGGCGCTCAATCTACATTCGAACATGTATCGGCAAGAGCAGTTGGCGACATTGGTGCTCTTAATGCTGCACAACTGGAGAGGACAAAAGCCAAAATAGAACCATTCCCGTCTGATACCGAAATGGTTCTGCGCTGTTCATCTGCCCTTAAAAAAGCAATAAGGGGATCAGTTCAAACAAACAGGGGGCTTATTATTTAAATGATTGAAACAGGCCAACCAGCCGAAAAGGCAATCCTTATAGGCATAAATTATCCGGGGCAGGACGAAAAAGAAACTGAAGATTTTATAAATGAACTTTCCTTTCTGGCTGAGACAGCAGGAGCTCTGCCGGTAAGGAGGTTTATTCAGAAGCTCACCATACCTGATCCCCGAACCTTCATCGGTTCAGGCAAAACACAGGAGATAGCCCGGTTTGTTGAAGATAATGAGATCAATATTGCGATCTTCGACGATGAGCTTTCAGCCAGCCAGATCAGAAACATTGAAAAGGCGTTTGGTTGCAGGATACTCGACAGGACAAACCTGATACTTGATATTTTTGCGCGAAGGGCCCGCACGTCGCATGCCCGTACTCAGGTCGAGCTGGCTCAGTATCAATATCTTCTGCCACGTCTGGCTGGCATGTGGACACACCTCGAAAGGCAACGCGGAGGTATAGGCCTGAGAGGTCCGGGTGAAACAGAAATTGAAACTGACAGGAGGATCATCAGGGATAAAATATCCCTTCTGAAAAAACAACTTAAGAAAATAGATATCCAGATGACCACCCAGCGTAAGAACCGCGGAAAAATGGTGAGGGTTGCACTGGTTGGCTATACTAATGTTGGCAAGTCCACTATCATGAACCTGCTTAGCAAATCAGAGGTTTTTGCCGAGAACAAGCTTTTTGCGACACTCGACACCACTGTCCGCAAAGTAGTGATAGGCAACCTGCCTTTTCTTCTTTCAGATACTGTAGGATTTATAAGGAAGCTCCCTCATGACCTCGTAGAATCTTTTAAATCAACCCTCGACGAGGTGAGGGAATCTGACCTGCTGATCCATGTAGTTGATATATCCCATCCAGGTTTTGAAGACCAGATAAAAGTTGTCAACGAAACGCTCCATGACCTGAAATCGTCAGACAAACCATCAATCATTATATTCAACAAGATAGATGCATTCTCCTATATAATTAAAGATGAATACGATCTTGCACCTGTTCAAAAAGAAAACTTTTCCCTTGACGACCTTAAGAAGTCCTGGATGGCTAATGACAGGAACCATCCGGTGGTCTTTATCTCAGCAAAAACAAAAGAAAATGCTGAAGAGCTGAGAAAGCTGTTGTATGAAGAGGTGAAAAAGATCCACATTACGAGGTATCCCTATAATGATTTTCTGTTTGATAACCCCCGACCATGCTGAAGCATGGCCTGCCCCCTAAAGGGGGCTATAAACCCAATCGAAACTATACTACGTAATGGATTTTAACCCCCCTTTAGGGGGGCAGGGGGGCATCTTACTAGTAGAGTTTCTTTTCCACCATATACTCCGCAATCTGGACTGCGTTTGTGGCTGCACCTTTGCGGATATTATCAGACACAATCCAGAGGTTGAGGCATTTTTCCTTAGAGAGATCCCTTCTTATTCTTCCTACAAACACCTCATCCCTGTTGTGTGATAGTATAGGCATAGGGTATTTATTCGTTGCAGGATCGTCATAAATGATATTACCGGGGAACTCACTGATCAATCTCCTGACCTCATCAATATCAAAATCTTTTTTGAACTCGACGTTCACAGCCTCGGAATGGCCTCCAACAACGGGTATCCTGGCAACCGTAGCTGTCACCATTATGGTCTGATCTTCAAGTATTTTGCGAGTTTCATCAATAAGCTTCTGCTCTTCTGAAGTATACCCGTCAGCCTGAAATGATCCGCCGTGAGGGAAACAATTCATGTCTATAGGATAAGCATAGGCCATCTCTCCCTTGATGCCGTTTCTCTCATTTTCCATCTGTTTAACAGCCTTCAAGCCTGTTCCTGTAACCGACTGGTACGTGGCTATAACAAGCCTTTTTATTATATACTTCCTGTGAAGAGGAGCAAGTGCCATCACCATCTGGATGGTAGAACAGTTTGGATTTGCAATTATCCTGTCGCCTTTTTTGAGTACGTGGCTGTTTATTTCGGGAACAATAAGCGGAACATTCTTGTCCATTCTCCAGAATGAGGAATTGTCAATGACAATAGTGCCGTTCCTGGCAAATTCAGGTGCCCACTCTTTTGAGGTGGATGCTCCTGCTGAGAATATGGCAAATACGGGTTTTGCATCGACAGCATCCTGAACGCTTACAACTTTTACCGGTTTACCCTTGAAAATAATTTCCTTGCCTACCGACTTCTCGGATGCAGCAGGTATTAATTCAGTTACAGGGAAATTTCTTTCTTCAAGGACTTTCATCATTGTCCGGCCAACCATTCCGGTTGCTCCAACAACAGCTGTCTTCATAGATATAAAATTTGAAAAGATTTAAGTTAATTACTATATTTACATTACGTTAAAAACGGTTAAAATTAACTTTTTTTTCAATCCGTCCCGCTGCATGAAAAAAGTTATTTTACTGCTTTTGTTTTTTCCTTATTTGTCATTCGGTCAGATCGCTGATGATTTTGAAACTGGTACAATCTCAAGCTGGACTGAAGGAGTGGTAAATCATTGGAAAGCAGATTCTGCCGGATGCATCAACGGCAATTTTTCACTTCATCATATTTTTGATAATCCTTCAAGCGGCTCAGACTGTATCGGATTGCCACTTACAAACCTTCATCCCGCAGAAGGAACGACCAGATGGACATTCAGGGTAAGGCATGGATATGATCCGTCAGCATCAAACAACTGGTCGGTTTTTCTGATGTCCGATCATGGTCCGACGGATTTTAACGGAGGCTCAGCTGTAAGCGGATATGCAGCAGGAGTCAACCTTTCGGGTTATGACGACACTCTTCGTATATGGAAATTAAAGAAGGGTTCTGTGACTGTTGTTGCAACATGCCTTGTAAACTGGCAAAACGATATTGGAACGTTAAAAGCTGCGAAATTAGTTCTTGAAAGAAGCAACGCCGGAGAATGGGGAATAACAGTTTATGACAACTATAATAAACTCCTGGGAACTGCTTCGGGTTACGATCCTGAATTGTTCAACACGGCATGGATGATGTTGGATTACAGGTACACTTCAACGCGCGACAGGCTTCTCTGGTTTGATGATCTCAGAATTGAGGGCGTTTTTTATAAAGACTCCGCTCCACCAGAGGTGTCCCTGACCAGGATTACAGGTACGAATTCGCTTGAGCTTACATTCAATGAAGACCCGTCGGATGATATTCTGAATCCGTTACTTTTCTCTTTAAATGATGGCGCTGACCTGCCTGTTTCGGTTAAGCGAAAAGCACCCGCTTTAATAGAGGTCCGCTTTAAAAACTGTTTCATCAATAAGACAAAAAACCATCTGACCATAGGAATGCTGTGTGACAGAACAGGAAATTGTACGGCAAAAGCAGAAATTGAATTTACACCCGTCTGGGTGGAAACTGCTGATGTAGTAATATCCGAGATAATGGCCGATCCTATGCCAGCAGTCTCACTACCCGAAAAAGAATATCTTGAATTAACCAACCGGACGGAGTTTTCATTCAACATTAATAACTGGATCATGGCAGCCGGGAGCCAGAAGTCAATCTTACCGTCAGCAGAGATTGGCCCTGGCGAGTTTATGATATTATGTTCCATTAATGATACCTCTCTCTTCTCAAAATACGGAAAGACAACAGGAATTAAATCATTCCCTTCCCTTTATGATGAAGGCAAGGTGATATGGTTATCAGACTCTTCAGGCAATTTAATTCATGGTGTTGAATATTCTTCAAGCTGGTACGGTGTGAAGCTTAAAGAGGATGGGGGCTGGTCGCTTGAAATGATCGATACCCGTTCGCCATTTTTCACTGAAGGAAACTGGGAAGCCTCTTCCTCAAAAATAGGAGGTACCCCCGGGAAAATAAATTCAGCATCAAGGACGAATCCGGATCTGTTTTTTTACGGGATTGAAAATACATTCCCGTCAGATAGTGTTACCATAACCCTTGATCTGTCGGAAACAATTACTGATTTGGCCGGGCAAAATGAAAAAATCCTTGTTGACGATGATATTGCAGAATCGGTCTTTCCCACTGATCCGCTTCTGAGGGAATTCATTATTAAGCTGAAAAAGCCTTTGTCAAAAGAAAGAGAATCCACATTTTTCCTGACTGGTGATGTACATGATTTTTCAGGCAATGAAATAACCCGGCGATCGAGCTGGTTGGGAATTCCGGAAACTGCTTCTAAGGGCGAGATTGTTTTTAATGAGATACTCTTCAACCCTTTTCCTGAAGATCCGGATTTTATCGAATTTTTTAACTGCTCGGAAAAGATTGTTGATCCTTCACGGCTTTACCTTGCATCAATAAACTTTGAAACAGGTGACACGTCTGATATAAATGCTGTTTCTGCTGCCCATCGGTGCATAATGCCTGGATCATATTACGTTGCAACTGTTGACAGGAGCAGGATAATTGCAAGATACCCCGGTTCAGTTCCGGAAAATATTTTCAATACAACCCTTCCGTCGATGCCTGACGACAGGGGCCATCTATTGCTCCTGAACAGGGAAATGGAAGTTATTGATGAGGTCATTTATAGTGAAGATATGCATTATTCCCTTCTTTCCGGTAAAGAAGGTGTATCTCTTGAAAAGATCAGACCGGAGATACTGTCTGCAGAAAGCATGAACTGGCACTCGGCTTCGGAAAGTTCAGGGTGGGGGACCCCGGGGACTGTAAATTCAGTATTCAGCCTTGCTCCCCGGTCCGCCGACAGGATTCGCTTTTCTTCAGGCAGGATCTCCCCTGATAATAATGGGTTTGAGGATGTGCTGGTAATTGACCTTGATTTGGAAGGGACAGGCAATGTAGTGACCATTACGATATTTGATGAGAAGGGAGGATTTATCAGGCGAATAGTGGAAAACTATCTTGCCGGAGAAAAAGCATCAATAGTCTGGGATGCCACTGCAGATGACGGATCACTGGTAAACTCAGGGATCTATATTGTTTTTATAGAATTATATAATGATAAGGGCAAAATAAAATCCTGGAAGAAAGTATGTACGGTTGTAAGATAACCCCCACCTCGGAAGAGCTTGGGGTAGTTACTTTTTTGAAAATCCCCTCCTTGGAGAGCCTGCCCCGCGGCAGCGGGGGGTTTGGGGTGGGTTCTTTTTTGAAAATCCCCTCCTTGGAGAGCCTGCCCCGCGGCAGCGGGGGGCTAGGGGTGGGTTAACTAGCGAAAACCAAATTATGTTAAATAAACGCAAAATACTGTCTTATAATCCTGATCTAAAAGAACTTGCAAATGAACTTCGAAAAAATATGACTCTTTCTGAAGTTTTGCTCTGGAATGAACTTAAACAAAAGAGGATGTTAGGATTTGATTTCGACAGACAACGGCCAATAGGAAATTTTATAGTGGATTTCTATTGCAAAGAACTATGTCTGGCAATTGAAATTGATGGTGATACACATATATTTAGATATGATTATGATGAGGAGAGACAAACTACTCTTGAAAAAATGGGAGTACACTTTTTAAGATTTGATGATATAGAAGTTAAAAAGAATATATCAAATGTATTAAGAGTAATTGGGGATTGGATTGTTATAAACAAACCCACCCCTAGCCCCCCGCTGCCGCGGGGCAGGCTCTCCCAGGAGGGGATCTAAAGGGTCGATATCATCTCCGTCATCAATGCTGTCATGCGCTCTTCGGTTTTGGCAGCCTCATCGAGAACAGACTGATGAGTCGTATAGGCGATTTTTCCTTCAACGCCAAGGTCTGTGATGATACTCACTGCAAAGACCGGCAGGTTCATATGACGGGCAACTATAACTTCGGGTGTTGTAGACATACCCACGGCATCAGCCCCAATGATCCTGAAATACTTGTACTCAGACGGTGTCTCAAAAGTCGGTCCGCTCGTTGAAAGATAAACTCCCTTATGAACTCTTATCTTCAGGTCTTCAGCAATAACAAGCGCTTTTTTAATCAGGTATTTGTCATAAGCTTCCCCCATATCCGGGAAACGTGCACCGATACGATCGTCATTCGGACCGATAAGAGGATTTGGCAGCAAGTTAATGTGATCTGTTATGATCATTATGTCGCCTATCCGGAATGTGGGATTGACTCCCCCGGCAGCATTTGAGAGGAAAAGACATTTGATTCCCAGATATTTCAGGACTCTTACACCGAGGGAAACCTGTTCCGGGCCATAACCTTCATAATAATGAAACCTGCCCTTCATGGCAACAATTTTCTTTTTTCCGAAATCACCATAGATAAGCTTTCCTGCATGTCCTTCAACTGTCGAAACAGGAAAATTAGGGATGTCCCTGTAGTCTATTTCAAGACAATTTTCCATTTTGGCAGTAAGACCGCCAAGACCTGTTCCCAGGATTATTCCAGCATCGGGATTAACAATTCCCTTCGCCTTAAGAAACTCTGTTGTTTCGTTTATTTTTTCTAACATAATCAACTATCATATTGTCAAATTCCACCCTGTCGTCATTCAGGAAATCTATTCCTATCGGGATATAATAGGACGACGACCGTAAATTTTCTGCAATATTAGTAAATTCCCGCAACCTGACAGCATCCTTCTCTGTGGTGATAACATACTTCATGTCAGTTTTTAGGGACATCCATGCTTCTTCTATCTTATGAATATCCTTTAAAGTGAAAGTATGGTGATCTTCAAAAGGCAGGTGGATAATTTCAGTGAACTTCTTTTCAAGATATTCAAGAAGTGGTTGTGGATTGGCAATTCCTGTTACAAGAACCATCCCGCGTTTTTCAATTCCTGTTTCAGATAAAATATTTGTTTCCGAAGGGTCCCCGTCAAATACATTTACCGGGGCAATATATTTGACTGTAGTGAAATAGAGATTCTGATAAGGTCGTTTATTTATATCTTTTACAATTATTCTTCTCTGAATAGGGGAAATGTTTTCAGGGGATTTGGTAATGAGTATTATATCAGCCCTTGACATATTACTAACACTTTCCCTCAGGTTGCCATAGGGAAGCATTTTGTCCCTTATCATCAGCCTTTCAAAATCGGAGAGAAGGATTGAGTACCCCGGAGTGATCCTTCTGTGTTGAAATCCGTCATCTAAAATTATTACACTTGTCTCCGGTTTTTCCTTGAGGATACTCTTCACTCCACGTATTCGGTTACTGTCGACGGCGACAATAATATCCTGAAATTTTTTGTACATCTGCAAAGGCTCATCACCAATATCTTCAGAAGTTGACGCAGGATCTGCAAATCGGAATCCTGAACTCTTTCTTTTATAGCCCCTGCTGAGAATTGCTACTTTGAAATCTTTTCGGAGGAGATCGGCAAGATATTCGGTATGTGGTGTCTTTCCCGTTCCTCCTACCGCCAGGTTACCGACACAAATTACGGGAATGCCGAATTCATGCGATTTAAGGATCTCCGAATTATATAGAAAGTTCCTTATTGCAGTTATCAGACCGTAGAGAAGAGAGAACGGATATAGGAATATGCTTCTCCTGTTGTCCATAAATTAATGGATCTCAATAAAATATGGCAGTCTGGCCTGGATACCAGATAATGTGCTGATATCTTTTATCTCATTATATAATCTGTAAGACTCTCCAAGTTCTTTCTTCAGAAGATTCATTCTTATATTGCCGCTTAGCTGGCTGATCAGTTTCGTATAGGGATCCTCTATTGCAGGCAGTTCCCTGATAGAATATAAGGAATCCAGCCCTGCGAGTTTTGCCGCACCTTTGACGGCATCCTTTAAGCCTCCGATCTCATCAATAAGACCTATCTTAAGTGCGCTTGTTCCGCTCCATACCCTTCCCTGACCTATGCTGTCGACAGATTCAAAGGATTTCTTTCTGCCTTCAGCAACTTTGTTGACAAAATCAGTATATATCTGTTCGACACTCATCTGAATGACCTCTTTTTCGTAAGCCTCCAGAGGCCGGTATAACGAAATAAAATCAGAATTTTCATTTGTATTCACTGTCTCATGAGTTATCCCCAGCTTCTGTTCCATGAGTTTTCCCGCATTGGGTATCATTCCGAAAACGCCGATTGAACCAGTAATTGTAGTTGGATTTGAATAAATTTTAGTGCAGGGAGCAGAAATATAATACCCTCCTGAAGCAGCATAATTTCCCATTGATATCACAACAGGCTTAAC
>JAPLDY010000181.1 GCA_026391595.1 Bacteroidia bacterium
TTGATCCGGCGGTACGGACGCGCCGCCGTCTGCGAGGATGCTCAGACACTGCTGTCTTACGGCGGAGGAAGTATAGGGAAAGGCGCCCGCTTTGTCAAGAAAAAGGGGAACTCGGATTCCGGAAAAGCCTGAAAGCACGGTCATGACCAGGTTGTCGCCAGGAGATCTTCCGCGCTTGTGGCCCTTCTCTATCCAACGATGCTCCGGCCACCCATCTCAAGGTAGTCGCTCTTTTCTTCAGTTTTATCTTACACAATTATATCTTACAGCACCATGATCTGTTTCTGAAGAGGACAGGAATGGCTCCCAAGCCGGTATATGACATTGATTGGTTTGTAAAAAAAACAAAAAAACGAGAACCGCCTATGCCGTCTTGTCTTTTTACTGGAGTCCATCATTAAAGATCTGGTCTATGAGGGTGGCAATCACCACGAAGACCCTGTGATCATTTTTTCGTTAACATCCAGAAGAATAGACTCAATACGCGCACTAATGTCAAGGGATGAAAGCAGAGATCCGTGAACTCACTTTATTCCTTTTGATTATTATTCTAATGGGTTGACTGTAACTTCTATTTTGATGACTACCGGTACAATAATATCAACGTCGGAACCTCTTCCTACTGCCCAGAGACTTAATTTCCCGCCAGTCAAAAGACTTTCAGGAAACGCCTTGTTTATCCATTCTACATCTGTTTCTCCACGGAGCTCGCCAGCGGCAAAACTGATTGTCTGGGCTACTTTTGTTGCGGTGGAAAATGCGCTGCCATAGCTGCCGGCATAAAGGTCACCTGTCCCTCCACCACCTGTATTTGAGGTTATGGAGTACCGTATATAATCTATGCTTATGCTTCTTATTTTGTCTTTATATCTTTTGTAGTCGTCATTATCTTCAAGGTTTATGTCATAAGAGACTGTTTCCGTGTTGCCTTGGATGGTAAAGATGTGATTGTAAGTAATGTCAAACACCATGTCCATCGCATCCTTGATATCGCCGCATCCACTGATTAAACCAAATATGCAGAATGCTGCCAAAACCGGAAGAGCTTTTTTCATAAATTTATCCTTTTGAAGATTTATGAATATGCCTTATATCCTCTGCCCGCAATATCCACAAGACTTTTTAATGGATATATTATCATGTGACATTTCAATTATTCGGGGTAAGAGAAAATTTTGTTATCAACTTTAAATTATAGAGGTTATTATTACGACTCCGACAGATAACTTTCTTACCCCACCCCCACCCTGGCCCTCCCCCTGGAGGGGAGGGGAAATACTGGGTTTCTACTCCTTCAAGGGGGAGGCAGGAGGGGGATGGGATTATGTGACGGAGTAGAACTTAGCATAATCAATTATGTCGGAGTAGAAATAGTTGATACTCTTAAACTTTTCAGATTTCAAGGTAATTTTGATGTTCACTGAAACAATAAGATGAGACAGGACGTTATCATTCCCATCTGAAATCATGTAAGTTCCGGCAAGACAGGTGGTAGGAGGAAGAAGCGATGACCCTCGGAGGTGCAGACAACGCCGAATACTGAAAAAGATTCGGGGATATCCTTTAGCTTCGTTCCACAAATTCCACAATATGTCCGTCTGGGTCTTTGACCATGGCAATGCGCACCCCCGGCCGTATCTCTGTTTCCGGCAGCGTAAATTCAATCT
>JAPLDY010000122.1 GCA_026391595.1 Bacteroidia bacterium
ACAAATTAAAAAGATCACCAAGGCACCAAGACATAAAGGTTCACCAGGAAATAAATTAAAAAGATCACCAAGATACCAAGATACAAAGGTTCACCAGGAAACAAATTAAAAAGATCACCAAGACACAAAGAAACAAAGACACAAAGGTTAACCAAGAAACAAATTACAGAAAGAACACCAAGATATAAAGGTTCTCAAAGGATTAAATTACCATTCTTTTAATTCCATTTTTAATTAATGGCACATTAAAATTAATAAGATAACCAAGACGTTTATTTGTCAATTTAAGATGACTTAATAACTGAGCTTCCCAAACGGGATTTACATTCTCAAGGGCCTTTAATTCGCATATCACCAGATCATTGATAAGAACATCCAACCTCAACCCTTCCTCAAATACGATCCCATCATATACTATTGGGATATCAACCTGACGTCTAATTGAAAATCCTTTTTTGCTCAATTCATGACAAAAACAAACCTCATAAACTTTTTCAAGTAATCCAGGGCCCAATTCCTTATGGATTATAAGGGCAGCATCAACAACGCCCTTCCCAATAATTTCTTCTTCCTGAGAGATCTTTTCGTACATTGCTTTGTGTTACTTAGTGTCTTTGTGTCTTAGTGGCAATTTTTCTTTTTACCTGATTATAAGGTATATATTCATTTCTTCAATAAAGGAAATTACATCTGCGGTTGCTGTTTCTTTATTAATGTCATACTCCGAAATCATTGCATCAATGAGATCCTTAACACTTTTCTTCCCATCAATCTGTTCCCAGAGAAAGGCACCGGTTTCATTGAGAGTATATACGCTGTTCATATCTGCAATGTTATTTGCAATAGGAACAAGAACATATTCATTACCTGTTTTTCTTGTAACTACCGAGGGCGACTGCGAAACAACCGAATTCAGATCAGTCATAGGATTTTCATATTGAATTATTTTTCCTCCTTCTTCAGGTCAATGACAGCATTTACCAGGTAAACATATTCTGCACAGATGTTAATCACATATTCATTTTCTCCCCATAGAAAAGGCCACTTTTCCATGTGCTCAGGGAAGTCAGGCTTCAGGACAAGGATCCCGGGGACCACGCCACCGGCGATAAATGTGAAATCAGCCCGGTTGTTGCCATAAGCCACCTCTTTTGAACGAGTGCCGACACCGGAAACAAACGAAATATCCGAATATGGATGACAACCGAAAATATAAGCCATTCCTCTTTGAGTATACTCTTGTCCGATAATCTCCGGGAATGACTTATGCAAAAGATAGTTCGTTATTGCCCAACTAATTATCCCTTCATTGCCGCCCCATCCGCCAGTTGAAATTGAAACACCGAAAGGATTCTGTTTGAGAAGGGCGTCATTTGCAGTTTTGAATTTTTCTACATAAGGTTTCAGTTTTTCCTTATAAGCATTGTCAATATATGGAACAGCAGTTACTGCAAGCTTCATATTCATCATGAAGCCTCTCTCCATTGAAGGCCATAATAATTCTTTGAACCTGTCGGCATACTGTGATTCCTTTGTACATATATATAATTGCAGAGCCGCCTCCATTTCACCTGAACCGCCAAATCCGCCACCCTGAGCGTTTGCTCCTGCAGGCTGATTATGTTCGTCGGTCCACACTTTTTTTGCAGTTGCCAGGCATTCATCCGACAGGCTCTTATTGTAACTGCCAAGGGCTCGGCTTGCACCTGCCAGAGCAACCAGCGAGCTGTAATTTGCTCTTGATGATCTGTTTGTGAATACCCACCTGTCATCGGGAGTACCGCTTGAAACACCGTCCGATTCATATGGTTTAAGTTTTGGATTGTAGTTCAGGTTATCGGTAATGTTCACTGCATCCCCAAGGTGGTGATACTGATGCAGATTCGGTTCAATAATGGTTGTGATTGCACGGCCGAATGCACGTTGCTGGGCAATGAGGTTAAGTGTTCCATGCTCTATCTGCTGAAGGATATCAGGTTGTCCATCAGGATGATGTATATCCACGAACCGCTGTTTCTGATCGACAAGCGTTTCATCCCGTTTGATGCCGAAATGTTCAAATGCATCCACAAGATTAGATATGGTAATACAATGTGAACCTGTACGGAGATCATAATCTCCCGCATCGAACCATCCTCCGACGTTCATTCCGGGAATTCGTTCCAGAGGTTTATATTTTGTCTCGGTGGTATCTCCCATACGGAAGTCATCAAAATGCTGATGATTTATGGGAGCCTGCAGGGCATCGTCAAGATGTGCGGCACCATGCCATACGCGGTAAGCCTCATTTACGTACATGTGATCCATCTGAACCGGGAACCAGACATCGAGGGTTTGCTGCCAGGCATTATCATAAACTTGTGTTCCAATCTGAAAAGGATCGGTCTTCTGATTGCCGTATTTAATGACATATATTCCTGGTTCTTTAACTGCAGAGAAATCAAATCTTGCATAATTGTAGCGAAGATATATTCCCCAGCTTTTCACTTCACCGCTGAATTTTTCAATCCATTCTCCAGTGTCAGTCAGCTTCAGCACTGAAGCATTCTGAAGAGGCTTATCGTTTTTATCCAGCTCGATTACAGCAATTTTCTCCTGATCAGGATAATATCCGACCTGGGAATGAGCGATCACAGGAGGTCTTATCCAATCTGGGATCGTGTTTGGAGTAATTGTCCATTCAATTACCTTGCCTGTCTGGTTTGAGGGGATGAGTGTCCTTACCACAAACCAGCCGTTCTGCGCCACAGCACGTCCATCGAGCAGCATAAGGCTGCCGGTTGCAGTCTGGATGCGTATTTTTCTTTCAGGATCTTCAGGAGCAAGGATGAGGCTTTTTCCTTCGGCTATAGGCTTCGGCTCCACATATTCGGCCCGTCCGTGGCCATCGAAAGTAGAATGACCGGCAAACTGGGTTATCTGAGTTGTTGCCGGCCTGACATCCATTGAACTTGCAGGATAAAGCGGGAATAAACCTGAAATGCCGTCCATCAGATATGTTTTTCCAAAATATTCTGTGGGCAGGAATTCAATGTTAAAACCGGCACGGCCTGCCAGTTTTTCAGGAAGAGGCTTATCAAGTGTAACTGTAATCATTACGCTGCTGCCCTGTGGTTTGACTTTTACGTGGGAAATAAAATCAAATTCTGCATATCGGAGAGTGACGTCAATACTATTGTCTTCCTTATTGACTTTTCGTTCGGTAACGACAGGTATCTGGTCCCACTGCTCAGGCGTAGGTTTCAATCTTACGGCACCACCGGTAGCTGTTCTTACTCCATTATGTATCAGTAAAATACCGGCAGTTTTTTCATCGAAAAACATACCATTATACTGATTTTCAAAAACCAGGACATTAAATCCCTGCATTTCAAAGTAATCCTTTTCATTAAGCTTCAGGCTGTTCTCCTGCGAAAAACATTTATTGCATGATATCAGAATAAATATTGCTGAAAACAATACAGCGGCCGGAGTAATAACCAGATTTCTTAAAGGTTGATCTTTCCTCATTTTCCATTCATGGATTAGCAGTTCATTTTATCAAATATACTACATTTCGGGTTCATTTTTGTACCTTCGCAAAAATGTGAATTATGAGCAAGAAGAAGGGTAAAAGGGGAAAAGGATCCGGATTAACTAGAGAATCAGCATCAGAACAAATACAGATAATTCTTTCAAAGAGTCCCCGGGATGGATTTAACTACAAGCAGATAGCAAAACGGCTCAACATAACGGATCCGTCTGAAAAACAAATGGTTTCGGAAATACTGAAAGAGCTTTCAAAAAAAGGCAATCTCAAGGAAGTTTACGAAGGGAAATTCAAGGGCAAGGCAAGCCGCGGATATATCATAGGCACTGTAGACATGACGCGAATGGGATATGGATTTATCTCATCTGACGAAATTGAAGATGATGTTTTTGTATCGGCAAAGAACCTGCGCACAGCACTTCATGGTGATAAGGTTAAGGTTTTGCTTTTTGCAAAAAGAAAAGGAGCAAGGCCCGAGGGTGAAGTCGTCGAGATAATCGAAAGATGGAGAACGACTTTTGTGGGGACTGTTGAGATAATGCCCAATTTCGCTTTCCTCATGCCCGACAGCAAGAACATGCCATTCGATCTCTTCATCCCGTCATCAAAGCTGAATGGGGCAAAGCAGGGACAGAAGGCTGTTGCCAGAGTCATTGACTGGAACCCTAAATCAAAGAATCCGGTAGCTGAAATAATAAATGTCCTTTGTGATCCCGGTCAGAATGATACGGAGATGCATGCCATCCTTGCAGAATTTGAGCTTCCATATAATTTTACCGAAGAGGTGGAAGCCGATTCTGAAAAAATACCGGCAGAAATATCCGGTGCCGATATAAAATCAAGACGCGATTTCAGAAATGTTCCGACTTTCACAATAGACCCGTCAGATGCGCGCGACTTTGACGATGCTCTTTCGCTCAGAAAACTCGATAACGGCAACTGGGAAGTGGGAGTTCATATTGCCGATGTGACATATTATGTGAAGCCCGGCTCGCTCCTGGAAGAGGAGGCCAAACAGCGTGCCACATCGGTTTACCTGGTCGACAGGGTGGTGCCGATGCTTCCGGAACGATTATCAAATAACATCTGTTCGCTAAAGCCTTCAGAGGACAAGCTGACCTATGCTGCTGTCTTTGAGATGAATGAAAAAGCTGAAGTGCTGAATGAATGGTTCGGCAGGACAATCATCAACTCCGACAGGAGGTTTTCTTATAATGAGGCGCAGGAAGTTATTGACAAGGGAGAAGGAGATATGGAAGAACAAATTCTCCTTCTGCATGATCTTGCTCAAAAGCTCAGAGCAAAACGC
>JAPLDY010000214.1 GCA_026391595.1 Bacteroidia bacterium
ATTGCATTTCAAAAAAGTGACAGGAAAAGAAATAAATACAGAGTGTCGGGATTGTGACGGCAATACAGATTCAGCAGAAGATATCATATCTGTTGTAGATAAGGTTGTTGAATCAATAGGACAGGAAAAGGACAAGGTTATTCAGATACTGCAGGAGGTACAGAAGAGGCTGAATTATCTTCCGTCCGAGGCGCTTAAGGAAATTTGCAGGGTAACTGAAATAACTCCCGGACAACTTTCAGGTGTTTCAACCTTTTATACTCAGTTCAGGCATCTGCCAGTAGGAAAGCATACAATAAAGATCTGTGCAGGCACGGCATGCCATGTTAAGGGTTCGCAGCTGATCTCTGAAGCATTAAGGAGGGATCTGAAAATTGATGATCTTACAAGCACCTCACCCGACAACCTTTTTTCCATCGAGGAGGTCGCATGTCTCGGATGCTGCACTCTTGCTCCTGTTGTTCAGATTGACGGGAAAACATACGGCCATGTCAGACCGACACAGGCAAAGGAGATCATAAATGATTTTTTGCTGACGCATACGATAGAGATAAATCTTCAGGATGACGACGGCGGAAATAATTTTGATGCTGAAGTGCGTATTGGCCTGGGATCTTGCTGTGTTGCCGGAGGAAGCAAGGAGATACTCTCAAGGCTATTTGAACTAAAGGAAGGTTACGACCTCAATATTAAACTAAAGCCTGTAGGGTGTGTGGGAGTTTGCAACCAGACGCCTCTCCTTGAAATTGTCTCAAACGAAAACGTTCATTCAAGATATACAAATGTACGCAGGGAGCAGGTGGAGGATATCCTGCTGAAGCATGTAAAGCCAAGATCCCTGAATAAAAAACTGAAATACAGGATTAACGACCTTACCGACACCTTCCTGTACGATGGGAAGCTGAATAGTCCGGCCAATATCCCGGGTGAGAAGAGGGAAAAATTCCTTAACAATTTTCTTAGCTACCAGATTCGTCTCGCTACACTGAACAGCGGAATAATGTCGCCGGACTCACTGGATGAATATTTGCTTCTGGATGGGTTTGAAGCGTTGAAGAAGTGTATTCATCTGTTTCCCCCGGAAACCATTACTGAGACGATATTAAAAAGCGGATTACGAGGACGTGGTGGAGCAGGATTCTCAACAGGAAGGAAATGGCAAATATTTTCAGGAGCCTCAGGGACGAGTAAATTCGTTGTCTGCAATGGTGATGAAGGCGATCCCGGTGCGTTTATGGACAGGATGCTCCTTGAATCGTTTCCCTTCAGGATCATAGAAGGGATGCTGATCGCAGGTTTTGCCACTGGTGCGACAACAGGAATATTTTATATCAGAGCAGAATATCCGCTCGCAGTATCCAGGATTAAACATGCCCTAAAGCTCTGCTATGAAAAGGGCATTGTTGGCGACAAGATCTTTAATACCGATTTTTCTTTCAATATAAAAGTCTTTGAAGGAGCCGGAGCATTTGTCTGCGGAGAAGAGACGGCATTGATAGCATCACTGGAAGGTAAAAGGGGAACCCCTCATCTGAGGCCGCCATACCCTGCCGTAAAAGGATTTATGGAAAAACCGACCCTGGTAAATAATGTTGAGACACTCTCTCTCGTCCCATGGATCATTAACAATGGTGCAGAGGCATTCAGCTCCATTGGAACAGAAAAAAGCAAAGGCACTAAAGTATTTGCACTGGCAGGAAAGATATCAAGGGGAGGATTGATCGAAGTGCCTATGGGTATCACTATCAGGGACATAATTGAAAAAATCGGGGATGGTGTTGGTGAGGGACACTTTTTCAAGGCAGTGCAGATAGGCGGACCTTCGGGAGGTTGCATTCCTGCTAATATGGCAGATACACCTATTGATTATGAAGAGCTTACAAAGATGGGCGCAATGATGGGATCCGGAGGTCTGGTAGTACTTGATGATTCCGACTGCATGGTCGACATGACAAAATACTTTCTCACTTTCACGCATAAGCAGTCGTGCGGGAAATGTACATTCTGCCGGATTGGCACCAAACACATGCTCGACATTATAACAAGACTTAGTGAGGGTAAAGCCGGATTAAAGGAAATTGACGAGCTCGATAAACTTTGCGATGATGTTAAAAATGGCAGCCTTTGCGGATTGGGAAAAACTGCACCAAATCCTGTAATTACAGGATTAAGGTACTTCAGGGATGAATTTGAAGCACATGCTAAAGGATATTGCCCTGCAAAAAAATGCAGGGATCTGATAAAATATGAGATCAATGATAATTGCACAGGATGTACAAAATGTTTCCAGGAATGTCCGGTTAATGCCATTGCATTTAAACCTTATGAGAAACATACTATAGACCAGACATTATGCACCAAATGTGATAATTGCCGGGTTGTATGTCAGGATAATGCAGTTGAAATCATAAGTATAAGTGATGCAGATAAAGATCAATAATATAGAACTGGAAGCACGCGAAGGAGAGACTATTCTGGAAGTTGCAGGAAGAGCCGGAATATATATACCTACAATGTGCAACAGGGACGGAATTGAGCCCTACTCCTCCTGTATGGTATGCATGGTAAAGGATAAACAGAAAGACATTTTTATTCCCTCATGCTCAGCAATGGTGCAGGATGGAATGGATATAGATGCATCAGGCAGTGAGGTGCTTTTGCTCAGGAAGAAGGCAGTTGAGCTGCTTCTTTCGGAGCATCGGGCTGAATGTGAGGCTCCATGCAGAGTGGTCTGTCCTGCAGTGTACAATATACCTGAAATGAACAGGTTGCTGGCCTCAGGCAAAATAAAGGAAGCTATTGAGTTGTCTCTTTCGGAACTCACCACATCTGAATTATTGTGCACAACCTGCAAAGGTTACTGCGAAAATGCCTGCAGAAGAAAAAAAATTGACACCCCAATATCTATCCGCAACATTCATTTATTTGTTTATAAAAACATTGTCAGTGACCGACCTGACAGCGTTACAGGTAATCCTGACAAAGAAATGGATTTTAAAAAGAAGTTTGCTTCACGAATTGGCAGGCTCGATGATATTGAGTTGAAGGAGTGGCTGAAGGAGTGTATAGTTCATTCAGAAAGATCCAGGGAAATACCTGATTTTCAGTCTGCCGGATCAGAAGCACAAAACTGCATGCATTGCGATTGCCGGGCTGCTGAAGATTGTTCATTAAGGGCGATCTCTCAGAACTTTTCTGTAAAAGATCCTATCGGGAAGATAGTAAATGCTCCGATCGTAAAGAAGATAAACAAAAAAAACGGCCTGATTTTTGAAAATGCAAAATGTATAAAGTGCGGCCTTTGTGTCAGGGTATGTGAAGACAGTTCGGATGAGCCTGCTCTCTGTTTTATAAACAGGGGCTTTGTTTCAATAATTTCAGAACCGCTCACTGAGGAATTTGACAATATTTTGGCTACACAGGCTGATAAATGTATAGACGTATGCCCTACAGGTGCATTGAGTCGTTTTAATAGTTAAGTATGACGAGACAGTTAATCTCAATATTTCTTCTTTTTATCTTTTCATTGTCGGCTGCGCAGTCACCTGACCAGGACTGGCCTGTCTTTCGCGGTAAGAGTGATCTTTCCGGAAGCACCAATAATGATCTTTCCCCCGCTCCTGCCCTTCTCTGGAATATCTCCGCGGGATCGCCTACGAAGTCTTCGCCTGTGATAAGCGATGATGTTATCTATTTCGGGGATGACAAAGGGACTCTTTTTGCGGTTGGCGTAGATGGCAAGATTAAATGGAAGTATGAATCCGGCAGCCCTTTAGATGGCCCTCCGCTTGTCTATTCTGGTTATGTCTTCACCGGAACGGCAAATGGAGTATTAAATGCTGTAAATAAATTGTCTGGAAAACTTGAATGGTCATATTCTGCAGATAACCAGATCGCAGGATCGGCAAATTATTGGGTTGCAGGCAAAAGGTCCGGGATTATCTTCGGCAGTTATGACTATTTTCTGCATTGCGTTGATCCTGAGACCGGAAAGCTTCTTTGGAAGCTTGAGACTGATAATTATGTCAATGGTACACCTGCAGTAGCCAATAATAAGATCATTTTCGGAGGATGTGATGGTATCATGAGAGTTGTTGATCCATTAACAGGAATAGAGAAGGATACTATTGATATTGGCATATACATAGCAGCATCTCCTGCCATTTTTGAACAAAAAGCATATTTCGGTGATTATGACGGGAATTTTTATTGCCTTGACCTGATAAACAGAAAAGTATCCTGGAAAATACCACGTAATGAAAATTCAGGTGCCGTACTTGGAGTCCCTGCTGCAAGAAGTAATAATATTGTAATCGGGAATGAAGATAAATATCTTTATTGTTATAACGCTTTAAGCGGGAAGCTGGTATGGAAATACAGAACTAACGGTAGAATTACAGGCTCAGCAGTGATCTCTCCTTCCGGAGTATTGTTCGGAAGCATGGATAACAATATTTATATGTTAGACCTTGCAGATGGAAGAAAATTATGGAGCTTTAATGCCGGAGCGCCGATAAGCAGCTCACCGGCAGTATCTAACGGCAGGTTTTACTTTTTGACAGAAGACGGAAGATTATTGGCATTCGGAACTAAATAAAATGAAAGTAGTATATCTGATTACGGGATCAGGAGGATCTTTTTATTGCGGCAACTGCTACCGCGATATGCTATATGTAAGGGCTATACGGAAAGTTCCGGGTGCAGTTGCGAAAGCAGTGCCTCTATACCTGCCCCCGGATAAGGCAAACATCAGGGATGGCTTCGAAAAGAAAGTGTTTTTCGGAGCGATTTCAATGTATCTCCGGGAAAAAGTGGGAATTTTAAGGAACATGCCTGCCTTCATGGATAAGATTGTTGATACGCATCCTCTTCTGAGGCTGGCTGCACGACAGGCGGGGGCAACGCGGACGGAAGGCTATGAGGATCTTACTATTAACATGATCGAGGGTGATAATGCTTTCCGAAGCCACGAGGTTGACAGGCTGGTAAAATACCTCATGGATGACGGCAAACCTGACATAATTCATTTGTCAAATGCTCTGATACTTGGACTGGCCAGGCAGCTTAAGAAAAGGATGAACATAAAGATCGTTTGCTCCCTGTTAAACGAGGATGACTGGATTGATGATATGGCTGAACCATATCAGAGCAAAGCATGGGCTATGATAGCAAGGGAAGCCAAACATGTGGACAGCTTTATCACTCCGAGCAACTACAGCAAGGATCTTTTCAAAAGAAAAACCGGATTAAGCGGAGACAATGTTCATGTGATCCCTCTTGGATTTGATCCTGAGCGCACCTCATTGGATAATAAGAATGATACACGGATGCCGGCCCTGGGATATTTCTGTCGAGTAAATTCACACAACGGGTTCGATAAGCTGGTGGATGCATTTATCGATATAAAGGTAAAAAATCTTGTTCCTGAGCTCACTCTTCATGTTTGCGGCGGGTTTACTGGTGATGACAAGCCTTTTGTTTCGCTCCAGATTAAGAAGATCAGGGAACATGGATTTCAGAAGAGTGTGAAGATCTATCCTGAATTTCTGGGGGACAAGAAGCTGGAATTCTTCAATAATGTAGATGTCATAAGCGTGCCGGTTAGAAAATATGATGGCTATGGCTTGTATATTCTGGAGGCGAATAGCGCCGGCATACCGGTCGTGCAACCGGCAACGGGAGCTTTCCCGGAGATACTGTCAATGACAGGTGGCGGCATAATTTATTCTCCGGATACAAAGGAGGAACTGGTAATTGCACTGGTCAGGCTTCTTAATGACAGGAACATGCAAAAAGAGATTGGCGATGCCGGCAGAAAGAACGTAAAATCAGAGCTTTCACTCGAAAAAATGTCAGGTGCTCTATCCGGCGTATATAATGGTTATATTAGCTGAAATCCAAATCCTGACCATGCTTAAACTGGAAAACATCTCAAAATCATTCGTTCAGAGAGGAACAGTACTGGACGGACTGATCTTTGAAATTAATGAAGGAGATTCGGTTTCAATCACCGGGCCCTCCGGTTCAGGCAAAACAACTCTCCTTAATATTATAGGAGCAATGGATCTACCCGATGCCGGAAATATTATTTTCAAAGGCCGGTCGATTTTAAAAATGACACCTGATGAGTCTGCATTGTACAGAAACAAAAATATCGGATTTATATTTCAGGAACATCTTCTTCTTCCCCATCTGACAGTAAAGGAGAACATACTTCTGCCACTTTATGCTCATAAGATTAGTAAAGAAGAATTTAATTCAGGAGGGCAGCATGCAAAGCTGCTTATGGAAAGAACAGGGATAGCCTCACTGGATTCGAAGTATCCGTTCCAGATATCGGGGGGTGAAGCTCAAAGGGTGACCCTTGTACGGGCGCTGGTAAATAAACCGGACATCCTGCTTGCTGACGAGCCAACCGGATCACTGGATGGAAAGAATGCTGACCATTTGGGCACACTGCTTTCTGAAATGAACAGGGAATTTGGCATCACGCTTATTGTTGCAACTCATTCATCTGATCTGGCTGCGAAGATGAATCAGCATTACAGGTTGGAAAACGGGAAATTGAAAAACTGATCCGGATTAAATTTCCAATGAAGAACTTCTTCTCTAAAAATATTTTCAGATCGCTTTATTATTACAGAAAAGATGCTGTATACCAGATTATTATTGTTGCAATTCTTACAGCTGTAATAACGGGTTCTCTATTGACAGGAGAATCGGTCAGGAGCAGTCTCAGGAGAACAGCTAATGAAAAACTTGGGAGCGTTGACATAGTAATCAGTTCAGGATTAAGGTATTTCGATCCTTCGCTTGCCGGAAGGTTTGAAGAAAGATCAGGTGAAAAAGCTGTGGCAATACTGGAAATGGACGGGTATTGTCAGGATTTTTCCACCGGAGAATCTGCTTTAAATACAAAAATTTTAGGAGTATCCGAAGATTTCTTTCTTTTCAATGCAGGAAAGCGCATATCAATTGAACCCGGTACAATAGCCATAAATAAAAGATTGGCTACTTTTCTTAATATCAAAGAGGGTGATGAAATAATTGTGCATTTCAGATCTATTGATCCTATTCCTGCCAATGCTCCTTTTGCAGCAAGAGAAGCAGGTCAGGATACTAGGGTTTTTAAGACAGGTATAATACTTGGTCCGGAACAATCAGGTAATTTCTCTCTTGGTGTGAGCCAGATTGTTCCCATGAATATTTTTATGAATATTATGGATTTCAGTCGCAACAGTGATAAGAAAGTCGGGGCGAACAGGCTGCTTATAGCTAACGGCAGTGACCATAATATGCCATTCTTTTCAGATGTGCTTTCGGAAATATTGAAATTTTCCGATATAGGTCTTTCGATGCGCAGATCACAAAGGACCGGCGAACCGGAGCTGATATCAGACAGAATCTTCATAGACAGCACCATTGTCGATGCTGTTCTTGACAGGTTCCAGTCAGCTTTACCGGTAATTACTTATCTCGCAAATGAAATTTACTTTAAGGGCAGATCGACGCCCTATTCCTTTATCTCAGGAATTACTTCGCAAATCACAATGGGATTGAGAGATGATCAGATTATCATCAATAAATGGGTCGCAGATGATCTTGGTGCAAAAACAGGAGATTCGCTTGCAGTGTCATGGTTCGTGCAGGGCTTCAGAGGAAAGCTCGATGAGAAAAGGATGAACTTGATTATTGCCGGAATTGTTGATAATGAAAGCAATTACTCTGATCCTTCACTTATGCCTGATTTCCCTGGTATCTCCGGAAAGACAACATGTTCAGAATGGGATGCAGGCATACCTGTCCTTCTTTACCGTATAAGGGAAAAGGACGAGGAATACTGGAATATATACAAAGGAACCCCAAAAGCATTTATAAGCTATAAATCAGGTAGAAAGTTGTGGGCTAATAATTTCGGAACAGCGACGGCTGTCAGGTTCCCTCCATCAATGTCTCTGTCAGAAATAGAAAAGAGCTTTACCGGAACACTTGATCCTGAAACTTCAGGATTTAATATCAATGATATAAGAAATATATCTGGAAGGGCTGCTGAAGAAGGCACTGATTTCGGTTCACTGTTCCTTAGCCTGAGTTTTTTTATTCTTATCTCATGCATAGTTCTTTTATCGATGGCAGTATCAATATTCTTTGACTCAAGGAAGAAACAAGTAAAGACATTTTTCGCACTCGGATTCCGTGATAAGGATATAAGAAAAATGTTTTTTACCGAGGCTGCAATCCTTTCCATTTCAGGCGCAATTCCGGGAGTCATTATCGGTTATCTTATGAATATGCTGATAATCAGTGCGCTTAACGGCGTATGGAGCGGTGCCGTGCAGACAGATACCCTTTCTCCGGGATTCAACATACTTCCATTTATATATAGTTTCCTCATAACTGTTATCATAACCTCGATACTGATAATATTTAAAACAAGGTCGTTCCTCACATCTCTTTATAAGATTGATACTGGAGAGCTGAAAGTTCATTCCGCTTTACTGAATAATCTTCTTCTGCTCGCTGCTTCAATAGCTTTTTCAGGAGTTGTGATCTCTGCCCTGTTTATTGACCAGTTTGCCACAGTACTGTACTTTATTGCAGGGATATTGCTGTTCATTACACTGGTATTACTGCTGAGATCATATTATGTAAAGAACAAAAAAGAGAGTGGACGAGGAGAAATAAAAAATATATCTGCCTTTTCCAGGCGCTATTATTTCTTTAATCCGTCGCAGGCAATTACTCCGGTAATTATTATTGCTGCAGGTATATATGCTGTAATTATCACATCTAAAACAGGACCTTTCAACTCCTGAGGGAAGAGCAGAATTCGGTCTTGATGATAATGATCTGAAAGATCTTGAATTTGTTCAGGCAAAAAGATTATCCGGAGATGATGCCAGCTGTCTTAACCTTAATCGGGTAAGCACTCCTCCTGTTCTTGGCATAGATCCATCATCATTCATTAAAAGAGGTTCATTCTCATTTGCTTCAGAGATCAAAAAGCTCTCCGGAAAGAATCCATGGAATTTGCTTGGTATTCGTTCCGGGGAAAATACAATCTATGCGATAGCCGACCAGACTGTACTTCAATGGGGGCTTAAAAAAAAGCCAGGCGACACAATAATTATCAGGGCTGAAAACGGACGACCACTGAATATGATAATCTGTGCCGGACTAAGATCCTCGGTGTTCCAGGGTCATCTGATTATTCATGAAAATGATTTCTCTGAATACTTCCCATCGGTAGCGGGAAGTTCTGTCTTTCTTATCGACGGTAAACATGAATCAGCAGATAATTGCCGCGAAATTTTAAATGACAGGCTCTCGGCTTATGGTTTTTCTTCGATGAAGGCAGGCGAGAAGCTTTCGTCTTTCCTTGAGGTTACAAATACTTATCTCAATGTATTCGCTATACTTGGAGCTTTTGGAATGATGCTTGGTGTCACCGGACTTGGATTTATGCTTTTAAGAAATTTCAACCAGCGGAAACGGGAGTTTGCGCTGATGGCTGCGACAGGCTTCTCGCAGAAAAAGATAAGGAAGCTGATTTTAAAGGATCAGATTTATATTTTGTTCTGGGGTATTTTAACAGGAACTCTTTCAGGTTTAATATCAACTGTACCATCCATTCTCAGCGGCAATGAGATCCCCTGGAACATAATAATAATGATGGTAATTCTCGTCACTGTTATTGGATCTGCGACACTTTTATTATCGATCAGAAGTGTTAGAAATGATATATTGATTGATCAGTTAAGAAAAGAATGATCAGAATTTAAAATTGTAGCCGACATTGATAATATTTTCATCAGTCATATGTGGCAGATAGTCGCGCTGAAAAATGTATCCTGCCTCTATTGAATGTTTCTTTGTGATACTATATTCCACCCCTGCCGAGAACCTGTTTTTACCTATAAATCTTCCAGGTTTCTTGTTTAAGGGTATAAAGGTTTCAGTATAAATATACGGATTGACAGGGAATGCTGCCGTTCTGTACATTGCTTTCAACTTTATCCTTCCGGTATAATCGGGATACTGATCCTCAACATCTTCAAAATATGTTTTAAACCTTGTCTGGAATCTGAGCCTGCCCTGCAAGGTAAAACTACCTGTTTTAACATTACTTTTCAGATCCACGAATGCCTTATGCTGGAAATAATAGTCCGAATTATCTTCAAGAGCTTTGGTAAGCCTGTATGAGCCTTCAACCGATAAAAAATTTGTAAGCTTGTACTCCATACCGGCTTCAAGGAATCCTTGTTCTATTTTCCCAGCATTTCTAAAAGTACGCAGCTCTGCAGAGATGTCTGCATTTATTCTGTTTGTCACTCCCAGCTTTGCACCTGCAGAGTACCAAATTCCGAAATCATCATCCTGACCTTCAGCAACCAATGGAATCAGCAATAATAGAACTACCGGCAAAAGCTTTTTAATCATCATCATCATCATCCTTGTCATTTTCCATCTTACCAGAAACATTGTTGCTATTTCCAGTTTCCTCATAATGGATTGTGAGCAGGCAAGTGTCCTTAAGAAAATCTATTTTGCCTATTTCAACTTTTATAATTTTTTTAATACCCGTTCTTTCTTCCAGATCCTTTATAAGCTCATCATGTTTTTCTGGTTTTATCAGATCGATCTTTTCATAGACTATAATCCTTGAAGATTCGTGCCTCAATAACCAGACTTTTTCGAACCCGTAAGCAATTAAAACGACTACCAGGTTCGAAAATATTATTTCAGCAACATTTGTTTTTGTATCGGCAAGCGCATTGATTATTGATATTCCGATTACAAGAAATAAGTATGTCATTTCCCTTATAGGCATTGCATCGGTCCTGTAACGGATGATGCCAAAAATTGCAAATAATCCCAGGGCAAATCCAAGCTGAAGCTTTACATTGGCAAGAAGATAGCATAAGAGGAAGATGATAGAGGCGATTAAGATATAAGTAAAGAGAAAATCTTTCCTCCTGGTTGTTGAAAAGTACAGCCATCTGACAAGGATCAAGACAACAACAAGGTTGAGGGAGAAGCGAATCAGAAGTTCAATAAAGCTGCTGAAATCGATAAGTTCAATACTACCCCAATTAATTTTATCAGGAGACATTAAGTTTAGAATATTCATTTTCGATCTTATTAAGTAAGAGTACTTTTTGTTTCAGAATATTTTTCTTTGGAAGATCCCGCAGTAAGAGATTCCCCATGCAGTACTTGCTGAATCCAATTGGTCTGAATCCCATCTTTTTGGCAGTCAGCGTAAATGGTGAACAGGAAGGAAATCCATCACTCTTTAATTCCGCAATAGCAAGATAAGGCAAGTCCGCCAGCTCTCCATTCATTGCCGTATAGCTCATGCAATAATCAAAAGTTATCCTTTCCCTCGTATCAACCGCGGCGAGAGTCACCCTGGTAAACTTGTTATCCAGGTTGGCCTTAAGAGCTAATGAATTGAATGGTAAGTGTTTCTTTATAAATAGGGAAGCCCCCTCATCGAGCATGCCTGCATCATAATTATTCTCTATACGCCATTTTACAGTCCGGTTCTTATTTGTTTTCCTTTTTATCTCCAGAAATGTCTTCCCTGTCAATTCATATTTTCTGAACCTTATCTTATGCCTTGCAAGTTTTCCGGTTACATGCTGAAAATAAAAAAGCATCTCTACTGTATCGAGATATCTTGTATTGTACAGGAATTCTCTTTTCTGTTCGATTTCAAGTATTTTATAGCTTTCCCTGAGAGTGTCAAGAAAAGCAGGTAAAGAACCGGCGGATAATAAATACTTGGTATCGATACGGTTCATGAGCCTGATACAGTCCATCTCTTCAAGATTTATCGGGCTAAATGAATTTAAAATATTTTGAATTCCCGGGTGATCCATTTATCAATAGGTAGTATAAACATATTCCTTTTTCATCGTAACTTTTCCCTTGGGATCAAATACTGTTTTCTCCACTCTAAGGTTTTTCTCATATTTATATTCACTGTATTCCACAATATTACCTGAAAGATCCAATTCCGTTTCCTTTATTTTATTGTTATTGGTGTCATACTGGTATTTGAAATGCGTATCGATTTTACCTTCCTTATACTGGATATCCTCAATAATATTGCCGTTAACATCATAGGTTGTCTCAGATTCTTTTAGTTTTTTTGATACCAGCTTATCGAATTTTTCTTCATAGACGATAACTGTTTTTACTTTCGGTGTTATTGGCTGCTGCTGTGCAGAAACGTTCACAACACTAAGTATAAAAACTGCCATTAATATAAGGATCATGTTACATTTAATTGTTTTCATTGATATCACGATTTATTTTATTATTCATGTATATTATTTGAAGCACAAAATGTTGGTGTCTGCCATCTAAAAGAACCTGACCAATCCGGGTTCCTTGCAAATGCAATTTCAGCAGTATGGGCAGGGTATTCAATTTTGTCAATGATAAGAATCTCCGGATTCGAAAAATAAACCTTCTCCCCTCCCGTCGAAAGCTTGAAATTTGCATGCAACCCTGTCTGAAGTGTATCCGCATCAGCCCATATTATGAGATATCCGCTGGCAGGAATAATTGTTCCGGTCGGTATCTTCCATTTATCCAGATTGCTCTTACTGTCGGACAGAAAATATCCTGACAGATCCAGGTCAAAAGTTGAGTTATTGCACAGCTCTATCCAATCATCAAACTCCCCGTTCTGGTCAGCGATAAATGTTGAATTGACAGGAAGCAGTTCATTGATCACAACATTTGTTTCAGGGGTATTTTCCTTTTCGCAGGATGCCTGTAAAAGAGCAACAAAAACGACCAGAAAGATAAATTTATACTTGTTCATGCGGACACTATTGAAATCAAGAGACAAATTACCCTGAAAGAACCGGATTCAATAAGTATAATATTAGTGAATTGGTTGACTACAGAAGAATTGCTACAACCTTTATAACCTTTATAAATAATCTTCGGGTATGAGATCATATTCTTTCCATTCATCCAGAGGAAGAGGCAAATCATTTATGAGCCCGGTATTGATATCGAAGATCCATCCGTGGACCCACAGCTTCTTTTTGTGTCTGAAAGCCCTTTGTATTATTGGTGTTCTGAGAAGGTTCTTTAGCTGTATTATCACATTCATTTCGGACAGCTTGTCGAACATTTTTGTCTTATCGCCGAATGCCTCAAGTTCCTTTTTATGGAAGTGATAAAGATCTGTAATCTGGCTCACCCAGTTCTCGACAATATCCTCTTCATTCAATCCTGTAACAGCAGCTTTCACTCCACCGCATTTGTAATGACCAAGCACAATAATGTGTTCAATGTTGAGTATTTCAACTGCATATTCAATAATTGACAGAAGATTAAGATCCGTGAGGTTAACTTGATTGGCAATGTTCCTGTGGACAAAAATTTCTCCGGGTTCAGAACCTGTTATAAGGTCGAGAGGTATCCTGCTGTCTGAGCATCCTATAAATAGAAACTTTGGTTTTTGAGGCATCGCAAGTTCCTCAAAATATGAAGGATCAGTCTTAAGTTTCTCAACAGCCCAGAGGATGTTGTTTTGCAGGAGACCGACATAATCATTGTGCTGGATCATATTGAGTAATTATTTGATTAACAAGAACTCAAACCAAGGTTCAGAACAGGTTTATGGTCTGGATTCAGGGAATTGAGTATAACAAGAGCGGCACCCAGTGCAGTAGCATTATTAATTTCTGATGTATAAACATTTTTCATCGAATAGGCATCAGCAAGAAGCATCAGGAAAAGTGGGTTCTTTGAAAATCCACCTGTTATATACATGTTTTGAGTGTCATCATCCGACGGAATGATCAGATCAATTGCCTCTATAGTAAGCTCAGAAAGTTCAACCATCAACTGATGATAGGCTTCTTCTTCAGTTTTAAAGACAAAGAAATCATTCTTTTCAAGCAGTGTTCTTGAATATGGTGCGTTGTCGAAGTAAAATCTCTTTTCTCCGCAGTTCTTCCTGCAGGTCTCAATCAACCTCTTGTCGGGTTTTATACTCTTGTAAAAATCCGGAGAGGTTTTGAAATGATCGCATATTCTTTTAACTGCAATCTCATGAATGTTCCCAAGGAACAATCTTGAAGATTTCACAGGCTGCTTTGTTATGCTCATATAGCAGAGACAGTCCTTGTCGAGCTGTTCTGCGGAAAGCTTTTCGGTGTTGTACGGATTCATGTTGATGCACCATGTACCGGTAGATATCAGAAGGAACTTGCCATCGCTTCCCGTGAAGTAGGGAGCAAGTGATGAGGAGCTGTCATGAATACCGATGCCGACATGTATCTTCTTGCCATCGAAGATGACTTCATTTAAAGTATTTACATCAGATGGTAGGGGTAGTTTAAACCCTTCCTCCTTAGTCCAGTTATGATAAGTCATCTGGTCAAAATCCCACAATGCGGTATGGCATCCGATTGATGTATGTTCTGAATAAATCTTCCCAGTAAGAAGGTATGAGAGATACTGAGGGAAGTGCAGGATATGTGCAACCTTTGAATAAACCTCAGGTTTTTCGGTTTTCAGCCAGAGCGCCTGCATCCCCGAATTTAACATACCCAGTGCCGGAGATGCAGTTCTCCTGCAGAACTCATCCTGACCACCTGACCGGCGGTATATCTTCTCGGGTATCCTCTCGTCGATGGGTTTGAGGTAATTATATACAGGTGTGATCCTTTTTCCTTCACCGTCAAGATATGCAAGTGTTGCACCATAGGTAGCAAAATTCACTGCAGTCAGGTCATACTTGTCGGAGTGAACAAGATCCTTTACTGTTCCCGATATCCATTTCTCTATTCTTTCAATATCGTCACACTCAAAACCATCATCATCCTTAATCTCTGGGAATCTCTCTTCTGTTTCAGAAACTATATTAAGGTTATAATCGAAAAGAAGGATTTTTTTGTTGGTTTTACCGACATCGAAAATTGCTATTACCTTGTCTTTCATAGTTTTATTGACCCCTTCCCCCTGAAGGGGGTATATTTTAGTTTGTTTTTAGCCCCCCTTCAGAGGTCCCGAAAGCTATCGGGAGGAAGGTCATAATATTTAGCGTTTGTCAAGTACTTCTTTTTCGTATTTCAATATTTCAGAAATGTAATCCGCGCCTACAGGAACATTGTTCTTCATACAATAATAATCCCATAATGCTCCGTACGGTTTGGTCTTTAACAGCTCAAGCAGTGAAAGCCTTTCGAAGGTTCTCCCCTTCTCTTCGAACCTGACGAGAGTATCCCACGGTTCGAGCATGGCATACATAAAGGCCATCTGTGCTGCACGGCAGCCAATAACATATGCACCAACCCTGTTCAGACTTGCATCAAAATAGTCAAGTCCTATGTTCACTCTGCTAAGTGCTTTTGCACGGACTATTTCCTGGGCAATAAGCAAAAGCTCGTCATTGAATGCTACCACATGGTCACTGTCCCAGCGGACACCTCTTGTCAGATGAAGAAGAAGCTCGTCAATATAAAGGAGTATTGAAGATATCTTGTCGCCTACCTGTTCTGTCGGATGGAAATGTCCGTTATCGAGAGTGATCATTGTGTTATTCTTCACGGCATAACCCATGTAGAAGTCGTGAGAACCAACAACCATTGATTCAGAGCCGATTCCGAACAGCTTGCTTTCGATTGAATCCTTGAGATATTTCTTCGGATATTTCACTGCAAATATTTCATCGAGCGATTTCTTCAGTGTCTTCCTAAGTGTAAACCTGTCTACCGGAGTATCTTTTGATCCGTCGGGTATCCATAGGTTATGAACTGAAGGTGTACCAAGCTGTTTTCCCATTTCGGTAGCTATCAGCCGGCATCTCTTTACATGTTCAACCCAAAACTTTCTGATTTTCGGATTCTTGCTTGATAGTGTAAAGCCGTCATCAGCCAACGGATGAGAGAAGCAGGTGCAGTTGAAATCGAGTCCCATTTTTCTCTTCCTGGCCCAGTTGATCCATCCCTGGTAATGCTTTACCTCAATCTTATCGCGGTCAACCAGCTTTCCACCAAATTCGCCATATATTGCATGGAGATTAAGTCTTTGTTTTCCCGGAAGAAGTGAAAGAACCTTGTCAAGATCAGCTCTCATCTGTGCAATGGTTTTAGCTTTGCCAGGATAATTTCCAGTAGCCTGTATACCTCCGCCACCAAGCTCTGCACCCGGTTTCTCAAAGCCCCCTACGTCATCAGTCTGCCAGCAGTGAAGGCTTATCACCACCTTTTCCATTTCTTTAAGAACTTTCGTAGTATCTATTCCGAGTTCTGCATACTGCTTCTTAGCAAGCTGATAGGATTTTTCTATTTCTTCTTTTTTCATATCGTTATTTATTAATTAAAGTTTAGTTTCAATATTAAGAGGCGTCAGGCTGTAATAAAAATATCTTCCTGACGCCTGACGCCCGTCGCCTGTCGCCTTTTTATTCCATATAGAAGACTTGTTCAAGTGGAATTGAAATTGGTGAATTATCCGGATTTGTTTCCATTACGTCGGCCATGTATTTCCACCATTTCTTTACGATTTCCGTCGTGCCAAGGTCCTGGGAAGATGACTCTCCGGATTGTTCCTGGTATGCAAACAGAGTATTTGTCTCCTCATCAAGGAAGATTGAGTAGTTGCCAACACCTTCACTTTTAAGCAGTTTCACCAGCTCAGGCCAGATCTCACTATGTCTCTTCCTGTATTCCTCCTTAAAGCCGGGATACATTTTCATTTTAAAACCGAATCTCTTAACCATGATATTTAAAATTAACCAAGTTTGACAATGAATGCTGATAGGATCAGCACAATAATACCAATTACCAGTATAACAATAGTTTTTGTCTTTACTCCTTTCCACTCCTTGAGCGCGATACCCCAGATATTGCTTATTGCGATGTTCAGGGCCATCAGAATGCTCCATCCGAATACAGCCATACCGGCTGGCAATTTGCTGGAACCCATTCCAAAGAAATGGAATTGCAGGAACCAGAGCAACCCTGCCAGGAAAGTAAAGAAAAGGTTATTCGCCAAAACACTGCCGGAAAAAGTATAGTAGTCTTTATATGTCTTATTCTTTATATTTAAAAAGACGCAGTAGACCAGGTTAGTAATAAACCCGCCTAAAAGAATGAAAATCAAAGATGGATTTTTCTGGAAGAGCGGATTTGTGCCGTGAGCAAGTGCAACATTTTCAATCGGTTTTCCTGCTTCGAAGCCGAAGTTAAAACAGGCGCTCATGATACCTGCAAAGATTGCTATGAGGATACCTTTTTTCAGTGCAAACTCCTTTACTGCAGCCTTCTTTTCCTCTTCCGTCATTTCCTTGCTCTTAAGCGATCCGGCATATCCTATTATTATAATCCCTGCAACAGTAATTGATACACCAACTATAGTTAATACCAAGAGTTTATCGCCACCAATTATTGGCGGCAGAAGCGTACCAAAAGCAGCACACAGTCCCAGGGCAATGCTCTGTCCCAAAGCTACTCCAAGGTATCTGAGGGCCAGTCCGAAAGTGAGCCCGCCGAAACCCCACAGTATCCCAAAAAATATTGCCATGAGCTTGGCTTTGTCGGGTGCCTCATTAATTATCGGTATCAACTCGCCCTTTGGAATGAAAATAAGTGCAAAAATCCAAGGAATGATTATCCAGGCAAAAAGACCCTGGCTTATCCAATACGATTCCCATGCCCATGATTTGACCTTTTTGAAAGGAACATAAAAACTTGCAGCGCCTATGCTGCCAAGTGCTATCAGTAAAATACCTGTTAATGGATTCATCTTTGATTTTTTTTATCTGATTCGCAATTTATAAACTTTCAGTAAGGAATTTACCATTTATTCTATATTTTTATGAGTCTATTATGAATTCTTGAATTTTAAATAAATCTTATTATCATGAGATCAATACAACTTTCATTCATTCTGTTTTTTGTCGTGGGAAGTATCTTTGCACAGGATCTTAATGTCAGGGATTTAGCTATCGAGTATAAGAAAAATCCCATGGGTATTGATGCACAGCAACCCAGATTTTCATGGAAAATCACAGGCTCCGGAAACGATATAATGCAGGACGCTTATTCAATACGAGTAGCTTCTGATCCGAAATTTTCATCTGCTAAGATCTTCTGGCAATCAGAAAAAACGATGTCTGATGAATCCGTGCTGCTTCCTTATAGTGGACCTGTACTCAAATCAGGAGAGAGGTATTTCTGGCAGGTAAAAGTTTGGGATAATAAAGGACGCGAATCAAAATGGAGCGAAACGGCATTCTGGGAAATGGGATTGCTTGCACCATCCGACTGGAAAGCAAAATGGATAGAAATGGATGGCGATACAAACCGATACTCTCCATCACCTCATTTCAGAAAAGAGTTTACCCTAGACAAGACAGTTGCCAGGGTAGTAGTTTATATTACATCACATGGTTTCTATGAACTCCAGCTTAATGGTAAAAAAGTCGGTGATCAGGTTCTTACTCCAGGCTGGACATCATATGGAAAAAGGCTTCAGTACCAGGTTTATGATGTGACAGGCCAGGTGGTAAAAGGCAAAAATGCAATCGGGGCAGTACTTGGCGATGGATGGTTTCGCGGCACACTTGGATGGGGCAGCAACTGGGCTATATACGGCAAGAGGCTCAGTCTCCTGATGCAGATGAAGGTAACCTTTACTGATGGTACCGAATCACTGATCGTTACAGATGAATCGTGGAAGTGCAATAATAACGGGGCCATAAGGATGAGCGATATATATAACGGTGAAACTTATGATGCCACGAAAAAGCTTACGGGATGGAATCTGGCCGGGTTTGACGAAACAAACTGGGGTAAGGTACGTATCGGAAATTACAACAATAACCTGATCGCATCAGAAGGCGCACCGGTACGAAAGATCCAGGAGATAAAGCCAGTTAAGATTTTCAGATCACCAAAAGGAGACCTACTTGTCGATATGGGACAAAATATGGTTGGATGGATAAGGCTGAAAGTTACAGGACCAAGGGGAACAACAATAAAAATACGCCATGCTGAAGTACTTGATAAATTTGGTGAATTCTATACCACAAACCTGAGAAGCGCTAAATGCGAGCTCAACTATACTCTTGCAGGTAGTGGCGAAGAAGTTTATGAGCCGAGGTTTACATTCATGGGCTTCAGATTTGTTGAAATAACGGGATTCCCCGGAACACTTACTGCCGATAATATTACCGGTGTTGTTGTGCATTCAGATATGAAGCCAACCGGAACTTATGAAAGCTCCATTAAGCTTCTGAACCAGCTTCAGCATAATATCCAATGGGGACAGAAAGGCAATTTTGTCGATGTACCCACCGACTGCCCCCAGAGGGATGAAAGGCTCGGGTGGACAGGAGATGCCCAGGCATTCAGCAGAACAGCCGCATTCAATTTCGATGTTGCCTCGTTTTTCACAAAGTGGCTCAAGGATATTGCTGCCGATCAGAAACAGGGAGGGGAAATACCTGATGTTATTCCTGATGTATTGAACCGTCAGAATGCAACATCAGCTGCACCCTCGGCAGGATGGGGCGATGTCGGAGTTATTGTTCCATGGACTATGTACACCGTGTATGGCGATAAGAGATTGCTGGAGACACAATACCCGAGCATGAAAAAATGGGTTGAATATATAAGGAATAAAGCCGGTGACAGTTATCAGTGGAAAGACGGAAGCAAATATGGTGACTGGCTTTTCTATCACCCGCCTGTGAATGACCATACAGCGGCTGACGGTTATACAGAGCCTGACTTTATCGCAACAGCATACTTCGCCTATTCAACCAGTATCCTGGCCGAGGCTGCGAAAGTGCTGGGAAAAGATGACGACGTTAAATACTATTCGGACCTTTTCAGGAAGATAAGGGAAGTATTTAATAACGAATATGTTACACCTGCCGGAAGAATAGGAACAAATTCACAGACATCATATATCCTTGCTCTTAAATTCAACCTTTTACCGGAGAGCTTGAGGGATGATGCAGCAAAATTCCTGGTTGCTGACATTAAGAGCAGAGGGAACCATTTATCCACCGGTTTCCTTGGTACTATCTATCTCAATCATGTTCTCACTCATGCAGGTTATGCAGATGTAGCATATGATCTTCTCCTACAGGAAACATATCCTTCCTGGATATATCCTGTAAAAATGGGTGCTACTACAATCTGGGAAAGATGGGATGGCCAGAAGACCGACAGCACTTTCCAGGATGATGGGATGAACTCGTTTAATCATTACGCATATGGAGCAATTGGCGACTGGATGTATCGTGTTTCAGCAGGTATTGAAGCAATGAAGCCGGGATATAAACAGATCATGATCCAACCACATCCTACGAAAAGACTTGATTATTCAAAAGCCACATTCGAAAGCATGTATGGTACGATTGCTTCAGGCTGGGAAAGGAAGAATGGCAAGATAACTGTAACTGTAAAAATTCCAGCCAATACCAGGGCAGTTATTATGCTGCCGGTGGATGATCTCTCAAAAGTGACACAAAATGGATCGCAAATCTCTGTGGACAACAAAGAGACTTTAGTCATTGCGGTTGAAGATAGCGGTAAAAGAATAACCGGATTTCCTAGAGGTTCAGGAGATTATATCTTTGAGTTTGCCGAATAGATCAGATGGACTTTATTTATAACCATCTCGGTGAATTTTCAGCCCTGCTCGTAGCATTCTTCTGGACGATCAGTGCCATGGCATTTGAGTCGGCAAGCCGCAGGGTCGGTTCACTTTATGTAAATTTACTCAGACTTATTGTCGGATTAACTTTCCTTAGCATTCTTACACTGATTAGGCGAAAGATGCTATTCCCCATAGATGCCACTCCCGGGAACTGGCTCTGGCTAGGGCTATCGGGACTGGTAGGTTTTGTTTTTGGAGATCTCTTTTTATTTAAATCATTTACGATAATAGGTTCAAGGTTCTCAATGCTTATTATGACACTTGTCCCTCCCATGACCGCCTTTTTTGGATGGATTATCCTGGGTGAACATCTCTCTCTTCTGAATCTTGTCGGAATGACCCTGACCTTTGCAGGTATAGCAATGGCAATATTTTCGCGTACTGCCAGGGATGAGAAACTGACTTTAAAGCTGGCTCCTACCGGAATTTTATATGCTCTTGGCGGTGCTTTAGGACAAGCTCTCGGACTGGTATTAAGTAAATTCGGGCTGAAGGATTATGATCCATTTTCGGCGACTCAGATAAGGGTCATAGCGGGAATTGCAGGTTTTGCACTTTTAATCACTTTAATGAGGAGATGGGGAGGCATAAAAGATGCAGTAAAAGATAAACCGGGAATGAAATCACTTTCACTGGGAGCATTCTTCGGACCATTTCTTGGTGTCTCTTTTTCTCTGATAGCAGTTAAATTCGCCAAAACTGGTATCGCCTCCACTATAATGGCATTGACTCCTATCTTCATTCTTTTGCCTGCATTCTTTTTATATAAACAAAAAGTGACGTTGCCTGAAATAATAGGATCGGTGGTAAGTGTTGGAGGTGTTGCACTATTTTTTATTTAATGTAATATGACTCCGGAAGAAATAAAAATCAGGATGCGACCGGGTGAGATAAAATTCTCCAGTTCGAGGGCAGGAGGACCTGGAGGGCAAAATGTGAACAAGGTAAATACCAAGGTGGAGTTAAGATTTAATGTTAAAAAATCAAATTCACTCACCCAAAAAGAAAAAAACAGGATCATTGTTTTGCTAAAAAACAGGATAAATTCCGATGGTGAATTATTGATCACATCCCAATCGGAAAGAACTCAGCTGATGAACAAGAAGAAAGCTGAGGAGAAATTTTTCAAGATTTTAGCTTCAGCTCTTACCGAAAAACGAAAACGCAAAAAAACATTACCAACAAAAGCTTCTCAGGAAGAAAGACTGGAATCAAAAAAGAAAAGAAGTACCGTCAAGAAACTGAGGATTACATCAGGTTTCAATGAAGAATAATATTATTTCCTGGTAATATAAAACGATTGCTTCGCTTCACTCGCAATTGACAGTGCTATCATTATGACATGTAGATACCAAATCACAAATCACAAATCACAAATCACAAATCACAAATCACAAATTGTCGATGCCTGAAATAGGTTGACCGAAAAAACGGTTAACACTATGGCAAATGTAAATTATTTTGATCATGAGAACAAACCTGATTATCACAGGTATTTCAGTGAAGAGTTTAAAAAGAGAAAAGTTCGAGAATTAGAGAAGAATATCTCGTCAGTTGGCGATATTTGTACGACCTACTCAGTGAGCAGGACCTCGGTTTATCGATGGATTTACAAATACTCGGCAATGGCAAAGAAACAAGTAAAGCAAGTCGTTGAAGCCAAGAGCGACACACAAAAGATCAAAGCTCTGGAAGAGCGGATAAAAGAGCTTGAGCGAATAGTTGGGCAAAAGCAATTGTTGCTTGAGTTTAAGGACAAGATGATAGAGATAGCAGAGGCTACTTATAATGTTGACATCAAAAAAAAAGTAGGTTCCAAGCTCTCGTCTGGTACCACTTTAACCGGGAAGAACACCGGAAAAAGTTGAATGGGTTATTTAAAGTATTAGGAATCAGCAAACAGTCTTTTCATCAGATGCTGAAGCGTAGAAGATATAAGTATGAAGAACAAGAGCAATTGATCCCTCTGATCAATGAGATCCGTTGTGATCATCCACGTATGTCAGCCAGGGATATTTATCTAAAGCTTCAGCCCAATTGTATGGGAAGGGATCAGTTTGAACGCTTCTGCATGGACTCAGGTTACAGGATTAAGAAATTGCGGAATTTTAGAGTTACAACCAACAGTCTTGGAGTGACCCGGTTTCCGAATCTTATAAAGGGTATTGAGGTTACACGTGTCAACCAGGTTTTTGTGAGTGACATAACCTACTTTGATATTGGACAAGACACCTATTATCTTACTTTTATTATGGACTTATATAATCGTGAGATAGTTGGATGGTCAGCAAGCGATAACTTGCGCACAGAGAGTACTACTTTACCAGCATTGAACAGATTAATATCCGAACGAGGCAAGGCCAATTTGAAAGGAGCAATCATGCACTCAGATGGCGGAGGACAGTACTATTGCAAGGAGTTTAAAGAACTCACTAAATCATTGGAAATGATAAATTCCATGACAGAAGAAAAGGTTTATGAGAACTCACATGCTGAGAGGCTAAACGGGATAATCAAAAATAATTATCTTTATCCATATGGCCCGACAAACATGACTTCTCTTAAGAGACTGTTAGCCAAGGCAGTATTAATGTACAATACTGGGAAACCACATAAAGCTTTGGGAAAACAAACACCAAGTAAGTTCAGAAGTACTATTGATAACGAGAATAACTCCTCAGGTTATTTCCCGTTATCAACAGTAAATCATATCAATTATAAACGAAGTAAATTAAGTAATAAAAAGGTCAACGTTATTTAGGCATTGACTAATCACAAATCACAAATCACAAATCATAAATCACAAATCACAAATCATAAATCGCTAATCACACTTCTTTAAGTTTCCATTTACCTCTTCGGAATACAAGATATGCGGTAATGGTCATAATGGATTCTGCAATTACGATTGCCCAAAAGACGCCATTTTCGTTCATGCCCGATTTTATCGCAAGTATCCATGCGAGAGGAATTTCGATCATCCAGAAAGCAAAGACATTGATTTTTAATGGAGTCGTCGTATCCCCTGCTCCGTTGAATGAGTTGACCATTACCATGCCGAATCCGTAAGAAACAAATCCAACGCTTATTATCCTGAGGCACTCTATTCCTGAGTTTAGTACCGCAGGATCATCAATGAAGAGTCTGATCAACGGTCCGGGGAAAATTATGTAGAACAATCCTATCGTCCCGAGCAATATCATATTTACAAAGCCTGTGATCATGACAGACCTTTGCGCCCTGTCTGGTTTTTTTGCACCCAGATTTTGTCCGACTAGTGTAGATGCAGCATTAGCTATTCCCCATGATGGCAGGAGTGAGAAACTGACAATTCTTATAGCAATTGTATATCCTGCTACTATCTCACTTCCAAACACGGAAATAATTCGAACTAGAGCTATCCAGCTTGTTGTACCGATCAGATTTTGTCCGATACTGCCAAGAGATAATCTTATCAGTCTGGCAATGATTCTAAAATCGATTTCCATGTGTCGGAATGAGAGCTGTATTCTTTTCTTGCCAAAGAAAAGAAGCCAGAACTGATAAATTACGGCAATCCCTCTTCCGGTAGTTGTTGCAACTGCTGCTCCTGCTATCCCCATCTCGGGAAATGGTCCTATCCCAAAAATAAGTAACGGATCGAGAATGATATTTATAATGTTCCCTACCCAGAGGACTCTCATTGCAATTGCAGCATCGCCTGCACTCCTGAAAATTGCATTGATGATAAAAAGCAGCATTATAACAATGTTACCTCCCAGCATTATCTTCGTATATTCCGACATCCGGTTCACAATTTCATGAGAGGCACCCATCAGGTCGAGAAGCCTGCTTGCATATAATGCGCCTGGTACGGAGATGAATAATGACACTATAATTCCAGTCAGGATTGCCTGAAATGCGGTGGTCGAAGCTTTGTCAGGATGTTTCTCTCCGATCCTTCGTGAAACAAGTGAAGTGGTTGCTGTTGCCAGACCGAGAGAAATTGCATAGACTATTGTTATGAGTGATTCAGTCAGTCCGACTGTGGCAACTGCATCGGAGCCCAGCTTTGATACGAACCAGATATCGACTATAACAAATATCGACTCCATTATCATTTCAAGTACTGCAGGAATAGAAAGAAGAAGTATCGCGCGGCTCAATCTGCCTTCAGTGAAATCCTGTTCAGTACCGGCAACTGCTTCCCTGAGATCTCTGAAGAATAATATTATTTTTTTGTTTCTCGCCATGTTCCTTCCTGTTTCCATAAAGGTGAAATAGGTTTTCAATTCAGGAATCACAAAATTATTTTAAATTTATTCATGACAAAACCTTCAGAATTCATTGTATGGCATCATTATTGTGAATGAGACATTTTAAATTTATATGATGAAGAAAAGTTTCGACTCAATTATGACAGAGACAATAAATAAAATGGGTACAAAAAGTGATAGTCAAAAAACTACCAATTGCCTGTACACTTCAGATGGAATGGAAAATGAACGTAAAATGCTTTTAAACAGTAATATACATGATGTACGTTTATTGAACGAAAATTTGAATGTTAATAAAATGCTATCTGTGTTAATATTTCTGATGCTCAAATGATACATGGTATTTATAGAATACATATTTTCGCACCAATAAATTTTAATTAAAGTATTAATTTAAAACAAATTAATTTTAAAAAGAAACGATGAATTTATTCATCATCTGCTATGAACGCTAACAATAATGAGGCAACGGCACTCAGCCACGAGAGCCGCCTCGTGGGTTGCTCTTCAGATGAAGAGCCTGGCGCGAAAACCACGATTTTTTCGCAAAACGAAATCCCAAAAGAGTCAGTTAGCAACCGGAGTTCGGAGTTCATGCACCGCTACTTCCCCCTGACAACTATCGATTCCTGGAATGATTGGAAATGGCAGCTGAGAAATGCAATAACCAGCATTGACGAGCTGAAGAAAATTATGAAATTATCCGAGAAGGAGATCATGGCTATCAATAATCTGAAAGGCCGTCTCCCGATGAGGATAACTCCTTATTTTGCTTCACTCATCTGGAACACCGGCTATTCACATCCTCTGCGCCGTAATGTTGTTCCTGTTGTTGAGGAATTGCTTCAGCACAGTAATGAACAATCAGACCCTCTTCATGAGAAATCATTTTCACCCGTGAAGGGAATTGTTCACAGATACCCCGACAGGGTTCTGTTTACGGTTACCCAGGTATGTGCTAACTACTGCAGGTATTGTACACGTTCACATTCAGTAGGCAAGCTCGACAAGCTTGGAAGGCAGGATTATGAAAAGGCATTTGCCTATATCGCTGCTCACAATGAAGTAAGGGATGTCCTTATCAGCGGCGGCGATCCTCTCACCCTCAATGACGATACACTCGAATACATCCTCTCAAACATTAGAGCCATTCCTCATGTTGAAATAGTACGAATCGGAACCAGGACCCCTATCGTTCTTCCTATGAGAATTACCGACAACCTGGTGAATATGCTGAGGAAATATCATCCTCTGCTTATCAGCCTTCATTTTTCGCATCCCAGCGAAGTTACTGAGGAGTGTGCCAGGGCATGTACGAAACTGGCAGATGCCGGAATTCCTCTTGGAAGCCAGACAGTGCTTCTGAAAGGTATCAACGACAATGTACCTGTTATGAAGGAGCTCATGCATAAGCTCCTGATGGTCAGAGTAAGACCATACTATTTATATCAGTGTGACCTTATCCCGGGATCCGGTCATTTCCGGACGACGGTTAAGAAAGGTCTCGAAATTATAAAAGGCTTAAGAGGTTTCACAAGCGGTTATGCTGTACCTACTTTCGTTGTGGATGCCCCCGGCGGCGGCGGAAAAATA
>JAPLDY010000185.1 GCA_026391595.1 Bacteroidia bacterium
ATTCATGTAAAAGCTGATGCAAAGCTGGATCCTTTAACAGGGGAAGCCCCGCTTGAAGTATCTTTTACTGATCAATCTGTCAGGGGAGATAAATATGTCTGGAATTTCGGAGATGGCACAAAGTCAGAATCAGCTGATCCCGAAATTCACACATATTATAAAACAGGGTTATATTACCCAAAACTTGAGATTACAAGTGCCTTAGGCTGTGTCGATTCTGTACATCTTGACAGTATATATGTTGAGCCCTCAAAGTTAGATATTCCTAATACTTTTACTCCTAATGGTGATACCTGGAACGATTTTTTTAAAGTTGAGTCCAAGTCGCTCAGGTTTGTGAGCATGGAAATATTCTCTCAGTCAGGGCAGAAGGTATATGGTTTCTCAGGTGAAGGTGAAAGCTTGCAAAACTGGCAAGGATGGGACGGCAAGATAAACAACACCTCAGTTGAAGCACGTCCGGGTATCTATTACTACATTATCCGCGCCTTCGGCTGGGATGATGTCAAATATGACAGCAGTAAGTATCGGGGATTCGTTTATCTATACAGATAATGGTTCAGCGGCGCTAAGCCTTTGAGCCGTTTTTATTGCCACACCCCTATAATGAATCCCATAAGTGTCAGGGCTGCAACACCATATGATGCATTGACAAAGAAGTGAGCTAGCGTCCTTCTCTCGAAAAGATAGGTGATGCCCAGGAATGTAAATATGGTTCCCAATCCAATCAAAAATCCAGACAGCGCACCGATTCCGCCTCCTGCATCTTCTCCCAGGAACAAGGCCATAAGCAGAGAAGCGACCATTGCAAGGAGGAATGAAAGACTAAAGATCTTGATCATGTTGGCACTTTTTGCTGATTCTTCGGTTATCCCGGTCTCCTTCATCCATATTTTGACAAACAGCACGGGGGAATACCATAAGCCTCCAAGACCAAATGCGCTTATGGCTGCAACGATTATTGCAAGCCAGTTCAGTTCATGAAATGAGAGATGAATATCCATGTTTATCGTTGTTTGGTTACTATTCTGTTACAAATTTAATTTAGTTCATTACACAAACAATTGACCATTAATAATTGTTTTAGCCTGACCTGAAATTTCAACACGATCCCCCTTAAGCGCTACTTTTAACACTCCGCCTCTTTTTGAAACCTGGTGAGAAACAAATTCCGATCGTCCGGTTTTATTATGCCAGAATGGAACCAGTGCACAATGTGCAGAACCTGTCACTGGATCCTCATCGATGCCAAGCGCAGGGGCAAAGCAGCGTACACAAAAATCGAAATTCTTATCTGAAGATAGTGCTGTTACTATCATATCACCAAATCCGGAATACTTCATCATTTTAAAATCAGGTTTCAGGCCCCTTACTTCATTTTCACTGTTCAACAAAACGAATGTCCAGCCATGTCCGGTCTTATATAGCTCTGCAGGTCTGATCCCGATAATACTCTCAAATAGATCAGGAATTTCGATCGGTTCCAGACCATAGGCAGGGAAGTTCATAGTTATCCAGGATCCTGAAGACCTAATCTTTAGCTCACCAACCTTGGACAGGAATGTAATTTCCTTCTCCCTGCCGGTGATGCCGGTCTCATATAAAATATGTGCAGAAGAAAGAGTTGCATGTCCGCAGAGAGGTATTTCTGCCTCAGGTGTAAAGAATCGTATTTTGAAAACCTCTTTTTCCGGGATAATAAATGATGTTTCAGACAGATTCATTTCGGCAGATACATTTTGCATCCATTCTTCGGGCATCTCATTATTGAGAATACAAACACCTGCCGGATTGCCTTTAAATGGCTCGGTAGTGAATGCGTCGACCTGGTAGATTGTTCTGGGTGTAGACATATATAAAAAGGTATAAGAATTTAATGGTGCAGCGGCGCAGTGGTGCAACGGTAAAGCGGCGCACCGCTGGCGCGGATTTGTAATCTGTGCCATTAATACTGGCACGAGTTGCAAACTCGCGCCAGCTAAAGGGACGGGGTCTTAGCCTTTGAGCCCCTGCGCCGCTGTGCCTCTGGGCCGTTCTTCCATTCACCGGTAAATTTCGCTTTTTTGCCGGATTATAACAGTAATTTATCTAAGAAAACTTTGTAAACTAAAAAAGTTTTCTCATTTTTGCACCGTTTAATTTATTTCATGGATTACAGGCAGAGAATTATAGAAGAAGCTGCAGTCATGTTCCGGACTTACGGCATAAGGGCTGTGACTATGGATATGCTTGCGAATCAGATGGGGATATCGAAAAGAACCATTTATGAGGTCTTCAATGACAAGGATGAACTGCTGTCAGGAGTACTTAAATGGATGACTGTAAGACAGAAGGAAGTGATTGATAAAGTCTTGAATGAATCTGAAAACGTCATTGAAGCTATTTATAGCATACTGAACAGGATGATGGAACATTTCAAGAGCATGAGCCCTGCTTTTCAGATGGACATGAAGCGTCAACACCAGAACATTATTAAAAACCTTGAGGATATCGACCAGCTTCCATATGTGAAAAACAATGAAGTGATTATAGAGAGAGGAATTAAAGAAGGCATTTTCAGGAAGGATATCGACGTAAAAATCATTAACAGGTGCATGCTTGAGGTGGCCAGAATGTCAAACGACAGGGAGATCTTCCCTACGGATCATTTCTCTGACAGTGAAGTTATCAGGAATGTTTATATTAATTACCTCAGGGGAATATGCACTCAAAAAGGTCTTAATCTTATTGACTTATATGAAAAGAAAAATAAATAATTTCAATCAGTAGAAATTTTGCATGAAGAATAAAACGAATAATATGAGAAACAGATTATTTACAGCATTTGCTGTTTTACTCCTGCCTGTGACTGTTATCACAGCTCAGGAAAGCAGCGGGGAGCTTAAGCTATCGCTGAAGGAAGCTCAGGATTATGCTTTGCAGAATAACAGGATAGTTAAATCGGCAAAGCTGACTGTCGAGGGTTCCCAGGCAGATGTGTGGACAACAATTTCTTCAGGACTGCCGCAGGTTTCTGCCAATGCAAGTTTTACAGATAATCTCAAGCTGGGAGTATTTGTAATGACATTCAACGGAGTTACGAATGTAATCCAAATGGGAAGGCCTTATAATATCCCGGTTACGCTGCAGGCCACAATGCCTATTTTTAATGCACCCTATTATGTTGGAGTCGAAACTGTAAAGCTTGCACAGAAGCTCTCAGCAACAAATCTTCAAAACACTGAAATTGACACACGTCAGTCTGTATCTTCTGCCTATTACCTTATCCTGATTTCTGAAGAATCGTTAAGGATTCTTAAGAATAACCTTGCAAATCTGCAGGAGACGCTTAAGTCGACAAAAGCCATGTATAATTCAGGTATGGCTGAAGCAACAGATGTCGATCAGATGTCATCAAACGTGACAATGGTGGAAAACTCATTCAGCAGTCTTCAAAATACCATTGAAGTGAACTACAATCTGTTGCGGTTTCAGCTTGGTGTCAAATCCGACACTAAGATTACTCTTACAGAAACGCTTGATGATCTGGTTAAAGAAATCAGTGTAGATGCTCTTCTTACTCAGAATTTCAATGTAATGAAGAATATCCAGTATGATCTTTTTGATAAGCAGGAGCAGATGTCAGCGCTCAATCTGAAAGCACAGAAGGCGAAAATATTGCCTTCATTGTCAGGCGTTTATGCTTATTCTACATCGGGAATGGCGCAGGAATTATCATCCATAAGCTGGTATCAAAGCTCTTATGTTGGTGCACAGTTGTCTTTACCAATATTCGCCAGCGGGCAAAGGTACTCCAACATACGAAAAGCAAAGATTGATCTTGAAAAGGCCAGAAACACTAAAGAGATGATTTCAGACCAGCTGGATATGCAGGAAAAACAATTAAGATTCAACCTGCAAAATGCAAATATGCAGTACATGAGCCAGAAAGGAAATGTTGATGTCTCGAAAAGGGTGTACACAAGTATGGAAAACAAATTCAGACAGGGAATGGCTTCCAGCCTGGAACTAACGCAGGCAAACCAGCTCTACCTGCAGGCTGAGAACAATTACATTTCTGCTTTAATGAACCTTCTTCAGACTAAGCTTGCTTTTGATAAACTATTGAATAACATGTAATTGAATTAAAATATTTAATAACCAAGATAATGAAATACGTAAAAACAATTTCGGCAATACTTATCAGTGGTCTGATACTATCTGCATGTTCATCGAAAAACAAACCTGTTACTTCTCAGGATTCTTCAGCTGCAGCCGAAAAAGCAGCCGTTCCTGTCAAAGTTACTACTCTGGCTAAGACGAAAATTGCCAGGACTATTGACTACACAGCCACCGTCCTTCCTTTCGAGGAGGTCAATATGGCACCTTCAACACCTGGAAGGATAGACAGGATATATGTTGAGACAGGCGACAGGGTGAACAAGGGAGATGAACTTTTTCTGATGGACCGCACACAACTTTACCAGCAGAAGGTACAGCTTGCAAGCCTTGCAAAGGACCTTTCACGTCTTGATACACTTCTCAGATCAGGAAGCGCAAAGCAACAGCAATACGACCAGCTGAAGACACAATATGACGTGACTAAGACCAACGTCGAATTCATGGAAGCAAATACCCTTCTGAGATCCCCATTCGCAGGAGTCGTAACTGGAAAATATTTTGAAGATGGTGAACTATATTCAGGCTCGCCGACAACAACGAGCGGAAGAGCGGCAGTGGTAACCGTTATGCAGATAAATCCCCTGAAGGTGAATGTTGGCATTTCCGAACAATATTATCCTCTTGTTAAAAGAGGGATGAAAGCAGAGCTCAGAGCCGATGTTTATTCCAGCGTAAAATTCACCGGGACAGTCTTTCGCATAGCCCCGACAATCAATTCAGCAACACGATCCTTTATTGCTGAAATTGAGGTGCCTAACAGAAATGAACTTCTGAAACCCGGCATGTTTGTCAGAGTATCGATGGACCTTGGAGAGGTTGAAACTTTCGTGGTATCGGCAAGTACGGTATTGGTACAGGAAGGCACAAACACCAGATACGTATTTCTTGATAAGAATAATGTTGCAGAAAGGGTGGAAGTCACGCTTGGGAAACGTTTTGATGACCAGCTTGAGATCATTTCTGAAAACATCAGGGAAGGCGACAGACTTGTATCAGAAGGTCAGTCTAAGCTAATCAACGGCAACAAGATTGAAGTAGCCAAGTAATAACCAGAAATTCAAAAGTAAAAAAATGAGTATTTACAGTACTTCCGTAAAGAGACCGGTAACAACTATACTGATATTTGTTGCTTTGATGGTCATGGGTATCTATTCACTGTTTCAATTGCCTGTTGACCTTTACCCTGAAATGGAGCTGCCATTTGTTGTTGTATATACGACATATTCAGGAGCAAGCGCTTCTGATGTTGAAGCTAATGTGACAAAAACACTGGAAAATTCCCTGAACTCAATAAGCAATCTTAAGGAGCTGACATCCACATCAAGTGATGCATTATCTGTACTCTTCCTGCAGTTTGAATATGGGACCAACCTGGATGAGGCATCAAATGATATAAGAAGTACGCTCGGTTTTATCGAAAGATATCTTCCGGAAGATTGTGAGAAACCTTCAATCATCAAGTTCAGTACAAGCATGATGCCTATATCTTTTTATGCCGTTACAGCGAATGAGAGCTACGGCGGGTTAGAAAAAATACTTAATGAAAAGATAGTCAATCCGCTTAACAGGATTGAAGGCGTTGGATCAGTAGGATTATCAGGCGTTCCGGGCCGTAAGATATACATAGATGTAGATCCCCGGAAGATGGAGGCTTACAACCTTTCCATTGAGCAGATAGGAAATATTCTCAGGGCTGAAAATATTAATATGCCGGCAGGCTATATTGAAATGGGCCGGACAGATTATCCTCTTCGCATACAAGGCGAATTTCCCGAAAGCGAAACGATAAAGAATATAGTGGTGAGCAGCTATAACGGAAACAACGTTTATCTTAAAGATGTTGCTGAAGTACGCGATACGATCCGTGAATCAAAACTTGACACAAAGATCAACGGGTTAAAAGGGATGGCATTGTTCGTCCAGAAACAATCTGGCGGCAATACTGTCAAGGTGACGGAAGAGCTTGATAAAGCACTTAGTGAGCTTAAAAAGGATCTGCCAGCCGATGTCAAAATTGAAAAGCTTTTCGACAGCGCATCCTTTATTAAGGAATCGATCAGTAACCTTACTGAAACGCTTATGTATGCAGGGATCTTTGTAATACTGGTTGTACTTGTATTCCTTGGAAGATGGAGAGCCACCTTTATTATTATACTTACAATACCAATTTCGCTTATCGTGGCATTCATTTACCTGTTTGTCACGGGGGCCTCTGTAAACATTATATCTCTTACATCACTTTCAATAGCGATCGGGATGGTGGTGGACGACGCAATTGTAGTCCTCGAGAATATCACAAAACATATTGAAAGGGGAAGCCGTCCCAGGGAGGCGGCCATTTATGCAACAAATGAAGTATGGCTTGCAGTTATTGTAACAACACTGACTGTCGTTGCTGTATTCTTCCCTTTGACATTTGTTCAGGGCCTGACAGGCGTACTCTTTAAACAGCTGGGGATGATAGTAACCATAACCATTGTAACATCTGTCTTTGCTGCAATAACTCTTACCCCGACGCTTAGCTCTATTATGCTGAAATGGTATCCTATCAAAAAAGACGCGCCAATCTGGACATACGACGGGAGCATCAGAAAAGGATTGGACTGGTTTGACCGCTTTTATGAGAAAACAATCAGATGGTCATTGCATCATAAGAAATTTGTTGTGATCCTTGCAGTATTGATTTTCTTTGGTTCGATGAGTCTGTTTTTATTCATTGATACTGAGTTTTTTCCACAGGCAGATGAATCCCGTATCACTGCAACAATTGAGCTGCAGACAGGAACAAGGGTCAGCCAGACAGTTGCAACCTCAAACAGGATAGATTCATTATTTCATGCCAAGTATCCTGAGATTAATATTATCGAAACCTCAGCAGGTTCGGATGATCAGGGAGGCTTTGCATCGATCTTTTCATCAGGCGGAACTCATACGATACAGTATAATCTCCGGCTGGTGCCAATCGAGGAGCGAAAGAAATCGGTATTTGAGATAACAGAGGAAATGAGGGCCGACCTTTCCAAATTCCCTGAAATCGTCGACTTCTCTCTGAGCACATCCGCCAATATGGCAAGTTTTGGAGGAAGCACTGTCGATATCGAAATATTCGGCTATGACTTTGCGCAAACGAATATTGTTGCTGAAGAGCTTGCCGCCAAAGTCAGGAAAATGCAGGGGACTAAAGACGTAAACATAAGCCGGGATAAATCAAAACCCGAATTACAGATCGTTCTTGATCAGAATAAGATGATCACCAATGGTCTGAATACCGCTATGGTATCGTCAGCAGTAAGAAACAGGGTTGCCGGACTAACAGCTACACAGCTTCGCCAGTTTGGTGATGAGTATGACATAGTTGTAAGATTTAAAAAGAGTTCAACAAGTACACTGACTGATATAGAAAACATAGGTATTGCCAATCAGACGGGTCAGATAATTAGGTTAGGTGAGATCGCCCAAATAAAAGAATATTGGTCACCGCCGAGCATTCAGCACAAACGCAAGGAACGAGTGGTAACTGTTTCATTCACACCGTATAAGCGTTCTCTCACCGATCTTCAGATTGAAGTTCAGAAAGCTATTGATCAGACAGAACTTCCTGCTGGCGTTATGGTACAAATATCAGGCGCAATACAAGACCAGATGGAATCATTCATGGATATTGGCATGCTGATGGTCATCAGCCTAATCCTGGTTTATCTTATAATGGCCTCCCAGTTTGAGTCTCTAAAGATGCCATTCATAATAATGTTCTCGATACCATTCGCATTTTCAGGTGTTGCAATTGCACTATTCCTCACACATACCACTCTGAGCGTGATTTCAGGTATTGGTGCAGTTATGCTAATAGGTATAGTGGTAAAGAATGCAGTAGTGCTGGTCGACTTTATAAACCTTATGCGTGAGCGGGGCAATGAGCTTTATGAAGCAATTGCGATTTCGGGGAGATCACGTCTCAGACCGGTATTGATGACTTCTGCCACTACGATCCTTGGTATGCTGCCTCTGGCAATGAGCAAGGGATCAGGCTCAGAATTATGGAGCCCTATGGGTATAGCCGTAATCGGAGGACTTATCTTCTCAACCTTCGTTACACTGGTGCTGGTTCCAATCGTATATGCCATCTTTGCAAAACATGGCGAACGCAACAGGCATCTCGTCGAATATAAGGAGATGGATTTTCTGAATGAAAAGAATGGTACTTCAAATTGAGAAATCATTTAAATGACAAACTATGAAAGCGATAATGATAATATATAATCAGGCACATACCGAAAAGATTGAATACATGCTCGACAAACTGGGTATCAAAGGTTTTACATTGTGGGAAAACGTACAGGGCACCGGTACCAATACCGGGGTCCCTCACCTTGGAACACATGCATGGCCCGAGATAAATAAAAGTGTTCTGACCATTGTTGAGGACAATCTGGTTGACAAGGTGCTTGATACAGTGAAAAAGATCGATGCCATTAATGAAGAAGTAGGCATAAGAGCGTTTGTGTGGGATGTGCTGAAGACGGTATAGAGGCATAAAAGATAGTTTAAAAGTTTTCCTGACACCTGAGGAATCTCATATTTATTTGTTGCAAAAGGATGGTATATTTAACCATTCTTTTGCAATATTCTATGACTGACAATACAAAAAGAAAAAACTGGTTTAAACTGTTTTACCAGTTTGCGATCCTGGCTCTGCTATTGTACATGAGCATCAGGTTAATCCTGGATAAAGTATATGCACCTGATTTTGAGGCTTACTGTCCGTATGGAGGACTTCAGGCACTGGGGAGCTATATAACCCATGACTCACTGGCATGTGCAATGACCAGCATGCAGATAATGATGGGAGGCATGCTTTTAATAGGCGTTATCCTATTCAGCAAACTGTTCTGCGGATATATATGCCCCCTTGGAACTGTCGGCGAATGGATCGGCAAACTGGGTTCCAAACTGAAGATACGGTTTAATATACCGCGGATACCGGATCTTATTCTCAGATCACTGAAATATATTCTGCTTTTCCTTACATTTTATTTTACATTAAGGTCGAGCGAGCTTTTTTGTAAAAAGTTTGATCCGTACTATGCTGTAGCAACAGGTTTCAATTCAGATGTGGTAGTCCTCTGGGCCGCAATTGCCCTCGGAGCACTTGTCATTGGATCACTGTTCTTCAGACTTTTCTGGTGCAGGTACCTCTGTCCGCTTGGAGCATTATCGAACATCTTCAAATTCGTCTGGTGGTTCTCAGGGATTATTCTTCTGTATATCATCCTGACAATAGCCGGAGTGAAAATTCCTTACCCGATTTTGTTGATCGTCCTTGCTGCTGCAGGTTACATCCTTGAGATCATATTTACAAAAAAGGTCAGGCCATCGCTGTTTCATATATCCCGCAATGCTGACACATGTACCAATTGCAATCTGTGCTCGAAAAAATGTCCTCAGGGCATCGATGTTGCCAAAATGAATAAAGTCACTCATGTTGACTGCACCCTTTGCGGTGACTGCCTCTATGAATGTCCGGAAAAGGATACTCTGCAGATAAACAGGAAAAACATGAAATGGTTCCCTGCTGCATTACTTGCAGTGCTTATTATAATTGGACTCATCCTTGGCAATGTCTACGAACTTCCAACCATTGACCTGAAGTGGGGTACAAAGGAGCAGATCGCGGATGCAGGTGTTTTCACAATGGCAGGATTGAAAAATGTAAAATGCTTCGGAAGCTCTACTGCATTTGCCAATATGATGAAAAAAGTAAAAGGGATCTATGGTGTTTCAACATATGTCGGAACACATACTGTAAAAGTCCTTTATGATAAGTCTATTTTTGATGACAAGAAACTTCAGGAGATGATTTTTGTACCGGAAAAGAGAATCCTCTCTGCAACTGGTACTTCAACTGGTTCAATGTCCCTCTATACACTTACAGTCGATCATTTTTTCGATCCTCTTGACGCCACATATCTGCAGAACCTGCTTAAGCAGAAGACAGAAGCTTGCGGTTATCAGAGTGAGTTTGCCTGTCCTGTGATAGTCAGGATCTACTTCCCGGCAGGTAAGGAAACTGACAAGGAGACACTTACCAAAGTAATTGAGTCCAAAAGCCTGGTATATAATGTTAACGGAATCGAATTAAAGGTGAAGCTGAATTATAAAGTGGTTACTATTACGGGTCCGGAATTTATTCCTGCTGTTGAATATTCAAGGGCTATGTACAGTGCTTTTACGATGAAGTTCAATAAATACAGTGAGTTCACGGAAGATGTTATTTCAAGGTATGAAATACCGATGGGCGAAAATGCACAGCTAAGGGACAGGTATAGTTATATCGGAAGTCATCTGTCTAATTACAAAGGAATTGTAGGCTTTGAAACAGCTTTAGATACAACAGGTATTGAAATGGGAAGGGTATTTTTTGTAGACACTCTCTCCTCCGGCGATAAAATTTTTGAAGCGCTTGGTGCCGATTCGCTTTTACTGCATTTCGCCGACGGAAGAACCATGAAGGTTTTAACGCCGTTTGATTTCTCAGTAAAAGGTGAAGTAAGATGATTCTTTAATGGCCAAATATAAAGCCCCCTTCTTACCGCTTGCTGACGGAGAGAAGGGGTGTGGGGGTGAGTACATGAGTACTTCTATTCCTCTTCTTCTTCCTCAGTATATGCTTTGATAACAGCCTCCTGAACATCACCCGGAACCTGCGCATATTCCGATAATTTCATCGTGTACATTGCACGTCCTCCTGTAACTGAGCTGAGTGCCGTTGAATATTTATTCATCTCAGCAAGAGGTACTCTTGCCTTTATAACTTCAAATCTTTTTTCACTGGCCATGCCGAGCACCATTCCGCGACGGCCCTGGAGGTCGCTGATCACGTCTCCCATACGGTCCGACGGAACCATTATCTCAACGTCATAAACCGGTTCAAGGATCTTCGGGTTTGCCTTCTTGAAAGCCTGGCTGAAGGCATTCCTTCCTGCAAGCCTGAATGAAATTTCGTTTGAATCAACAGGATGCATCTTGCCGTCATATACATATACCCTGATATCGCGTGCATACGAACCGGTGAGAGGTCCAACCTCCATCTTCTCCATTATACCTTTAAGTATTGCAGGCATGAAGCGTGCATCTATTGACCCTCCAACGATGCAGTTGCAATAGATAAGTTTACCACCCCAGTCGAGCTCAATTTCATCCTTCCCCCTTACGGAAAGCTTCATATCCTTTCCTCCGATCTTAAATGTTGCCATTTCAGTCGATCCTTCCTCATAAGGTTCTATGATCATGTGAACTTCGCCAAATTGTCCTGCACCTCCCGATTGTTTCTTGTGGCGGTAATCAGCCTGTGCAGACTTGGTGATAGTTTCGCGGTACGGTATCTTGGGAGCATTAAAGTTGGTCGGGATCTTGTATATATTGTCAAGATGCCATTTCATTATGTTGAGGTGATATTCTCCCTGTCCATGGACAATGATCTGCTTCAGTTCCTTTGAATACTCTATTATAATGGTAGGATCCTCAAGGTGCATTTTGTTGAGAGCTTCGCCAAGCTTTTCATCATCGCTCTCGCTCTGAGCCTTAATGGCTGTCCTGTACTTTGGCGCGGGGAATTTCACTCCCTCGTATCTCCAATCGTTGCCGGGAGCATTGAGAGTGTGATCCATCTTGGTGTTTTTCAGCTTGACAATAGCTCCGATATCACCGACATGAAGTTCGGGCACCCTTGTCCTGTTCTTTCCGGCACATACGTAAAGTTGAGACAATCTTTCCTTTGTGCTGTTATTGGTGTTGATGACATCGAGGTTCTCAGTGATCTTACCTGAGTAGACTCTGAAATAGTTTATCTCTCCGATATGTTCTTCAATGGCTGATTTAAAAACATAAACCGATGCCGTACCTGCAGGATTTGGTTTTACCTCATTGCCTTTACTGTTCATTGGTACAGGCATATCGGTTATCGAAGGTGCTTCGTTTACGATGAAATCCATAATGGAGTCGACACCCAAGTTTTGTTTTGCTGAGATGCAGAATACAGGGAACATACTGCGGGTCAGGATCCCCCTGGCAATACCTTTTCTTATTTCCTTCTCATTAAGAGTATTGTTAGCAAAGAAAACTTCCATCAGTGCTTCATCGCTTTCAGCTGCTTTTTCAACCAGTGCATTATGAAGTTCTTCTGCTTTATC
>JAPLDY010000058.1 GCA_026391595.1 Bacteroidia bacterium
CCGTTTATCCCCTGCATAGGGAGGGTTTTCAGGAAATCCCGGGTTATTGATATTATTTGCTGTTCTCCATGGATAATCAGCCCAGTGGGCACCTTCTTCAATAATATTGTGCTGAAGGTAATGTTCCTGGATCAGGAGCAGTCCGTTCTGATCAGCCAGACCGGCATATTTCTTCAGTCTTAACCAGTACCAGGTGTTCCACTTTGTCAGGTCGTATTTACTTAACCTGTCGTATGCTTCACCCTGTCCGCTGCGACTGAAAGGCTGTTCATAAAATGGAGCCCAGACATTAGGATCAGCCCTCCTGGTGCGGGCATGATCATCGCGCCTGCGCTCATACCACAATGCAGGATAATTTTGCATTACAATCACCTTCCTTTTGATCATGTCGCTGGTGAGGGTATCAAGGTTGTCGGTGAGTCCCCTGCCGGCACGTCCCGGAACAAAGCGAACCAGGTTTGGCGCCGCATTGGACAGATCTGATTGTCTTGTCGAGCCTCTCCACAGCGAAGTGCGGTCTTTTCTTCCTGTCATGACCTTATTATCCCTTACAATCCATCCGTTAACAATAGAAACCGGAATTGCAGGTTTAATCTTGACCGGTAACCCCCTGGTTTCCAAATTATCTGAATTTATTACCCCTGAAATATCAGATATGATCGGATATTGTCCGATCATCATATCTATCCACTTATCCATTATCAGATCGGGTGTTTTTGACCGCTCGCTCATAATTCTGGCGAAATCAATGTCAGGAGAAGTGGTCTCCGGGGATTCATATATGAGGATCTTTTTAGTTTCCGGTGATTCTTTACCAGTCCGGGCTTCAAGCTGTGCGTAATAAATACTCTCGGGTTTTACAAAAGTATGCTGAAGCTCATGATGTCCGTTACCATAACCCTGTGCCCAGCTGGCATAAGCCCAGTTCTGGGCTCCGGGGGGAGCAGGAAGGTGAATCTGTGCTGCCCTGCATTGCCAGCAAAGTGAGTTTGCGGCACTCCATCCTCCACCCTGTCCATCAACATCGCGGAATGTAAAACTTATATTGCCTCCATCAACTGTAAACTTGTCAAATAAAATACCTGTTGCCCATCCGCCGGTTGCTCCGCTGAAATTATATGGCATGAAAGAGTAGCACTGAACAAATGCATTGGGACCGGGGGCAGTGAAACCAACTGAGAATGCATGGTATCCATATTCGGCATAGCAACGCTGGAACAACACCTGCTGACCCAGCGTCTGGAATGAATAACGCCTGTAATTGCCGATTTCACCAACAGGTGCCAGTGATTTGCAATCCTCAACAGTGATCCGTTTTGCTGTTTCCCAGACTGCCACAGCAGAACTTACGAAATGTTCTGCAACTATCCTGCGAATCCAGGAATCACTAACATTCTCCATTGTGACGGCCATCCACCTGTGATTCTCATCCTTCTCATTCGATGAGTCATAGTCTGAAATGCATCTCATATTCTCTACACCGACATTACTAATCTGTCCGTTCCATACATATTTTGCTACAGTGCCTCCTCCAAACTGAGGATCGATCGAATTGGTAATCGGAACATCAATTGCAATTGATTCAGGAGTTATTGCCGTAACTGTACGGTCCCAGTTTATATCAAAATCTCCCGGAGTCCACATGGTCAGGGTATAGTCAACAAAAATCCCTATTTTATCGGCGCCGATATATTCAAGCCACTCTTTTGTCGATGGCCTCTTCACAATAATTTTGTCGCCGACTTTGAAATTATGACCATTTTTAAGTGTCAGTACAGTTGAATTTACAGGAAAATATTTGTCAGCCAATGGAACAGGAGTATCGGTTTCCCTGTTATTTGTACCTGCAATTCTGATCAGCGTTTCTCTGTCAACTCCTGCACCAACAATGGTAGTTCCTTCGCTGCTGCAACCACTTCCGCGTAGAACCACACCGGAAGACCGGATCGTTATACTGCCTTCCAGTTTATAGGTTCCTTTGTCCAGAAGGACAGTTCCCCGGAATCCGTTTTTATCAAGCGGGAGGGAGGATACATAATTTATCGCTTTCTGAATTTGCTGTGTTGCATCACCTTCAGCAATGGGGACAATAATTTTTACAGGGACATCAGGAATTTGTTTTTCTGATGCCATATAACCGCAAAAAGAGAAATCAGGGACCCGGTTTCCTTTATCATCTGCCTTGTATTCCAGCTTGCCTTCAGAATTTATATGGATAGGAGAGTCAGGGGTTGTTTTAAAATGTGGTAATGGAATATCCGGATTACCTGAAGCAATCAGAAGAACAGATAATGAGGCAATAAATCTGGATTTCATTATTATAGCTTTTTGTAGATGAAATTATCAAAGACAGCTTTGCCATTTCCGAAAGCGAAAAGGCCGGCTCTGAGACTGAGGAATTCTCCGAAAACATTATGGTTATAGCCTGTTGCATCAAGGCTTCTTTCCACACGTGTCCACTCTTTGCCATCAGCACTGAAATAGAAACTTACTTCATTCTCATCATTCAGAATTCTAAGGAACCCATGGTTGCCCAGGCTGTTTTTCTCCCTGATCTTTGCATTTTTCTGAATGAAGACTGTAAAACGAGCCGTGTCAACGGAGATACGGACATTGGCAGTTTCATTGTAATATAAACAGAGTCCGGCAGTTACATTATTGTCAATATTAAATTCCGTAATAATTTCGTATCTGTGATCGCCAGAATTCACCAGCAACGGAGAACTCTCATCAAAAGAATTTCCTTCAGCCTTAAGTATTAGTTTGCCTTCATTCAGTCCAACTCGTTCAGGAGAATATCTTTTATAGAATTGCCACTGCAATCCAAGCGAGTTTCCGGAAAAATCATCCGAGAGTTCAGTCCCATTCATAGATTTAATACCGAAAGGTTTACGGATCTGGTCACTGCTTTTTACACCTTCAGGAATGTGGAACCATTTATCACCGGTCCATTCAACAGGCAGCATCAAAGTCTCTCTTCCGAGGGTGTGGAAATTCTTTTCATAGCCGTGATACATGATCCACCAGTTTCCTTCGATATCATCGACTAGTGTACCATGTCCCTGGCTCCACCAGCGTTCAGTGCGGTTACCGGTATGCACAACAGGATTATACGGTGAATTCTCCCATGGGCCGTAAGGTGATTTTGCCCTTGCAGAAACCACCATATGTGAAGTTGCCGGACCTGCTGTACCTCCTTCAGCGACAGTGAGATAATAATATCCGTCTTTCACTGTGGATTTTGGTGATTCGAGGCAGAAACATTCTGTGCTCCATGATTTTGGGAATTCCCAGCCTCCATATATATACTTCGGTTCCCCGATGGTCGATAATCCATCTTCTGCAAGCTGAATTATGGAACCTTTTGAGAGATACAGGTAACGATTACCATCAGGGCTGATCACATGGCCAGGATCGATAAATCCTTTCAGCTTCAGATCGACCGGAGCAGTCCATGGACCTTTCGGTGATTTCGCTGTTACCACCCAGTTTGTTCCTCCGGCCGGGAAATAGATATAGTATGTATCTTTGTATTTGATCAGATCCGGAGCCCATACCGAACCTACATACTGACTCAGTGCATGGCTGACTCTTTCCCAGTGAATAAGATCTGTTGAGTGCCATACCAGCAACCCGGGATAATAATTAAATGAGGAGTGCGTCATATAAAAGTCATTCCCCACTCTCAGGACTGACGGATCAGGATAATCGCCACCCAAAACAGGATTCAGGAAAAGATCATCACTTAGTTTTTTCTGCCATTCCGCATATTTATCCAATACAATCTGCGGGGCATAAGTATACCATGAATAACCACTACGTCTCTCACGGCTGACTTCTGCAAGCGAATAGAGGAATTTGCTGTTACGGTCGCAGAACAAGGGTTTTTCAGTTCCGAGTTCATAAAAGCGTGTCCAGATTGGAGGTGCGAGCGAATCAATCACTACTACCCTGTCTGTCGTACTTGTCATCCATTGTGATCTTTCAGGTGGAGCAGGAACAGTATTAACCCTGGTATTATAGATTCTGGAATCGCTGAACCATTTCACTGCAGACCGGACAGCTTCAATTACCCGCTGGTGGGGATGATCGAGGCTCATAAGGAACAGGACAACAGGGACACTCTCCCCATTGCAGATGCTGGGTGGTTCAAAAGCTCTTGCCCAGGCTGGCTTAAGGCTAATTTCATCGTATTGCTGGCACCAGGCAGTAGGCCTGCCGTTGCCAACAATCTGGCAATTCAGGATACATTCCAGACCTTTTTTAAAAGCCAGGCTTGCTTCCTTCCGGGTTTTTTCCCCGACAAATGAAAAGTTGGGATCATTATCAACGATCTTCTTCAGCAACTCCATTATTCCGATGAATGCTCCGTCGTTGAAAGTTATCCTTCTGCTGTAATTATTTTCCAGAGGAAAGTATTGAGGCCAGCCTCCATTGGGATATTGGGCAGAAAGGATAAAATTGATACCCTTTAAACAGGCCTCTTTATATTTTTCTGTTTTTTTAAGGGTATAAACCTGAGCCAGGTATTCAATATGAGTGTAGGTCGTCGAATTGTCGAAAGTAGTATGAAATTTGTTTTTGGTTTTCAGCAGACTATCCACCTGTTCCCTGGTTAATATGGCCTGCATGTCGTAATTTTTGGGCCATCCGCCATTATCCCTCTGATATAAAAGTATATTATCTGCAATCCTGATGATCTCCGTCTCCTTGTATCTCGGCTGATTTGCTATCGGGTTTACAATATTCCCATCATCATGAATATCATACCAGTGATGGACACTGTCAAAAAATGGGTTGGTACTGATAATAACATTTTTCCCATCATTTACTTTTACCTGAGACTTTAAGGGTAGACTGGAAATCACTGTCAATAAAATCAAAATAAACAGCTTTTTACATATTTCTAAATTATTCTTCATCACCATAAAAGTTTCATTAAAAGTTTATTATAACTATTTCCACTCAACTTTCATCTCTTTAATCATTGTAGCAGCCCCGCCGTTATATTCGATTCCGAATCCTCCCGATCTGCCAGGATCGATTTCAGTTTCAATATTAACTTCGGCAGCTACTTCAGGACGGTTTGGTATCTTATAATACTCTGCCGGTGAATCAGCATGAGCAATGATCTTATTGCCTTTTGCTTCTACTGTGATATTGCATATGGGCCTGTAGCAGCTTGTAGAAACAGGTTTGCTTATCTCCGTAACTTTGCCGTTATCGTATTTTACAAACATACAATCAACTGCATCGCCGTATTTTGTCGTCCGGATAAATCGTAAAGCATAACCTGTCATAGTTTTAGTATCAAACTTGATAAGGACATCCATATAAAGATGTGCTATGCTGAAACCCTGGCCGGCAGTTTTACTGGGAGCCACTGTCATAGAGAGTTTCATATCCCCGAAATCGTTTCCTGCAGGAGTGTAAAGCAAGCTGGCGCTTCTGCCCTGCAGGAGTCCCAGCTGACCTGCGGCTCCGTCGGTTCCTTCCCCATAGAACCATGCATCTCTATCGCTGCCGGCGCTCATCCTTGGATCATTGGCAAGCGATTCAATACTGTTCATTGTCCAGAAGCCGGGAATGACTTTTGGTTGATTCTTTGTGGAAACATTCAGGAAATTAGTATAAAGCACTTTTTTATCTGCTTTGACATCTTTGGCGGAAACAGGTTTCCCTCTTAAGGAGGAGACCGGAGTTCCGGCATCGCACCGTAAATGTTTTGGTGCAACAGATGTCATGATGAAATAGCCAACATCTCCGGCAGAAAGTTCATATTCAAGCATGGGTTTGTTCATCCTCGATACCGCAACCTCTATTGGATTGCCTCCATTTGCATCAGTACATCTGTACCACGTGACCAGTGACTGATCTTCAAATCTCATATCCAGTTTATAATTGAGAATGAGCTTGCCATTTACAGGTTTTGAGATCTTTGGCAGCAAAATGAATTGAGGCGGATCCAGCCTGGAAGGTGCAACCATTAACACGCATGCTGCCTGTAATCCGGAAGGAGTTGAGGCACTGACAATGACCTCAATGGTTTCATCTCTGGTATTTACAGGTATTACATCGCAAGTCATACCATCTTCACTTACTTTAAGATCAACCAATGATTTTTGTCCGGGAGCAACGGTCCAGTTTACAATTTGTCCTTTTAACTCGCAATTGCCGAATCGATTTACTTTTGCAGTTAACCGGGCGCTGTTCTTTTTCGTCTCAATTATGATTCTTGCAGGAGGATTGAACATCTGGGCAAAAGGTGCCTCATCAGAAATTTCACTCTTCTTTTCTGTTGTAACCAGAGTAGAAGAAATAAGTAACTGCACAGGGAGCATTGTGTACTTATTCCCGATCTCTTTTTCAGCTGCCAGAACAATATCTTTAATCCCCATCGGATCCCAGTCGTCATTCCCGCATAATAGATTGTACGTATTATAAACCACTTCTCCACGGCGAACGAAACGGTATGCATCAAGAACAGGTTTCCCGGTCATGTCAACAGTCGATGCAGGATCGGTTTTACCTATAAATACCGGCTTGCCATTAAAAGAGACATTGTACTGATAGTTACGGGTTTCATCCGGAGTAATTTCCCTCCATCCCCAGTAGTTGGCTGTTTCCGTTGTAAGACGAGAGTCCAGAATTGCGACCTGTCCATTACCCTTTGTGAAATATTGATTACCCCGTGTGAATGCCCTGATGTCGCAGTTAAGCAATATAACGCCTGTTCCTGTAGCTGCAAAGAAAGGTTTTGATGCATAAAAATCAAAAGTAGAGTTCAGGTATAAACCAGTTGCGCACAACGCATCATCGGTGGATTCAAAATGGCACCTGTCGAATAGGACACGTTTGCCGCCGACAAACGGACAGAGGTTAAGCCTGCTGATAAACCTCGTATTACGGGCGACAATTTTATCTCCGTTACACATAATAAGCTGAGCCTGGACAATAGCTGACGCTCTTTTCACCCTGCTTAGTTCCGGATTCAACGGATATTTAAGATCGACATTACAGTAATTTCCGAAGGTGATATTTTCAGAGCTCGTCCCGTCTCCTGAGAACCTGAACATTGTAAAATTACCCTGAGAACCGATGGTTTGGCCTCTGTTACAGGCAAGAATTACATTTTCTGCATTGTCCGATAATCCATAAAATCTTAGCCATTCACAATCGATGACCAATCCAAAGGGCGACTGCCCATTTTTGCCAACACGTATTGCAGGATCATCAGGATCGTCAATCCAGTATACATATGGTGCGACAAAAAGTATCATAGGAGACTCTTCAGTGCCATCTGTCAGATTTTCGGCAGCTTTGTTTATGGTATTGAAAACATAGGGGTATTTTGAAGCTTCATTATCTGAAAGCTGGCCGTCGATAAAAAATGCTTTCGGGCCAAGTTTTATCGTTTCGCCCCTGTAAAGGATATAATCACCTCCGAACACAACAGGATTGGCCGGATCGAGAGGCTTATAGCTGCTTAGCCGTTGTCCTGATACCGAAAGAAGTGCCAGGATACCAAGACTTGTTAGAATCGTTTTTTTCATATTAATCCAAAAATTTAATCCTGTTATTGCCTGCCAGATTTACCAGGTCTTTCAAATCATAGTATTTCAGTACTCCATATAGTACATTGGTATATACATCCCTCTGCATGGGATTTTTAAGGTATTCGCTGAATGATTTCACCGACCCTGATATTTCAGCCCTGTCAATCCTGTCATCCAGGAAGGCTGCATGAACTGCAACAGGACCGTATGACCCGTTAGCGACAAGGTTAATTTTATGTCCTTTAAGAAGATCATTTGACCTGATAAAATCGACCAGCGATATGATATCGAGCACCCGCTGCCCCATAACCGGTTTGCCGATATGCATGCCGATCATTGCATTGCGGTACTCACGGTTCCAGTATTTTGTATCGTTGTAACTCAGGGGATCAGCTGTCTCTCCATATCCGCGGAGGTCGGCTACCACCAGTATTTCATTCCTGTTGACATAGGTACCAACGGTTTGCTCATCAGCCAGAAATTCATTTTTACCTCCTTCATTAAGGAAGATCACCACTGAGCTGTTCTTTGTTGCACCTTCAGGGTAAACAATAACGCAGGGTACCGGCATCTGACCTGACCTTGTGATCTGGAATTTGATCAGATCAAAGTTGCGTAACTTTGCGAATCCGGTTTGACCGGCATCAATCTTTTCTACAGGGATTGTGAGGCCTAGAAGTTCAACCACTTTGTCTTTAACTGCTGATCTGCCCTTCCTGACGAATTCATTTCGCTGATTTTCATACTCTCCGGCCAGGATCAAATGATAATCAGGTATTGAGATCTGATCAGTAAAAGAAGTAATGATCTGACCTGTCGGAGTACAATTGAGATCCTGTGCAGGTATGCTTATTTCCTGTTTTTCCACAACCGAAGTACCGTCTCCATACATCCATTTTCTGAACCATGTAACAAGAGCTTCACGTTTTGGTTTTGGCATTCCATGTCCTGCTTCAATGGAAAACATGCTTACCTTTTCAGGACTTCCAAGTGTCGTATATGCACTCTTAAGCTCTGCAAAAGCCCTTATGGCTCCCCAGTAATCTACAAAATCAAATTTGCCTGACATGATAAGAACAGGCTTTGGAGCCATCATTAATACAAAATCTTCTATTTCGAGATGTTCACGTCCTTCGTAGGGTATATGCTGGCAGCCATCCGAGGCTCCATAAACTTCCAGAACACGTTCACGTTCGGTAAAATAACTGCAAACGGAGGCAACCATTACACGGTCATCAAGTCCGACCATATAAGAGGTTTGAGTTCCTCCGCCTGAACTGCCATATAAACCTATTTTTGATTTATCAATTTCTTGTCGTGTTTCCAGATAATCCAGGGCCCGGTGATTATCCCAGTATTCATAAGCTGCAAGGTTGCTGCCCAGCAGGTTTGCTCCCTCATTTAACAGAGTGTGCTCTGTTGTGGATCCCCGTGTCAGAGACTGGTGGTTATTATCGACGAACTGAATACGTTCACCCTGACCGATAGGATCGACCACCAGTACTGCAATTTTATTCAATGCCATTAGAACTGCGGACTGGGGAGCGGGTACTTTACCTCCAAGTCCATGTCCGCATACCTCAAGTGCGACAGGGAACGGACCTTTGCCATCGGGGATATAAAAGTTTGCAGTTACATACCTTTTAGGGAGACTTTCAAAAATGATTTTCTCGATACGAAAACCATCATAATTGGTACTGCCGACAATCTTTGCATTAAGATCACTTAATTCGGGGAAATCTCCAATAATCTTTTTATACCGCTGAATACAATCATCCCGGTACTTTATCATTGCCTCTTTTGACAGGAAGGCTTTTGAAATCTCAGCTTCGCGGTCGGCATACTGCTGATGTACGGATCTCATCAGGTAAGTGTTATATGCATTATTCACGCTCCATGAAAGTGCATTATAATTCACCTGACCATAACTGGTGGCAGTAGTGCATGCAATTATAATGCCCGCAGAAAAAGAACCGGCTATCAGGTTTCTGATTTTCATTATATTATAGTTTAAAATGTACTAAAGCTATCGGGCAGGGTTATTTCCCGTTTGTCTTGACAGAATTAATGTAGCTTATAAGCATGGTCATATTTCTGATATAGTCGCCAGTCGAAATATATACCTGATCTGAAGGATCCCGAAATGGTGATGTGTCGGTCTCATCGCCGACATTTGTCGAGGCAAATTCATCTGTAAGCTCCTGTTTCACGCCATCTCCAATATAAGGATTACTTATAGAAGCATGTTTAATCAGCCAGCGGCCCTCATTATCGAGAGATTGAATTATTGTCTGAACCTGTTTTTCATCAGGATTCATGGAAAATGTCCGGTTAAGGTTGTAAAAATGCTGAGGAGTACCTTCCCCCTGGAATCTTTCCACTTTAAGAGGTGAATCTTTTGTTGCTTCCTCCACAGAAAGAGCAGAAATACGGCTATATTCCTCTTTCAGGCGGGCGACCTGAATTGATGATTTTCCTCCATAATGACCAAGCAGTTTTTGATCATTATAGTCATAGAAATATCTGCCAAATTTTACGTTCGAACCCTTACGGTGGACAAAAATAGGTTTATTTGTTCCCATTTCAACAAATGTGGAATGGGTATATCTGCCTCCCGAAGTCTGGCTCACAGGAAGTTTAACCCGTTCAAGCCAGTCGATTGCATCAGGAATGCGGGCTAAGAATCTTTTATCACCGGTATATTGATAAAATGTTATTAACAACATCGCATTTCCATAGGCATCACGGGGAAGAAGAGCTTTAGGTTCATAAGTGCGCGCACCTTCTGCTTCAAGGTTCATACCAAGTTGCTGCCCCCAGCCACCACTGCTATCCTGTGAGATCAAATAAAAATTCATTCCCCGCCTGATAGGATCGAGAAGCCTTTCCTGCCCTAATATCTGATAGCATTGAACAAGGAAATTTACATTTTCCCATATCACATCATCGTTGAATGTATAATATGATGTATAATCCGGATGTCCCTCTTTATTGAAGTCGTATTTCAATGGATATCTCTGAGGCCAGCCTCCCAACGGGTACTGGCTTTCAAGTATAAAATCGATAGATTTATCGAGCGATGGTTTCCAGACAGGATCTAATTTTTCCAGGTATAGTCTTAATAAAAATCGTGCCGCATTAGAGGTAACGTCGTCATCAAATGTCGAATTCCCGTAGTAATGCTGGAATTCTTCGAGACGCCAGCCGTTCTTGCCGATAGTATTGTACCACTGTTTAAGTGAACGGTCGCCTGCAAAATCAATCACATAGTTCCATCCTCCTTCAGGACTCTGTCCCCATACAAGTGCATTCGCAGTTTTTTCAGCTGCCTGATAGTAATATTCATCACCGGTTGCCCTGTATGCATCGAGAAAGAGATGGCCCATGCTTACAGTACCAGGACTTTGGACCCAGATCATTGTTTTATATGCTTCCATTTCTCCCCATCTTCTCGAGAAATCAGGACGGTAGTACCAGACATAACCACCGTTGGTGCTGACAGTTTCGACCATGTACCTTGTAGCCTTCAACATAGCCTGTTCGGCTTCCTGAGGCAGTTTGTTATTCTGTGGCAATATCTGCTGATTTGCAGTAAAAATTATCAAAGCAGCAAGTGGCAGAATTTTAGTGATTCTCATTTGTGATCAATTAATTAAAAATCCATAAAATCTTCAGGGCTCAGAGTATTATCTGTAAACCTGATACAATAAACAGCCCCCTTGAACCATGAAACCTCGTTCTGTCTGACACCGATCGAGGTTTTATTACCTTTTACCGGGGAAAAAGTAACATTGCCCGCTAGCTCTTTTTTGCCATTAACGAATGTCTCAAGCTTGCCATTATCAATTACGTATGCCACGTGGTACCATTGGTCGAGCGGATGAAGCAGTTTGGGATCTATAAGGGTGCATTGCTGTTCACCCACTTTAACGAATGCATCGAAGTACCAGTCTGTAGCTGTTGATCTTAATTCCAGCAGTATCCTGTCTCCCTGGGTCTCACCGCAATGCAGGAAACGCTGTTCAAAGTTTCCACCGCTTTGAGGTTGGAAGATTACCTCGATTGTGAATTTTTGCAGTCCTGTCAAAGGCATGCTTTCCAGAATAATCGCATCGGAAGATCCGTTAAAGGAGACAGCTTTTCCGTATTTACTTTTTACTATTTCCGGTTTGCCGGCAACTTTCATTTCTCCCGGCATTTTCTCAGTCATTCGGGCAAGATTCCATTCTGTTTGTACATTCCTGCTCTGTGGATTGCTTTTATGTGTCATATTCAATTTATTTGGGGGAAAAATTGCAATGGCACCAATTACTATGGTTAAAGCCACTCTGTTCATCGGTTTTCAATATAGATTACCAAAGTAGGAAAATTCCGTCTGTTCATTTATTTATTACAGTTAAAAAGACTTAAATGAAAAAATAATCCGTCAATTTCTTGACGGATTATTTTCATTATTAATATTATTCGAATTACGGGATTATTGCTGAGCAAATCCGTATCCGTTAGAAATCAGACCATTCGATTTGGAAATGGTTTCTGAAGACAATGGCAGAAGATATCGTGGAGGAACACCAGCAGCATAATAGGCATCAGTATAACCTTTAAATACATTGGTTGTATACTGATCTATAGTAGCCTGGGAAGCAATTATATCCTGTCCCCATTTTGTTTTTGTATATCCGGCAGTTACAAGAGCTGTAGCTTCTGCTCCGGTAATATTTCTAAATATGCCCTGAATGGCAAGGTTACGGGTTCCTGTTGTTCCCGTATAAGCTGGCCAGACGTCACAGTTACCTCTCCAGCTTGGGAACCTTACAGGATATGTAGCATCAGCTTCAGCCACAGTGCATTGAGTGGTAAGCATTTTGGTTATACCCAGGTCTCCAACGTTGACTTTCTTAACATAGATATAGGTTGGAAAGGTATTGCCATTGGCGAAGGTATAGTAACCACTGGTTTTCAAACCATTGACCATAGCTGTCTGTGCGGTGCGCAGTGCAATGATCTTTTCAGGCAGCTTACCGGTACGGATCAGGTCGTAGCGGCGGAAACCTTCGCCTGCCAGTTCGAGCTTACGCTCCTGGGCAATGGCTTCCTTCAGGGCATTACCTGTTAAACCGGAGATATAGGCCGTTACTAATGTTGCCTGGTCAGCAGCCTTGAATGCACGGCTTCTGACTTTAGTCAGTTCAGTTTTAGCCTCGGGTTCTTTTCCAAGTTCGGCATAGGTCTCTGCAAGCAGAAGAATTACGTCGTCCATTCTCATCTGTACCCAATTGATTCCTGAATTCCTCTGTGCGGTTGTATATGGAGCCGGCATGCGGCTTTCGTCCCATTTATTATTGGGCAAGCCTCCACTGCTGCGGGAACCAGGTGTAAAGGTGATAAGTACTTCAGCACAAGCTCCCGAATTTACAGTAACGGTCACAGTCACATCCCGGCGCAGATCCTTGGGATCAAAATCACCATAATAGAAAGAAGCGTACAGGCGGCTCTGTCCATAACCTTTGCATGGGTATGCATTTGATCCGCCGCCGTTTGAGGGACGGCCGAATGCATATGGTCTTTCGCTGCTTCCGAGACCCTGTGTATACCCCACTTCATATATAGATTCCGGGCTGACCTTCAGGTTCATATTTAGCTGAAAATTATACTGGAACGGGTTATCATAACCGGCACCCCGCGGGTCAACGGTAATAAGCTGAGCTGTTCCGGGATTATCGATCAATTTTTTCAGATATGTTTCAGCAATCGCATAATAATCCTTATAGTCTGTTCTGCGGACATATTTAGCGTTCCACATTTCAGTACCAATCTGGGTGAAAGTCACATCCCCATAGTCAAAATCTGTTCTTCTCAATCCGTAACCGCCTGCAAACAATGCTATCTTTCCTATCATGCCCTGAGCGAAAGTACGTGAGAAACGTTCAGCAGTTATGCCTCCCTCACCAAGACGGTACATCAGAGGTTCGGCAACTATTAAACTCGCAATCTCACCATCATAGATCACATCGCGTGAGATAAGCCGGGAACTGTCTGTCTGAGCAGTCGTATAGATTGATTCCTGGAAATAGGGGACATCTCCATAATAACGGACCAGGTTGAAATACGCATAAGCCCTGAATATGGCTGCTTCACCATAAAGCTGAGTCCAGACGTTTGGTGTGCCAGCTGTGACTGCAGTTTTATAATCAGCTTTTTCTTTAATTGCTTCCATTATAATGTTGGCGCGGTTTGCAACCTTGTAAAGGTTAGCCCATATACCTACGGCATTCGAATAATTTATAGGTATTTCGGCTGCGTATAGTCCCTCAGGAATATGACGCTGCTGGGCGTCATAGGTTTCAGGATGACATTCGGCATCAGACCCGACAACATCGAGGTCGTAGAAGAGGCCGTTGTTCCCTTCCCTCCATAGTTCGTAGCATCCCACCAATACCTTATAGGCTTCCTCAGGTGCAGAGAAAACAAAGTCCTGGTCAACCGAGGAAGGTGAAGATACATTCAGGAAATTTTTGTCGCACGAGGTATTAAAGAGCACCAGTGCGGCGAGTATGATAAATATAAACTTTTTCATATATGGTAGTTTGTTTTATGATTAAAACTCAACATTCAGGCCGATCGTATATGAGCGTGCACGGGGATAAGCACCCCAGTCAAGGCCTATAGTGGGATACTGAGCGCCACCCTGGCTAGTATTTGTATTTACTTCAGGATCAAGGCCTTCATATTTTGTAAAGGTCAGGGCATTATAAATCGAGCCATAAAGCCGGAGTTTGCTGATATGTACTTTAGCAGATAAGTTCTTCGGCAAGGTATAGCCAAGAGTTACGTTGTTCAGACGCAGGAAGGATCCATCCTGGATGCCAAGTGTAGAAACAACAGCGTTTTCCTGATAAGGCATAAATATATCTGCATTAGCATTAAGCGCCGCCAGTTGAGTAGGATCTGTGATGAATGTCAGCTGACCACCAACTATATCATATATTTTATATGAATTTGAGAGGACATCCATGCGGTTCCTGTACAAACCATCTTCCTTGATACCCATTAAAGCTGCAAGGTAATTGGCATTGTAGATCTGGTTTCCATAGCTCCAGTTGAAGTTAAATCCAAGATCAATTCCCTTATACATGGCATTGGCATTGAAACCACCGGTATGTTTCGGATTCATATCGCCAATGACAGAAACATCATCGTCATTGATAACCCCGTCAGGTACTCCGGCCGGTCCGCTAATGTCCTTGAGTTTGATTACTCCGGGATATGCACTCTGTCCGCCGGGTTTATTTGCTGAAGTTCCATAGACTGTTCCGATAATACCCGAAGCAATATCCGGTACACCTGTTTTCAGGGTATACATTTTGGTCACGTCATTATAGTCAAAATCATCAACCGTATAAAAACCATCGTATTGATAACCGCGGACCTGACCTACAGGCTTGCCTTCAATAAGGATATAGTCTCCTGTCAGAGGTGCTATATAAACTGAAGCCCAGCTGGTTCTGTAAAGCCCGTTAACCCCGGGAGCCAGCTCTTCAACATTACCTTTGTTAAAGTTTATATTGAAGCTGGCGCTCAGTGTGAAATCGCTCTTGCGGATAATGTCACCTCCGAGTGAAAGTTCAAGCCCCTTGTTGCTTGTACTTCCGATATTGTCATATGTTGATGAGAATCCACTGATCGCAGATACTGATGTAAGCATCAGCAGGTCCTTGGTAGAATTCCAGTAATAGTCGATAGTACCATAGACCCTGCTTTTAAGGAAAGCAAAATCAAGACCCAGGTCACGTGTGATGGTGGTTTCCCATTTCAGGTTAGGATTTGCAATAGTGGAAGCCGGAGAATATGCAACCTGACGTACTTCGTTGATTGAGTAATTAGTCTGGCCATTCGAGCTCCAGGCTGTTTTCCACAGGTTAGCGCTGATACCGTCATTTCCGACAGATCCATAAGAGAAACGCAATTTCAGGTTATTCACCCATGCTATATTTTTAATGAAGTTCTCTTCAGAAAGTCTCCATCCGATGGCAGCTGCCGGGAAATAGCCCCAGCGGTTTGTCGGTGCGAACCTTGATGAACCATCAGCGCGAAATGTAGCCGTGAACAGATAACGGCTCATAAAAGTGTAGTTGACACGGCCGAAGTACGACAGCAACCGGTTAGGAGTACCGGTGCTAGAGCTGAGTCCATGAACGACAGATGTAGATAAGGAATTATACTGATCCATATTGGCAAAGGCACGCTCAGAATCGTAATTGGCAGGATATTGGTTTCCCCAGATGCTCATTGAGGTAGAACCGGAGTTGGATACTTCCTGTCCTGCCATAATATTCAGACTATGGTTGGTTCCCAGGGCTTTAATATCGTAACTGAGGGTATTTGCCCAGCGTATACTCCATCCTTCAGAGGTTCCAAGAGATGCATTTCCTCCAAATGTTTTTTCACCGGCAGTATTAAAGTAATCGTTATAAACTGCTCCGGTCCATGAGGTTGTTTTGTTCCAGTAATTATTCAATCCTACTTCCGACCTGGCGGTAAGACCTTTAATTACTAACCAGCTCAATGCAGCATTGGTGCGCAGCGATCTGCTCTTTGATTCAGGCAGATAATCTTTCATGCGGGCCACCGGATTGTACCTGTCCTGCAAAACCACGTCGTACATACCAATCTGTGTATTTATCTGATCATTCAGCTCGCCCTGAACATCTGCAGTAGCTATTGGACGGAACTGGTATGAGGATGACAAAATAGAACCTTTGGCATTCGTGGTTCCTTCATTTCCCATTTTGTCAACGTCTGTAAAACGGGTATCAAATGAGAAAGTGAGCTTTTCGAACAGTTTCTGGTCAATCTTGAAAGTAGCACTGGTCCTTTTGTACCAGGAGTTGATCTTCATCCCGTTGTCGTCGAGATAGTTCAGCGAAAACAGATACTTGGTTTTATCATTACCGTTGCTGATATTAAGGTTATGGCTGTGGGAGAAGGAATTGCCATAAGCCTCCTTTGAATAGTTCGTGGCGGCAACATCCTTGTAGAAGTCTATACCTGCTGTATTGCCGTAAGTTGCTGCCTGGCTTCCAATACCCCACAGCATTTCCCATGCATTTCCATAAGCGGCGCTGATAGCCCTGGCATAACCCCAGTTATAGGCGATGTAATCATACGCATTCAGGGTTTCAAGGTATTTTGTCGGCTCATTGAATTGGACATATCCGTCATAGCTTACTGACATTTTGCCGCTCTTACCGGTTTTTGTTGTTACGATTATGACGCCGTTTGCACCCCTGGCACCATATATTGCAGTCGAGGAAGCATCTTTCAGCACATCGATGCTTTCAATCAGGTCGCCCGGGATGTCGCTTATGGAGCCTACCGGAAAACCGTCAACAATGAACAGAGGGTCGTTGCTCTGTGAAATAGATCCTCCTCCGCGGACGCGAATTGAGATTGATGCATCAGGACGTCCGTCCTGGGATACAACACTAACTCCCGGGAGTTTCCCTACCATTGCCTGGGCTGCATTTGAAACTGGCACGGCTGCGATCTGTGCTCCAGAGATGGAAGCAACAGATCCGGTAAGATCACGCTTTGGAATAGTACCGTAACCAATAACAACCACTTCATTCAAAGCTGTGGCTTCAGCCTGAAGAGTTACATTCAGGACTGTATTATTGCCGACAATGAATTCCTGCGGCACATAACCTATGAACGAAACTGTTAAAATGCTCGTGGATGATGGTGCACCGATGGAAAACTTTCCATCAATACCAGTCATCGTCCCTATTGTTGTCCCCTTGACAACAACGTTTGCCCCTATAACAGGCTGGTTCTCAGTATCGATCACCTTCCCCGTAACTGTTATCTGTGCAAAGATACCCGATGTCCCTGTTATAAAGATCAGGAGCATCAGGAAGACTTTCAGATTTTTTTTCAAAAATAAATCGGATTTAGATTGGTTATTAAAAACTTATTAAGAGTAATATAGATATTGCAAGTAATAATCCTATCGAGATCAAAATAATGGTCCGGTTAAGCTTTTTCAGGTCATGGACACTGTTATTCATTTTTCAGCTCAAATAATTAATACAAGTTATAAATGACCAGCCAACAGAACACCATATTTTTTCCCAAAGAGGAGTGCCCTATTTCCCTGAGCGGGATATAATTCCCAAATAGCAGGTAAAATCTTCTCAAAGTATTTTAATCGTTTCTGTGTCTGTTTCCCCGTCTATAGCAACATTGCCTTTATTAGAGCGGCCAATCATGTCAATAGTTATATCTTTTGATCTCTTTCCTGTTATGTTAACAGGGATCTTCAGGTTAGCAGGTATATCCATCTTTTCGATATCGATTCGCTGACTGTTATTAATAGTAATTACCGGAGAATTCTTCGTAACGAGCCTCATCCCTTTTATTAAAACTCCGTTGGCATCGATGCATGTCATCCCGTAGTCTGCTTCCATGTTAATATTTTCCAGTGTGATATTCTCCAGGTTTTGTTCGGGTAATCCCTGAAGAAAAACTGCCTGAAAGGCTCCTTTGCAGGTTACATTCCTGATTGTAATATTTCTGAATACCGGGGTCTCTTCTGTTACAGGAGGCATAACCTCGTCTGCTGCTTCAGCGCCTCCTCCTTCCATTCCGCCATAATACAGATTGAAGGAAATCGCCTGTGTAGGAATGTCGATCATATTGATGTCGGAGAAATAAATATCTTCCACGATCCCGCCCCTGCCTCTGTTGCTTTTAAAGCGTATCCCAACATCTGTACCAATAAATGTGCAACCAGAAACCGTTACATTTTTCACCCCTCCCGACATCTCGCTGCCTATTGTGACGCCTCCATGGCCATGATAGACTATACAATTTTTTATTGTAAGGTTTTCGGTCGGTATGCCTCTCTTCCTGCCGTCTGCATCCTTGCCCGATTTTATGCAGATAGCATCGTCGCCTACATCAAAGCTGCTGTTATATACCATACTGTTCCTGCATGATTCGATATCAATCCCATCACCGTTCTGTGAGAACCAGGGATTCCTTACGGTTATATTTCTGACGATCAGGTCTTCACACATCAGGGGGTGAATGCACCATGCAGGTGAATTCTGAAAGACCGGTCCGTCAAACAACACCTTTTTACACTTTACCAGGCTCACCATCACCGGTCGCAGGAAGTCTTTTATTTTTTCGTAATCCTTTATATTGGTTAGTTGTCCGGGAACATTCATCTGACTCATTTTCTGACCTTCCACATATGAATCTGAGGGGTACCAGTTTTTCCCGTCGTCACTGACAATTCCTCCGGATTGTACCAGCTGTTTCCATTGTGATTCAGTCAGCTTCTCTTTCTTAACAGGTCTCCAGACTTCTCCGGTACCGTCAAAAATACCTTTACCTGTAAATGCTATATTCTCAAGGTCATGTCCATAGATCGGTGATGTGCAACGTACAGTATTCAATCCTTCGAAGCTGGTCTCAATCAGAGGATATAAGCTTTTGTCAGGACTAAAAATCACAAGTGCTCCCTGCTCTGCGTGGATATTAATGTTGCTTTTAAGGATAATAGGACCGGTGAGCCATAAACCGCTGGGGATAATCACTTTCCCTCCTCCCTTTTTTGAAACACTTTCTATTGCATCAGCTATGGCTTTGGTATTGAGAGTTTGTCCATCTCCGACAGCTCCGAAATCGGTGACATAAACCGTGTTGTCAGGGAATTGCGGTTCTGATATGGCTGGCATTTCAATTTCATTCTTCTGAGCCGGGACCGGCGATGAATTTTTTACGTTATCAGTATGATTACATGATGATGCAATTATCGCAAGGATTAATGCAGGGCCGATTTTTTTTATTTTCATACCTATTATAGTATACGTATTCACTAATAATTCATCCCGTGAACCGGGAAACATAGTCTCCCGGTCCAATGAGATGAAACCCAAACCTAACCACTAATATTTCCGGCTTTTTAAAGAGATTATGCCGGAATACATTATGCAAATTAGCTTTTGCCTGAACAATAAGCCATATAAATCTTCCCAAATAGGAGTGTCATATTTCCCTTAGCGGGATATTCTTCCCAAATAGCAGGTGTAATCTTCTCAAATGGAATATAACGACAGGGAGGCCCTTTATTAATTCACGGTATCAGTGATATTTTTGCTTATAAATTCTGAAGCGCTCATTCCGAACTCCCTGTGGAAGCATTTTCTGAAATGTGACAGATCTTTAAATCCAACGGCATACGCTATTTCAGTGACTGTCATTTTCTTTTCAAGGAGAAGCTGGGTGGCTCTTTTCAGCCTTATACTCCTTACAAACTCCTTTACTGTCATATTGGTGAGTGCGTCAAATTTTCTGTAGAGCTGCATTCTGCTGACACCAACCTCAGATGCAAACTTCTCAATATCAAGGTCGGCATTGGACATATTCTTTTCCACGACATCGATTGCTCTTTTAAGGAAGCGCTCATCAGGCGATGTTATAGTCAGATCAGACGGCTTTAGAACGATCTGGTTCGTATATTTTTCCTTCAGCGCTCTTCTTACCTCCAGCATATTCTCAATTTTGGTCTGAAGGATCGAAATGTCAAATGGTTTTGTGATATAGTCATCAGCCCCGCATGAGAGGCCTTCCATTTCATGTTCTTTTGAGTGAAGTGCAGTCAGCAGGAGTAATGGTATATGTGAAGTACGTTCATCTTTTTTGATCCTTTTACAGAATTCAAAACCGTCAACATCCGGCATCAGGATATCGCTGATGATAACATCTGGTACGATCTCCGTTGCAATGTCGAGTCCTTCCTGCCCGTTGCGTGCTTCATAAACAGAAAAAACAGGTTCAAAATGACTGCGGATGAAGTACCTGACATCCTGATTGTCTTCTACAATGAGCATTATATGGGCATTCGACTCCTCGATATAATCTGACTGCAAAGAGCTTTTATGTGTTTTTCGTATTTTCTCAGGACTGCTATCTTCGTGTTTATATGACAGTTCATCAGGTTCCTCAGTTTCAAATGGCAGCCTTACTATGAATTTTGAACCCTTGCCAGGTTTGCTGATAACGTCAATAGTTCCTTTATGCAGCTTTACCAGCTCTTTGACGAGAGATAGTCCTATCCCTGTTCCGGTGCTCTCATCCTTCGAATCAACGCGAAAGAACCTTGTGAAGATCTTTTCAATGTTAGTGTTCGAAATACCCTTTCCTGTGTCTTTAACTGAAATTTCGATATATTGTTCTTCCTGCTGATTGTTAAGCGACTCTTCTTCAGGATCAGCAAATAAAAGAGACAGGTTTACAGAGACCGAACCTCCTTCATCTGTATATTTTAAAGCATTTGAAATGAGGTTATTAAGTATAGTCTTTATCTTATCGGGATCAAATAATGAAACCAGTTGCTTTTTGAGCGTATGAAACTCAAGGGTGATATGTTTTTCCCTGGCGAATTCCTGGAATGACAGTACAACTTCTGAAACCTGTCTGACCATATCATCCTGAGTTATTTCAAGCTTAAGGTTCCCCGTTTCCAGTTTACGGAAGTCAAGCAGCTGGTTTATCAACCTGTCCAGCTGAGTGGTATTTCGGTACATCAATGCCAGGTGTGAAGATATCTCCTCATCCGGAACTTTTTTTGAGATCAGCTTTTCAAGAGGGCCGAGGATAAGTGTCAGAGGAGTTCTTATTTCATGTGATATGTTAGTGAAAAGCCGCAGTTTAAGCATATCAAGCTCATGAAGGTTTTTGGCTTTTGTCTTTTCAAAGATGAGCTCATTCTTGATCTTTTCACGATTGAAGATGAACCTGATCAGAAAATAAACAAGAGTGACGATGAAAAGTATCATTATGGTGCGGAACCACCAGCTCATCCAGAAAGGCGGAACTATTGTTATTAAAAGTGTCAGCTCATTGTCAGCAGGAGGATTCCCCGGCAGTATTCTTTTGATTCTCAGGGTATAATCTCCCGGATTAAGGTTGGTGTAAGTTGCCACGCGGGTTGTGCTGGGCTCGTTCCACCCTTTGTCAAATCCTTCAAGATAATAGAAATAGAGGTCGCTGGAGCTGTTTATGAAATCGAGTGCAGCAAATTCAAGGGTGAATACATTTTGATCATAATTGAGCACCAGATGGCTGGTCTCGGAAATACTTTGTTTTAGGATTGCATTCTTTTCCTCTCCGATCATAACAGGCTTATTGAAGATCCTCAGTTCAGTAAATACGAGAGGTACATTTAAATCTTCAGTAAGTATATCGGAGGGGTTGAACATATTAAATCCCGATATACCTCCAAAAAGCAGTTCTCCGTTTTTTGCCTTATATGCTGCACCATAATTGAACTGGTCATTCCGTAATCCATCCCTTGCGGAGAAATTACGGAACTGTTCTTTCACGGTATCAAACTTCGATAATCCATTTGAGGTGCTGATCCAAAGATAATGGTTGGCATCCTCAAGAATGCACAAGGCCTGATTGTTTGATAAGCCCTCATTCTCCCCGTAATATTTTATGGCACCTTTTTGTCTGGAGTAAAGTGCTATGCCTTTGTCGGTTGTGGCAATCCAGCATCTTTTCTCCGAGTCTTCGGTAAACGACATAGTATGCTCAGGGTACCGAAAAACATTTTCATTTTCAGGATCATATATAATGACTTCATCAATAGTACCAAACCAAATGTTTTTTTCAGAATCAATATCGATCCAGAAAACCCGTTCGTTCTGTACGAGGTTAGTAAAATGTTTGAATGATCCGGTTCCGGGATCAAACCGGTCAAGGCCCGCTGATGTTCCCACCCAGATCCCACCAGCATCGTCCATGCAGAGGTCCCATACACGATTATCCGAAAGGCTGGACGGATCATCAGGAGAGTACAGGTGATGTGTTATCTTACCTGTTTTCAGATTAAGGACATCAATCCCTCCCCAGAATGTACCGATCCAGAGGTTGCCCTTCCCGTCATCCTGGAATGCTTTGATGCAATTTTGTGAAATCGAATTTGCACTTTTTGCCTTTACGGTAAGATATTCGAAGGTTCCTTTTTCCTGATCAAGGATATTGATACCTCCATCTTCGGTACCTGCCCAGATCCTGTTATTGTCATCTATCCAGAAGGTATAAATGATGTTACTATTGAGATAATGGTTATCATTTGGCAACGCACTGAAATCACGGAATACCTGTTTGCTTTTGGCCAGCAGATTTAGTCCGCCCCTGGTACCAATCCAGGTCTCCCCGCGGGCATCGTGATAGATGTCCAGAACGGAATTATTTGCAAGGCTCCTGACATCCCTGTCATCATGTTTGAAATAACCGGTCACCCCCCTTGTCTTTGAATATATATAGAGGCCTCCCCTTGTCCCTATCCAGTAATCACCCAAAATACCTTTTGAAATTGTTCTTACGGTTTCTGTCCTTTCAAAATATGGAGAGAGATCCAGATGGCGAAAAGATTTTGATGAAGGATCACAGATAAAAACACCGTTGGAATATGTCCCGATCCAAAGAAGCCCATCATTATCCCTGAATATATCGAATATTTCGCTGGACTGCCTGTTAACCAAAGGAACCTGAACCTCTTCAATCAAGTTAGTCTCAGGATAATAGAGCAATAGCCCGTCCGTAGTACCTATCCATAAATTGCCTGTTTCATCAAACTGAACTACCCTGATAAAACCAAATGAGAATTCTGTTTCCCGGTTGATTGTCAGTGGCGTGATCTTCGTGAGTGTCCCTTTATCATCTATCTTCAGAAGATTTCTGTCTGTACCTACAAAAAGATTACCATTTCTGTCTTTAGTAATCGTATTGACTGATACTTCCCTGGATTTAAACTCGGGGTGGTTCCTGTAAGGATGAAGGAAATATTCCTTCTTATGATCAAAGACATTTAATCCTCCGTTTTCAGTCCCTATCAGAAGGTTTCCCATGCTGTCCTCGAAGATGACTCTGACCAGGTTCCCTGACAAGCTGGTTGTATCGGAGGGGTTGGGTATGAAATTCACATAACGGTATCCGTCGAACCTGCTGAGACCCTGGCTGGTACCTAGCCAGATCCAACCTCTGCTATCCTGATAGATACATTGTATCTGATTATTAGGCAGACCATCAACCTGGGAAAAACTGTCGAAACTGAGATTTGTTAGCGGACCTTCTGCAAAGGATTCCTTCATGAATGAGAAGCTGATCAGAATTATTGAGAAGAGAGCTATTGAAATTTTCAACATTCCGGAGTGTCTCATCACACATGAAGGCAACAGATGATCCTTTTTTCCCATGAAGTATAATATTAAGCAATACAGGGGTCAGCAAATTTAGCGAATCCTTTTTAGCCGGCTACTCTTTCAGGATTGTCACTGGCCCCAGCAAACCTGAATCATTCAGGCTTCTTCCTCCAAACACCCTCAATGGAGATTTAAGGATTTTGTTTGCGGGATCAGCCGACTGATCTCCTGCAAGTCTGTTGGTCCATTCGTTGGTAATCTTTATTTCAAGCAGGTTGGTTCCCTTTTTCAGCATTCTGGTAATGTCTGTCTTGAACGGACTGTTCCACAAGATCCCTGCGGGCTGATTGTTTACATATACTTCTGCAATATCGCAAACCTTGCCCAGGTCAAGGATTATCTTTGTACCCCCCGTGAACCAGCTTTTTGGAGCATTAAAGGACTTTTTATAGGCAGCAGTACCTGAAAAGTATTTTATCCCTTCAACAGGGCTGGCTGTCCATGATTCAAGACCTGGTTGTTCAACTTTCTCAGGAGCCCCCATACCAGCTGGGAAGCTTATCTCCCAGGGACCTGCAAGCGTAGTAAGCAGAACAGGTTGTACAGATGGTACCGTTCTTGATCTGACTTCAGTACTATTGCGGAAGATAATATAGGTCGATTCTTTATTTCCAAGGTGAAGCGGTACTATTGTCCTGCCCCTTGAGAAAGAATAGCTTGAAGGCATTATTACTCCTGTTGAAGGATCCCATAATTCAGCTTCACGACCGGTTGTCCTGAATGTCATTGAGAGATCCATAGTGGTGTCAACCCTGTTTACTATAAAATAGATTTCAGCATTATCAGTACGCCGGTGAATCCATGAAATCTTATCAGAACCAGGATTGGATTCCACATCGCGTGAAACACCTTTATTGGAAAGGATAACCGGGAGCGGCATACCCCAGATAATCTTTCCTTTGCCGAACGATCGGGTTGTTCTGCTTATCCCGTCAAGATCGCCCCACAGGGCAAAGACCAGCTCATCGAATTCTTTATTCGACCCGGGGTAACCTGAGAGCCCGGGTGTTGCAACAGGCCGGATACCGGTAACCGTAGCTCCCGCTGAGACCAGGCTATAAAGTTTTCTGAGAACAGGCAAAGTCATTCTGTCGGTGTTTGGAAGGACCAGCACCTCATAACTCATTCCACCGGGCAGTATCAGCCTGCCATTGCCGGAAACTGTCATTAAATTCAGGAGAGCATCGGCATTGGTATAATCATAATCAAATCCTTCGGGCAGGGCAGGGGAGAGGCCTGATCCCCAGATTGGCATAGTGGAGGGTGCTCCTTCGTTGATCAGATAAACCAGGTCTGCCACGAAACGACCCTGCTGCAGCATGAAGGAATTGCGGGCCAGGTACTTCATAAAAGGTTCAGCCTGTTCTGCCCAGGTGATATTACGGTTGATATGTGTGCCTACCATCGTATTGCCGGGCTTAGTATCCAGAGGCTGGTGTGCCGATGTATGAAAAATAATGCGGTTTATTCCCTGTGTAAACCAGTAATCGCCTGTTTTCTTAAGTGTATATGGCGACTCGAATCCTCCACCAGTAAATGATTCGGCTGCAACTATATTTTTCCCATAAATATGAGCTGCTGAGGCAGCTCCGCGGACATCCTGGTAATACATCAGGTCGGGATGCATTACCCCGCGCCAGAATTCTCCCATAGGTATGTCGACATACTTCTTGCACAACAGTGCATCTTCAAGTATCTCGAGTGAGACACCGGAAGCTTCTCCGTATGTTTTGATGCCCTGATTATGAAGATATTCAGTAATAGCCTTATAATGATTTTCAGCGAACATGTCGGCCAGTGTCCGGCGGAAATCCCACAGAAACCTGTCGCTTATGTCGCTGTTTCCAACTACCCGTCCGGTCATGCAGGGCAGATAAGGAGTGGGGTCATAGCCTCTCCTCCGGGTAAACTCTTCTATCATTTTATCGGTCCAGTTCTGCATGCCTGCCTCCCAGCTGTCGAGCAGGACATATTGCAGGCTTTTTCCGTAGAGAGGGCCCAGAGCATTCTTAAGTGGATCTGTATATCCTTTTATATATGCTTCGCTATTCTCCTTGCTGAGCTTATCGACCTCATAACCAAGACCGGAGGCGACTGCAGGCCTGTTTTTTGAACCGGTGAGCGAATATCCGAATCTCATTACAGTCCAGTTCCCATCCGGTACATTCCATTGTAGTGTTCCGTCGGGAAGCATCCAGGAAGTAAGGTCGATTATTTTTGAAGGATCAACTGCCGATGTAAGCGGAACTTCATTCGATGCCACAGGTTCGTAGCTGAAGAGATGATAAAAGCCTGCCTTATCTTCCCACCGGTTAATCCTTGCACCAGTGTGGAGCCTGATTTCATTGAAAACATAGACTGAATCAGGCTTAGTAATTGTCTCGGCCATCACTTCGGCAGGTTTCATAGGCGCTCCTGTAAATTCGAGCCTGAAATAGCAAGCCGTCGTTTCTGGGAATGAGATCGTTTCCACCTTGCCTGAGCGATAAAGCTGTGCACCGGGCAGTACTGCAACAGTCTGAAAATCTTCTCCGGTCATACCAGCCTTGAGAGTGCCTACCGGAATTCCAGCCCTGTTTGCCATAGTTATGGCTTTTATCTTTACAGGCTTTTCGAAGAAGAACTGTATCCAGACAATATTCTTGTCTTTCCCTGATCTTATTCTGACAGAGGTATTAAGGTCATCATCCAGCAGTTCTTTTGAGCTTATTGCACCGCCGGAAGTTGTAATGACAGGGTTAAGGCTCTGTATATCAGTTTCGTCAGGAGGAGTCGGGAAAGCAAGAACGAGAAAATCTGCAGAAAATTGAGGACCTTGTTGAGCGGCTCTTCCCAAATTCCTGATTGGCCCTTCATTTGTGGGTACCGGTGGAAGAGTGCCGGTAAATTTCTGTGGTCCCTTTACATTTATTTCACTCCATACCAGTTTTTTCATTGCCTGTTCAGGTTTAACCCAGGGTCCTCCTGTAAGGCTCCATCCGGCTGAGCTGAACATTGTCATTTCCAGATTCAGCCTTCCGGCTTCTGAAGCTGCATGGTGTACAGCATCGAGCCATTCGGGAGATCCGAATATGATCTTCTTCTCTACCGACTGGCCTTGTCCGGAGGCCACATCGGCAAGCTGGACGCCTCCTATACCTGCACGGCTCATCCATTCAAGGTCTTTGGTTATGCCTTCCTTTGTTATATTGCTGTTTGTCCAGTGCCACCAGGTTCTTGGTTTGGCAGATTCAGGGGGATTATTAAAGCCTTCCTCAAGACTCTGGGAATAAGAGAATTTAGTTAGAAAGAAGAAAAATAAGATTGCGACTGTTTTTACATTTATCAAATGAGATCGTTCCATTGTATATAACTATTATTTAATAATTTACCCCCATCCCTGCCTTCCCCCAGGGGGGAAGGTCCCTGCCGGCAGGCTGGTTCCTTCGCTAAACTTGTCCACAGGGCAATTTTTTCACGCTCGGCCTTCCCCTGAGGGAAATAAGCAAGGGGTTTTTCTGTGCTAAAGATAAGTTAAAGATGAACTAAAAAAAAGAGGCTGCATAATTAATGCAGCCTCAAGAATATCAGCCTGAATAAAACTATTCGACTTTTTTCACTTTGATAGCGACAGGACCTTTTTCTCTCTGTTCGACTTCAAATTCAACGGCCTGGCCTGCTTCAAGTTCGGTGTGTGGTACTTCCAAACCTGAACGGTGGACAAAGATATCTTTGTTATCTTCAGTCTGAAGGAATCCATAACCTTTGACTCTGTCATACCATTTAACAGTACCTTTCATAGTGTAAGATTTTTTTAATTTGCTATCTGTTGTCTCTTCTGGGGCCGTCTCCGCCTCTGCGGTCGTTACCTCCTCTGAAATCTCTCCTTCTTTCGGTTCTTTCGATGGATTCGTTTACGATAATGTTCCTTCCCTGTACTTCAGATCCATTGAGTTCTTCAATAGCTTTTTTTGCTTCTGCTTCATTTGGCATCTCGACGAAGCCAAATCCTTTGCTTTTTCCAGAGTATTTGTCAAAAATGATCTTGGCTGATCCTACTTCGACATACTCTTCAAATAGTTCCCTGAGTTCTGCTTCATTCATTTTAAAATGAAGACTTCCGACGTAAATGTTCATAGTTCAAAAAAATTAGTGTGTTAAATACTGATCAAAGGTCATGTTTTTTTTTTGAAACATCAAATATTATGTACTATATATTAAGGTATTGGTCAAAATTTTAATGGCTTCAGGCAGCAGGTGTCAGGCATCAGGGAACCCTATTTTCTGTTTCTGATGTAGATATGTTTGATGTTATTCTGTCCTGATTCCCTCTCGTCGATCTCGAAATCGAATGACTTTATCAGTGGCGTAAGCTTGGCAAATCCAAAGTTGCGGGGATCAAAGTCAGGCTGTTTTTTCAGTATAAGATTGCCAACATCTCCAAGATACGCCCATCCATTCTCATCGGCAAGGTCGGTTATTGATGTTGCGATCAGCCTTTTTGCCCTTTTGATCTGGAATTGCTGATCATTTTCAGGTGAGGCTTTTTTTGACCTGTCAGGCTTTCCCTTCTTTTCCCTGGCCGGAGCATGTTCCCTGACAACTACCGGAGTATTCAGGATCTCAAGATAAATAAATTTGTCGCATGCAACAATGAAAGGAGATGGTGTTTTGCGCTCACCTATTCCGAATACCTTCATTCCGGCTTCTCTGAGTCTTGTTGCCAGCCTGGTAAAATCACTGTCGCTCGAGACAATGCAGAAACCATCGACTCTTCCGGAATAGAGAATATCCATAGCATCTATTATCATTGCTGAATCGGTTGAATTCTTCCCTTTCGTGTAGCTGTACTGCTGTACAGGAGTTATGGCGTGTTCAAGAAGTACCTGCTTCCATCCGGAAACTGTCGGTATGGTCCAGTCGCCATAGATCCTCTTGAAAGTAGGAGTACCATATTTGGCAATCTCCTCAAGCATGCCTGTGACGTTGCTATGGGGTATATTATCGGCATCTATGAGGACTGCCAGTCTTAAATCATTTAATGTCTGCATTTTGTACTTGTCTGAATTTTTTACAAGGTACTACTTTATTTTAACTGTACTTCCGAAAGAAGTAATGAATCCCCTAATTTTAGCTGGGTCAGTTCGGGAATAAATAAAGAAAATTATTAACTTTGCCACTGCCCTGAAAGGGCTATAACTAATCAAAACAATAAATATGGGAAAAGGTGATAAGAAATCAAGAAGAGGCAAGATAATACTTGGAACTTATGGTGTAAGACGACGCAGAAAAAAAGCCAATAAGCCCTCTGTTAAACTGATACAGCCTTCAAGAGAAAAAGAATTAAAGGAGAAAAAGCCTTTGAAGGAAAAGAAACCAGTTAAAGAAGTTGTTGAGACTGTAGTTGTTCCTGAAGTGAAGGAAGTTAAAGAAGTGAAAGAGGTAAAGGAACACAAACCGGTTAAGGAAACAAAAGAAGTTAAGGAACAGAAACCCGTAAAAGAGGTTAAAGTGCAAAAACCGGTCAAAGAGACGAGGGAAGTAAAAGAGCATAAGCCGGAGAAGAAGGTAAAGGAGGTTAAGCCTGCTAAAGTAACCAAAAAAACTCCTGCAGTTAAAAAAGAGATCAAACCGGTAAAAGCCGAAAAACCAAAAAAAGAAGCTAAAGCTGTGAAACCGGCACCGGCAAAGGAAAATAAAGCTGTAAAGGCTGTGAAACCGGCACCGGCAAAGGAAAAGAAAGCTGTAAAGGCTGTGAAACCGGTGAAAGTTACAAAGGCAACAAAAACAACAAAAACAACAAAAGCAAAGAAATAACCGATAATAAAACAGGGCGTCAGGCGACTGGCTTCAGGCGTCAGGGTAGATAGTTAGGTTAATAAGCCTTTCGCCTACTGTTTAACAATTAGATACTTATAATCTTCAGGATCGATAATCTCATTGATTATCACTGGTTA
>JAPLDY010000208.1 GCA_026391595.1 Bacteroidia bacterium
TGTGACCTTATCCCGGGATCCGGTCATTTCCGGACGACGGTTAAGAAAGGTCTCGAAATTATAAAAGGCTTAAGAGGTTTCACAAGCGGTTATGCTGTACCTACTTTCGTTGTGGATGCCCCCGGCGGCGGCGGAAAAATACCTCTGCTACCGAATTATGTCGTCGAGCATAACAGCGAAAAAATTGTTCTGCGTAACTACAAGGGTGTTTTGTGCGAATACCCTGAAAAATAATAAAATTAATGAAGGTTGGTTTGACTTACGACCTGCGGTCATGGTATATTGACCGTGGTTATACTATGGAGGATACTGCTGAGTTCGACAAGCAGGAAACTGTTGATGCCATAGCTGAGGCACTCCTTAAAATGGGATTTGAGACAGAGCCAGTAGGCAACTGCTTCCAGTTGATCGATGCACTCTCTGCCGGCAAAAAATGGGATCTCGTTTTCAATATCGTTGAAGGACTTTATGGCGATGGAAGGGAATCAGTGGTTCCGGCAATCCTCGATCAATATAAGATACCATATGTCTTCAGCGGACCTGTGATACTTGGTGTATCACTGAATAAGTACCTTACGAGGCTTATTGTTTCTGCTGCTGGTGTGCCGGTAAGTCCAGGTATGCTGATCTCATCAATGGAAGATATCAGAAATTGCAAGCTTGAATACCCGCTCTTTATTAAACCGGTTTCTGAAGGTACGGGAAAAGGAATAAATGAAAAGAGCATGCTCAGCTCTCCTGCAGAGTTAAAGGAGATGGCAGAATGGATATTGAAAAGGTTCGACCAGCCTGCACTTGTTGAAGAATACCTGCCGGGTCGTGAATTCACTGTAGGCATTATTGGGACCGGAGATGAATCAGTCGCCATCGGGGGAATGGAAATTGAATGCAAGGATAACCTCCCCTATTCCGTTGAGTTCAAAGAGAACTACCAGGAGTTCTGCAAATATATTCCTATGGCAAAAGAGTACACTGAAGAGTGTAAATCCGTAGCTTTGCAGGTATGGAAAGCACTGAGAAGTGTTGATGCAGGAAGAGTTGACGTGAAAGCTGACCGTAATGGCCGCATATGCTTCATGGAAGTCAACCCTCTTGCCGGATTGCACCCGGTACATTCCGATCTTCCGATATTATCAAGAATGATCGGTATCAAGTATCAGGTTTTGATGGAGATGATAATGAAAGCAACAATTAAGAGAAACCATCTGGCTGTATGAATTTCAGGAAATGCTGCATAATCTTTAATCAGCCTCGCGAGGATGCTCTTGCTGATGAACTTGATGTTCTGGAACAGGTAGAGTTCATAGAAGAAAATCTGAATCAGCTGGGAATAGAAACTTACAGGAAGGGAATAACTGCCAACTTTATGAAGGAGGTGGAAAAACTCTCAGCCGAAAAGCCTGATTTTGTTTTTAACCTTGTTGAATCTATCAATAACAAGGGGGAACTCTGTTATTTTGTTCCGGCATTGCTGAATATGCATTCTATACCTTATACCGGAAATCCGGTCGAGGCTATGTTCATTACGACCAGCAAGGCGCTTACAAGCAAAACATTAAAACAATCAGGAATAAATAACCCTGGCGGATTTGCTCCCTCAGAAAGAGAAAAACTTATCACCGGTAATCAATATATAATCAAACCGGTTTGGGAAGATGGCTCGCTTGGTATAACAGGAGAATCAGTTTTTACCTATTCTCCTGAATATGAAATGAAGCTCAGGAATTATAAGGATTCTCACTGGCTGATTGAAGACTATATAGAGGGAAGAGAATTCAATATAAGCGTTCTATCCAGCAACAATGGCCCGGAAGTAATGCCTCCCGCAGAGATGACATTTAATAATTTTGGCAAGGGAATGCCAAAGATCGTCGATTTCAAAGCTAAGTGGGAAGAGGGTTCATTTGAATACGAAAATACTATAAGGCATTTCCCCGGAGATAAGCTGAATCCGGTTCTGAAGAAAAGGATCATGGATGCTGCACTTGAATGCTGGCATGTGTTTGGTCTTAAGGGTTATGCAAGGGTCGATATGCGCGTTGACCTGAATGATAATCCTTACGTAATTGAAGTGAATGCAAATCCGTGTCTTTCGCCTGACAGCGGCGTTGTGGCTGCGATAACAGCTGCAGGCTTGCCCTTTACTGACGTTGTCAGCCGGATTATTAATGATATAAATATATAAGGTATGGCAGTCATTTCCGAAGATATCAGCAAAAGCGACAGGAAGGAGATTGAAGGGATACTCAGATCGACTGATTTTTTTTATGAATTCGAAATACAGACCGCTCTGGATATCGCTGACGAAACCCTCGAAAAAGGGATGGAAAAGAGCGGATATTACTGGCTCAAATCCGTAGATGAAGATGGACTTGTTGCCTTCGCCAACTTCGGAAAGAACGAATTCTCAACTCACTCATGGGAACTTTACTGGATTGCAGTTCACCATAATTCAAGACACAAAAAGCTCGGTTCCTTACTCCTTAAAGCAGTGGAAGATAAAGTCAGAAACCTTGGAGGAAAGATCCTCTGGATTGAAACTGCCGGAAGAGCACTCTATTCGCCGACAGAAGGATTCTACAGGAGAAACGGGTACGAACTGGCAGCCAGCCTTAAAGATTTCTATAGCCAGGGCGATCCGAAGCAGATATATGTAAAAGTATTATAGGGTTACTTTATAAGGCTGGCATTGTAATACTCTGATCTGCCAGTGACCTCTTCTCCCAGCCACTCAGGTTTCTCAAACTTTTCAGATTCCGAAGAAAGTTCGATTTCAGCAATTACCAGTCCTTCATTTTTATCGTGAAAAACATCGACTTCATAAGTATGCTTACCGCAGGGTATAAGATATCTTGTTTTAAGGATCTTGCCGGGCAGGCATAGCTTCATAATTTCTTCTGCATCTGGCAGCGGAACCGGAATTTCCCATTCTCCGCGTGCAAAGGAATTCTTTTTTGACCTTCCTTTAATAGTGAGTAAAGCTGTTTCTCCGGAGATCCTTAACCTGATTGTTTTTTCAGGATCAATTGACAGATATCTCTGCAGGATTTCATAATGTCCTGTGGAAAGATGTCTGAATTCTCCTTTAACCAGGAATTTGCGTTCGGTTTCTGTGGCCATGGCAGTATAAAGAAACTGCTAATTTACAATTTTGTTTGTACTGATATGATGTCCTGAATGCCGAATACTAATTTCGAATGCGTAGAATATAAGTTCTAATAACTTTAGTCATCAGATTTAGCAATTAGATATCGATAGATTAAGCATTTATCAAAATTAAGCAGAGTTTGACGTAATAAATTTCTTCAGGTCCCTCCTATTTTATAAATTTAGCTTCGAAATATATATATAATTGTATACCATAAAACCTCTATAATCCATGAAAACGAAACTCTCCCTCACCCTTCTTTTATCTTTTTCCTTTTATCTTTTGTCTTCTCAGGTGCCTCAGGGCTTCAACTACCAGGCAATTGCCCGTGACGGATCAGGCAATATTCTGGCTAATACACCTTTGCAGGCAATGATCTATATACAATCTTTATCAACAGGCGGAACTATCTTCTGGAAAGAACTGCACTCCTCCGTAACCACCAATAGCTTCGGGCTATTCACGCTTGTTATCGGGACAGGGACAAGGCAGACGGCCAGCACTGTTGCCACATTTGATCTTATTGACTGGAGTGTAACCCCAAAATATCTTTTCACTCAGATATATTATTCAGGTTCCTGGAAAGATATGGGAACCTCTCAGCTTTATACGGTTCCCTATGCCATGACGGCTAAAAGCCTTACCGGTACGGGAAAGCTTGGCATTAAGGGAACAACAACTGATCTTGAAGAGGCAATTTTTGAAGTTAAGAATAAGGACGGCCAGGTTATTTTCGCCGTTTACAATGAAGGAGTCCGCATATATGTTGATAACGGATCGAAAGGCACAAAGGGCGGTTTTGCTGTTGGAGGATTTGACCAGGCAAAAACATGGAACCAGGAACTTCTTCGTGTAACCGGCGACAGCACAAGGATTTATGTCAACCAGAATGCAAGCAAGGGTGTTAAAGGAGGTTTTGCAGTAGGCGGCTTCGATGGTTCTAAAGCAAATACAGTTACCACTTTCACATCACTTACTCCGCAAAACTATTTTATTGGCCATGAAAGCGGGATTAAAACTTTACCCACTGTAAGTTCCGGTATATACAACTCATTCTTTGGTTACCAGTCCGGAAAAGCCAATGTTTCAGGTATGAGCAACGTATTTATTGGTTACCAGTCTGGGATGGTAAATACAGCTTCAAACAATGTTTTTATTGGTTATCAGAGTGGTCTGTTCAACACATCCGGTAATAATAATATTTTTCTTGGATATCAATCAGGCTACACAAATATTGACGGAATCTTTAACACTTTTATGGGTTATAGGTCAGGTTACTATAATGACCACGGTGACAGAAATGCATTTGTCGGGTATCGGTCTGGTTATTCAAATACTGATGGCGAATGGAATGCGTTCTTTGGTTTTCAGGCTGGTTATGGTAATACTCTTGGTAATAATAATTCCTATTTCGGACAGAATACAGCCTTTTATTCAACTACGGCAATCAATAACTCCTTCTTTGGCTACGAAGCAGGAATGAATAATCTCTCAGGAAGTAATAATACTTATATTGGCTACAGAGCCGGACATTCTGTTCTCAATGCAATAGCCTATGATAACGTAATGATAGGTCAGGATGTGGGGTATTCACTTTCCACAGGCCATGATAACATAAGCCTTGGAAACAAGGCAGGATATAGTTTAAATACAGGTAATTACAACGTCTTTGTCGGTTCTGAAGCAGGTTATTCAAACCAGGATGGGCAATATAATACTTTTCTCGGGTACCAGGCAGGGAACAAAAATGTCGGAGGCGCCGGTACCTGGGAAGGTGAGTTTAATACATTCCTCGGATACCAGGCAGGATTTAACAGTACTTCGGGATACAGAAACATCGCCATAGGTTTCCAGGCCGGTTTTGGTTACACCACAAACCGATACAATGTATGTATAGGTGAACAGTCAGGATTTGCTTTGGATGCAGGACAGGCCAATGTGATTATTGGTACTTATACCGGTAAACAAGTGAGCAGTGGTGAAGGAAATATCCTGCTTGGACTTGAATCTGGTTTAGCTGTAACTACTGCATCTTACAATGTAATGTTAGGCCATGCCGCAGGAAGATCAGCATCTGGCAGTGGTAATGTATTTATTGGCAAATATGCAGGATATGGTCAGTCAGGAGATAACCAGCTGGTAATTGAAAACAATTACCTTGGTGCGGATAATGCGACTAATGCGTTGATCTATGGTGACTTTAATAGTAATTTATTACGGTTTAATGGTAGTGTTGGAGTCAATGCAATACCCGGTGCTGCCAAGCTGAACGTTGTGGACAATACAACGACCATTGCAGTAAGAGGAGAAACTTCCTGGGTCGGATCTACTGATCATTATGGGATATTTGGTGTTGGTGGCGGAAGCAGCGATTGGAATCATGGTGTTTATGGATCTGCATCCGGAGGAACACAGGCTTTTGGAGTTTGGGGAACAGCCTCAGGTGCTTCCAGCTATAATGTCGGAGTATTCGGTACTGCTTCTGGTCCAGGAAATGCTGCTGGATATTTTGCAGGACCTGTCACCGTGACAGGTGCATTTACGAACCCATCCGACCAAAACTTAAAGAAGGATATTCAACCGCTTTTTGGAGCTCTTGATAAGATACTTAGAGTACAAGGTGTGAGTTACCTCTGGAAATCGGAACAGGAGTTGGACGATTTTATACCCAACAAATCTTCAGATGGTAAGATGGGCGTCCATGAGAAATTTAATTTCCCTGAAGGAAAACAGATTGGTGTGATTGCTCAGGACGTAGAAAAGGTGTTACCTGAGCTTGTTCAAACAGATGCCGATGGAATCAAATCTGTTGATTATATAAAAATGATACCTGTGCTTATTGAAGCTATGAAGGAGCAACAAAAGATGATAGAAGAACTTTCAGCTGAGATTGAGCAACTAAAGAACAAATAAAATCAAACATTTTGATTATTAAAGCCGTTCCTGCAACCGGAACGGCTTTTTTATTGTCATATATTTAACGTTTACGAACGATAAATGTCCGTTCGTGTAATATATTAGAATCGTATTCTTTTATTTCATAATTTTGATAGAATACCTTAATAAGATTTTTCAAATATTTAATATTAATAATATGAAGAAGCTATTGTTTTTTATGAGTTTCAGCATCCTGTGCACAATGATGATTGCACAGGTCCCCGATGGATTCAACTATCAGGCCGTTGCACTCAACGGGACGGGAAGTCCCATAGCAAACAAGACTATTCAGGTAAAGATCTCTATTCTTACCGATACAACTGGATTCCATGCAGGAGGAACGGGTACTTACGTATGGGAAGAGCAACAGAGTGCTAATACAAATATGACAGGTCTGTTCAGCCTGGTGGTAGGCAATCATGCGGCAACGAAGGTCCAGGGATCAGCTGCCAGCTTCAATGCCATCGACTGGAGGGTTAGTCCCCTTTATATTGGCATCAAGATACTTCCGCCATCATCAACAACCTGGAAAAACATGGGGACCTCAAAGCTCTGGTCTGTACCTTATTCGAAGGTTTCAGACGGTATTGCAGAGGGATCAAAAGTCTCAATTGTAAGTGATAATGATGCAGCATTAAATGAGGCACTTTTTGAGGTTAAAAGGAAGGACGGACAAACAGTATTTGCTGTTTATCCGGAAGCGGTGAATATTTATGTCCCTAGAACAGGAAAGGGAGTAAAAGGCGGCTTTGCCGTTGGAGGATTTGATGAAACAAAGGTTAAACCCCAGGATTATTTCAGGGTAACACCCGACAGTGTAAGGATCTATATCGATCCTACTCCGGCAAAAGGAACAAAGGGTGGATTTGCTGTAGGAGGCTATGATGAATCAAAAGGTATCAGCGACATGTACTTTAATCTGACAGGGGCCTCCAGCGTAAATACCGTCCTGGCATCCCCTCAGGTTCTGTGGTATCCGAATAAGAATGCCTTTCTCGCCGGGAATGTTCATATCGGACATGTCGACAGCGTGGGAAACTATTCAACAGCACTGGGTTACCAGTCGAGAGCAATAGGAAATTATTCCCAGGCATTCGGATATAAGGCAACAGCCTTCGGTAATTATTCAACTTCTATAGGTAAAAGATCAATTGCAGGTGCCTATAATTCAAAGCATAATGCCTTTGCATTTGGCAACGATGCCCGAGCCACAGGGAACGATTCTTATGCTTTCGGTTCTTTAGCGGTTGCATCAGGAAACACATCGATTGCATTAGGCATGGGTGCTCAGGCAACGAGTACGGGAACGATGGCATTTGGATTAAATGCCCAGGCAACCAATACTAATGCTCTGGCACTCGGGAACGGCACCCTTGCATCAGGAACTAACTCAACAGCAATGGGTTACCAGTCGCAATCAAAAGGGGATAAATCTATTGCGATAGGCTCTTTTTACTCTTATTCATATCTTATACCAATAATCAGCCTTGGAAAAGGTGATGTGCCGGGTGATTCAAAAGGACTTGATGATTTTCTTATTATCAGGCCAATTACTCCGATAACAACTTTAACAAAAAATTTCAGCAGGGCAAACATTGCTGAAGGCCAGTATTCTGTGGCTGTTGGAAACGGTAACCTTGCTCAGAACGGTGGTCTGGTGTTCGGGTCAAACAGCGACGCTATAAAATTCGGCGCTCTGGCGCTTGGTACATCGGCCATAGCAAAAGAAGCCAACTCAACGGCCATAGGATATAACTCAGCTGCAAACGGGATCTATTCTGTTGCAATAGGTAATAATGTCACTGCAAATTCCTATGGTGAACTATCACTGGGCCAGTGGAACGAATCAATCACCGGTACTTTTGATACATGGAATGAGAGTGAATTATTATTTACAGTTGGTAACGGAGTAAATGATGCAAACAGATCAAATGCACTAACTATTTACAAGAATGGTAAATCAATTTTACGTGGTCGATATGCGGTTTCAACATTTAACTACACAAGGTCAAGGTATATACCTTTCCTTGGTTTCAGAGATTACGTCTACGGAATCTACACAAACCTTAACAGGGATAATACTGCAATTGAGTACTATTACAGCGGATGGTTCGGATCTACCGGTACAGCAGGAACTTATTACGGATTATATGCGGATACAAGATCGGGAGGTGCCATTGATGTTGCGGAATATATTTATGATACTAAAGCCAATACTCAGCCCGCTGATGTTGTGATTGCTGATCCTGCCAATAAAGAGAGTGTAGTCAAATCCTCGAAACCATATCAGACAGGAGTGCTTGGAGTGATTTCGACTAAACCTCATATGACTATGGGGATGGAACTGGTTGTCAATGAATCGACGGGAGAACCTATATTAGGTGCAAAGCCATCTGCACGCCTGGCCTTGACAGGTCGTGTTCCGGTAAATGTCTGCGGTGAGAATGGAGCAATAAAGCCCGGTGATTATCTTACTACATCTTCAACAGAAGGGTATGCAATGAAATGGACCTTACTTGATGTTAACGCAGCTAAAGATTTTGATGAACTAAAGAAGATCCTTTCTGAAAATGAAAAGAGACGCAATGCAATAATAGGAAAAGCCGTTGAAAGCTTCACAGGCTCTACAGGCAAAATAATGGTACTGATCTCACTTCAGTAATTTTTAAACGCAAAGTACACTAAGCTCCGTCCTGATAGACCGGGACGGTGAGAAGACGCAAAGTGCACAAAGAAGATCTAATTTACTTTGCGGACTTTGCGTTTCATTTTTGCGTCTTTGCAGTTAAGATTTCTTACATTTATTTTTTTAACTTTTTTATTATGGATGTCCGGATTGAGGATACCTGGAAGTCGAAGCTGAAGGAAGAGTTTGATAAAGAATATTTCGTCAGATTATCGGAATTTATAAAGGAGGAATACCAGACAAAAACCATTTACCCTCCCGGTGGTCTCATCTTCAATGCATTTGAACTTTGTCCGTTTGAAAAGGTAAAGGCAGTTATCATAGGTCAGGATCCCTACCATGGACCCGGACAGGCTCATGGTTTATGCTTTTCAGTTAGAGAGGATGTGGAATTTCCACCAAGCCTGAAGAACATTTTTAAGGAGATCGAATCAGATCTTGGTTACAGACCAGCACTCAGCGGAGATCTTACCCGGTGGGCGCACCAGGGTGTTCTGCTGCTAAATGCAACACTTACGGTAAGAGCCCATATGGCAGCCTCGCATCAGAGAAAAGGATGGGAAGAGTTTACTGATTCAGCAATATCTTCATTAAACAGAGACAGAAATAACCTGGTATTTTTCTTATGGGGTGCTTATGCACAAAAAAAGGGAGAGACAATAGACAGGACAAGGCATCTGGTGCTTGAATCGGTTCACCCCTCTCCTCTTTCAGCATCACGGGGTTTCTTCGGGAATAAGCATTTCAGCAGATGTAACGACTACCTCAAAGCCCATGGAATAGAACCAGTGGATTGGAGATGACCCCCTCAGTATCTCCCTGAATAATTAAAATTCCTTTAAAACTCTGGCATTTGTCCTACCCTGCGGGGAAATTAAAAGGGGGGTATAGAATTATCAGGAAATTTCTTTTAGTGCAACACTTATTGTTGCTGCAAGTTCATTAGTATCTTCAAAACCTGCAGATAATCGCAACATTCCCGGTTCAGGATATTTGGCGCCCCATACAGATTCGACGGGCAGAAGAATTGTCCGTGGATCTCCCAGCGAAGGTATAAGCCTGATACTATGTGAGACTGCTTTTATAAAACCGTCTCTTCTCTTTTTCTTTTCAGCTCTGTTTTTTCCAGCAAAATCGAAAGTCACCATTCCACCCCAGCCTTTATTTCCAAAGAGCTTTACTGCTTCCCCGTGCGTTGGATGATCCTTAAGCCCCGGGAACCACACCTTTTTTACTTTGGATGAGCGTTGAAGCAAAGCCGCAATAACAGATGCATTCCTACATTGCTGCACGAACCTGAGTTCGAAGGTCTGTATCTGGTCGTGAAGACGGTAAGCATCATCAGGTGATATCATATGGCCGATATATTTCCGGTAAGTAAGGGCAGCCTTCATTAATGCATCATCATTCCCGCAGATGACACCCGCAGTAACATTGCCATGTCCGGAGAAATATTTGGTGGCACTGTGAATTACAATATCCGCACCGCTTTCGAGGGGTCTCCATAAATATGGTGTTGCAAATGTATTGTCAACCAGCACCTTTGATTTATGCTTTTTAGCAATTTTGATTATGCTGAGCACATCAGCAACTATCAGCATAGGATTGGAAATTGCTTCGATATAAACAAATTCAGGATGAAGCTTTTTCATCACCGATTCAAAAGCTTTAAGATCGTACCGCTCGCCAACCGGAGAAAAACTTTGGACATCAAGGCCTCTGTACTGCTTAAGTATTGTTTCGGCATAAGAAATAGTACCACCGTAGATTTCGCTGAAGAATAGCCATGGTCTTGTACGTCTTCCTGCCTGAAAAACTGATACTGCCACATCGATGGCTGACATTCCCGACTGAGTGAGAAGAGCCCATTTTGCCTTTTCAAGCTTCATTACTTCATCTTCGGCCGCAACGACGGTAGGATTCCTGTATCTGGAATAAATATAAATTTCCGGATCTCTTTCAGGATTTGCCTCTCCTGCAAAGGCTGCTGAAGCAGTTTCCGCATCATAGAGCTCGAAGCCGGCATCTCTGTAAACCGGTATACGGGAACTGTTTATCTGCTTCTTTTTCATTTCAGCACAAGCGGCTCATCGAAGATAACATCATCGATCTTGAGCTCTTTTTTAGTAAGATTGGATATATATACCTCGTATGTTATCCTGTGCCGGCTTATATATGTCAGATAAGTGCTCTGAAATGCTCCGGTGGAAAACAATTGTCCGTTTATGGTTGCGGAGATTTCCGCCAGTGGATAGGCAAATGTAACTCTCTGATAATTAGATGTATCTCCCGGAATAATTGTTCCAAGTGCTTTAATATTCCCGGTTGTATCCCTGCCTCCGGCAGTTTTAATAATTACGTTGTAAAAAGTAAAATCGCTCTGGAGGTTCTTGACTCTCACATCAGTAGGCCCTTCAGGAGACCATTCAGTTTTTTTGCAAGATATAACTGAAATGATAATCAGCGAGATAAAAATGAGCTTTTTCATAGCCGGACGTATTGAATGAATATCAATTATCTGACTTGAAAGATAATAAATTAGTTGCAAACAGGCTAAATAATTTCAAGACTATTCGAAGGGATCCATCCCTTGTTCCCGTCGGAGAGCCTGACCTCGTACCACTCTCCTACTTCATCCTCTACAGTCACTTTTGTGCCTTCGTGAAGAAGGAAGAGGTCCGTACCGCTGCTGTCGGGAGAACTTTTACCGTTGACAATGGGACTTAAGATTATTGCCTTCCCGCTGTCATAGACGAGGCTTTTATTTCTAAGAGTAAATGCAAGAGAGGCGATCGAAACGATCAGCAAAACCAGAGCAAACCAGAATCCGAGTACTTTAATCCGGTATTTTGATGTATAAAAAAATACAGAAAGAAATAACAGGCAAAGTATAAATGAGGCTATGCTTAATCTTGCCCAGATGTTGGACGATAATAGAAGAGCAATGAAATTATACCATCTGACGAAAAAGAGCTCAGGTATTTCTTCAAAACGGTCAACGACCAATGTCCTTGATATCTGAAGGTTATAATTAATATCCTCGTCGGCAGGTTTCAGAAGGCTGGCCCGTTCATAAAATAGAATAGCCCCCGGGATATTGTTTATCTTGAAGTGTGCACTCCCGATATTATAGTCAAGTTCAGCGGACCGGTAACCTGTTTTGTAAAGATCAGTCCACACTTCCAGTGCTTTTTCATAGTTGCCGGCACTGAAATAATCAGATCCCTGCCTGAATTTTACCTCCGGCTGTTGCTGAGATAATGCAGTTTGCGAAATAACAAGTACGGAAACTAACAATATAAAATATGTTCTCGGCTTCATTTCTAACTTATAGTATTTTCTATTGAACTGATAAACCGCGATGCTCCTTCATAAATAGCTGCGATTTCAGTAGCTGCAGCAGCCGGGGCGTACCTGGCATATTCACATTTATCAAGTATCCCGGTCAGTTCCATTATCAAATCCTCTCCCGTATTTTTATCCTGCAAAGCAGTTATTGCATTGGAACGTGTAAGGTCTGAAACCGGGATATTAAGCTTGTCACTCAGATAACCCCATAAAGCCTTAAGGATCTCTTCATAGAACCTGTCTGTCTCTCCTCTTTTCATGCAAGCCGAAGCTTCATGAAGTCTTTTGACTGCTACTTTACCGGCCTTTCGGTTTTTAACAGCTGTTATATCCGAATTTCTTCTTATGTGCTCCCTCCGTATAAAAAGTATTCCCAGGAATGCAAGCAAAGCAATTGCATATATGCTATAGAATGAGCGTTTCGAAACAATCAGGTTTGAAGCTTTCCGGAGTCTGCCCGGTTCGCTTTTAATGAAGCGGATATCCTTACCGACATACTTTACATCCTGCTTTGAAACTCCTCCGTAAACTGTTATCCCGGCATTCTGCTCATCACCCTTTCGGGCGTAAAAGTGAAACTCATTTGTTTTAAGCTGTTCGAATTTCCCTGTTGCAGTATTGAAATATGAGTAAGTCACAGACGGAATTGTATAATCTCCATAATGACGGGGGATCAGCAGATACTCAAATATTTTCTGGCCGGTGGTACCGGCTGAACTGTTCTTCAGGTTATCAGTAATCTTTGGATCGTATGTCTCAATATCAGGAGACAATTTGATCTGCGGAGCTTCAGCCAACTTAAGATTTCCAGAGCCTGAAACCGTCAGTTTTAAATTGATGGCATCGTTCACATTTACCGAGTCCTTATTTATGGAAGCATTGAGTGTCATATTTCCAACTACACCGGAGAAATTTTCAGGTTTCACGCCGGGAAGAGGTTTTACATTGATCTTCACAGGTTTGCTCACGACCGCCTTCTGAACCGTCTGGTATGTTGAGAAGAAATCGCCGAAGAAAGGATCAGAAACTCCTGATTTTTGCTGGACGAGAACTGTTATCTGGACAGGCTCTATATTTATCTCACCTGTTACCTGTGGATATAAAAGGAACTGCTGTATAACTCCTGTTCCCCAGCTTGTCCCGTTGATATTTTCACGCTGCAGTGAATTGAGAGCAGGTGTTTCAAGGTCGGCCTTCATAAATCCGGTAAAATCCGGATATTTTATCTCACTTATTCCGGCAAGGTCCTGTTTAGTATAGATCTTCACTGTTGCAAGAATACCTTCACCTAAATAGACCTCCTTCTTCCCGAGTAAGAGAGCGACAGACATGTTATCACCGCCTGACTCAACCCTTACATCCTCTGCGACAGCATTATTTCCCTGCTGAACATTACCCTGAGGTGCATTACCAGATGAAACTACTTCAATATATATTGAGTCGGAATAATAAGTTTTGTTCTTTAGTGTGAATTGGGCAGGCGGTATCACAAATTTACCCGCATTCAATGCCTGAAGAAAATATGTATAACTATAAGATGTCTGTTGCGACCATTTACCATTTATTATCTGTGTGCTTGAGCTATAGGAAGTCTGAGGTCCCATTAGTTTGTAAAATCCCTTGAAAGAAGGAACCGCGAACTCACCTCCCCCTGCATTTACCTGATATGTTATGTTGAATTGCTGGCCATTCTGCACGACTGAAGGATATTCTGTCTGAACAGTCACATCCTGTGAAAATGCAGTAAATGTCAAAATAGTTAGCAATCCGGATATTAAAAATTTTCTCATAATCAATTGTTCAGATCACCAGTTTTTGATGGTTCTAACCCGTGCATTCTGAGCTTTTGCAAGTTTAACCTTTTCCTGGACATTTTTCTCATCATTTGCAAGGGCATTGAGAACTCTTTCAGCATCCTCCTTTGAAATTCCCTGCTGTTCCTGCTGTTTTTGTTGCTGGCCCTTTTGCTGGTCTTTATTATCCTTCTGATCCTTATTCTGGTTATCCTTGTTCTGATCCTGTTTCTGCTCTTTTTTGTCCTGATCCTGTTTATTCTGCTGTTGTTCCTGCTGCTGCTTCAGAAGATCCTGTGCGTAGGCAAGGTTATATTTTGTTTCCTTGTTATCGGGATCAAGCTTCAGCGATCCTTTGTAAGCTTCAATACTTTCCTGTACCTTATTTGCCATAAGAAATGAATTTCCAAGATTGTACAGGCTTGCTGATTTCTTCTTTTTATCATCGTTCATATTATGATTATCAGCGAATTGCTTGCCGGCATCTTCATACTTTTTCTGCCTGTAAAGCGCATCACCTGTGTTAAATACAGCATCTGATGATTCCTTGTTCTTATCAAGGGCTTTCCTGTAGGAGATCTCAGATTCGGAGTATTTTTCCTTTCCGTATTCCCGGTTACCCTCCCTTATCATCTTCCTGTCGGCCTGTGAATATGACGCAACAGAACAGCTTAAAAGCGCTGTTGCAATGATAAAAAGGGCTCTTTTCTTATTACAGTATTTTATTAGTGCGTCAACCATAGTTTATCAAAAGCATTTAAATTTTAAACTTAAATAGCCTGATATTTGCAAGTTTCCTGTTCTTCCTCTCCATTATGATAAAATCAAGTATCAGAAAAAACAGTGCAATAGCCGAAAATATCTGGAACTGATCATTATATTCAGTATATATGGTGCTTTCCATTTCCTGCTTTTTCATTCTTTTTATTTCACTGAATACTTCATCAAGTCCGATATTCGTATTGCTTGCCCTTACATAACTGCCGCCTGCAGTTATTGCAATCTTTTTCAGGATCTCCTCGTCGAGCTTTGTTATTACGGTATTTCCCTCTGCATCCTTCAGATAATCCCTTCTTCCGCTTACAATAACCGGAACAGGTACTCCTTCCGTGGATCCTATTCCTATAGTATGTATTACAATGCCAGCCTTTGAAGCTTCTTCAGCTATTGCAACCGGATCATCTTCATGATTTTCGCCATCAGTTATGATAATCATAGCCTTGCTCTTTCCTTCTCCCGGTGTGAATGACCTCATTCCCAGATCAATGGCCGAACCTATTGCAGTTCCCTGTTTTGGGACCATTTCCGGACCTATTGCAGAAAGAAACATTTTTGCAGAAATATAATCTGTAGTAATCGGGATCTGTGTATAGGCATCGCCCGCAAATACGATAAGTCCTATCTTGTCATTATCAAGATTATCTATAAGTCGGGTAAGAGCTTGTTTCGCCCTGGTCAGCCTGTTTGGCTGAATATCCTCTGCGAGCATCGAGTTACTTACATCGAGGGCAATAATAACTTCAACTCCCTCTTTTTTCACTTCCTCAAGCTTTGAACCGAATTGCGGACGTGCAAGAATTACTATTACTGCTGAAATGCCGATAAGCTGGAAAATAAATTTTATCCATGGACGTATCACTGAACGTTCAGGAAGAAGTCTCTTTACAAGTTCTTCGTCGCCTATCCGCTTTATGGCTTTTGCCTTTCTTGTTTCATTAATAATAAAAAGGACCACCATCACCGGCAGGATAAGCAGCAGGTACAGGAAATCAGGATTGGCAAATCTGAATAATTGCATTGTTTTCCTTTTAGGTGATATTTTTATTTATTGTTATCCTAGACAGGATTTCAAGTGCAAGCAGGATGAATGCGATAAGTCCGGGAAAAAGATACTTCTCCTCTTTCCTTGTGAACTGTCTGACATCGATCTTCGACTTTTCCATCTTGTCAATTTCAGCATATACCTGGAGCAGTTTATCATTATCAGTAGCCCTGAAATATCTGCCTCCGGTTTTTGATGCAATATCTTTCAGAATAGCTTCATCGATTTCCACCGGCATATTCAGGTACTGGACACCATAGGGCGTCTGACGCGGATATGGCGCCATTCCCTGACTACCCACTCCTATTGTATAAACCCTTATGCCATATGTCTTTGCAATATCGGCAGCAGTCGAAGGTGCAATCTCTCCCCTGTTGTTCACTCCATCAGTCAGTAGTATGATCACCTTGCTTTTCGCTTCGGAATCCTTTATCCTGTTGACGGCTGTTGCCAGTCCGTTACCAATTGCTGTGCCGTCTTCAATCATACCGCTCTGGAGCTCATGCATCAGATTGATCAATACGGCATGATCTGTTGTAAGCGGACACTGGGTGAAACTTTCACCGCTGAAAACTACAAGCCCAAGCCTGTCGTAAGGCCTGCCTGAAATGAATTCCGTTGCAACATTCTTTGATGCTTCAAGCCTGTCGGGTTTGAAATCCCGCGCAAGCATGCTGCCAGAAATATCGAGGGTAAGTATAATGTCAATACCCTCGGTTGTAACATTCTGGAATTTGTCGGTCTTCTGCGGCCGGGCAATGACAATTATAAGAAGTGCTATAGCTGCGGCACGAAGGGCAAAAAGGATATGTCTCAGGTAATTCCTGAAAGTAGATCCTGTCTTTTCAAAAGGTTTCAATCCCGGCATCTGAAGAGCGGCAGAGGTTTTTTGCTGCCTTAGCACATAAAAGGTTATCATCCCGGGTACAAGCACCAGGAGCCATAAGTAACTGGGATTTGCAAATGAGATTCCGGTCATGAGCTTTTCCCCTCCTTCTCCTTTAAATGATCATCCGCAACAACTGCCTCGCGAACCATTGTTGTCTCGACAAATTGCCATGAGTCCTGAAAATGCTGCTCATTTTCAGAAGGTTCTGGTTTATATTTGGCAAATTTTACCAGGTCTGAACCGTTAAGTACCAACTTGAGACTGGCAAATGATTCATCTCTCTTAAAGCCTGTTTTCAGAAGTGCTTCAAGGGTCTCTGAAGTGGTCATTTCAAGAGAGTATACATTGTACCGGTTCTCAAGATACTGACGCACTATTTCCGTAAGTCTCGAATAATATAGTTTTACCTCACCTTTCTGCCACAGTTGTTCGTTCTTCAGTTTTTCAAGCTCACGGAAAGCAATTATATGAGCCGGATCAGGATTGATCAACACCTCAGGTTCCTTTTTCGATCGCTTAAATTTTCGCAATAGTATTATTATACCCCATATCAGGGCAGCTGCAACCAGCGCCAGCAAAATCCATGGAAGTATTTCTCCTATTGTCAGAGGTGCTTTATATGGTGCAACGATGTCGAATATTTTAATTGAAGTATCCTGCGGAGCGATTTTGACTCTCATTACTTCAAGGAATGAATAATCGGAATAAAAACGTCTTATACCATTTTCATTATTAATTTCTGCATAAAATGGCGGCACCTTATAAATCCCTGAGTCAAATGATGTTATAAGATACTTGCTGATATATTTCAGTCTGTCACCCGGCATTAAAGTAGTATCAATAACCGGACCCGATAGAACTTCAATGTTCTTGCATAGTGTATCCTTTATTGGTTTGAGGCCAAGATTAAGCCCGGATGGTTGTTCAACCGTTACGGTATAGTTTATCTGGTCTCCAATATATATCCGCGAAGAGTCGAATGCAACAGTGACAACAACATCCTGCCCATTCATTGCTGTAGCTCCTGCTGCGGATATTAATATTGAAATCAGCATTTTTCTCATACTCATCGGCTCTTAAACAATTTAATCAGTGGCTTAACGTAATCTTCTCCTGTGGAGATAAATGCTGAATCTACCCTGCACCGTTTGAAGATATTCTGAATCTCAACAATATGGCCATCCCACCATTGCTGATAAGCTGTTCTTGACGATCGTGATGATGTGTCGATCCATTTCTCCGCTCCGGTTTCAGAGTCTGAAATTTTTACCAGGCCTATATCGGGCATTGATTTTTCAAAAGGATCATAAACTTTTATTGCTGCAATATCATGCTTATTGCCGGCGATCCTCAGCGCTTCCTCAAATCCGGGAGCAAAGAAATCTGACAATATGAATGCTGCACATCTCTTTTTGATAGCATTGGTAAGAAACCTTAAGGGTTCATCGAGGTTTGTCTTACGGCTTTCAGCTTTAAAATCAAGAAGTTCCCTTATTATTCTGAGGATATGTTTCCTGCCTTTCTTTGGAGGAATGAACTTTTCCACCTTATCGGTGAAGAATATAACGCCTATCTTATCATTATTGAAAATTGCAGAGAATGATAGCACTGCGGCCACTTCGGTCATCACATCCCGTTTGAAGCTAGCCTTTGTTCCGAAATTACCGGATCCGCTTACGTCGATAAGGAGCATAACGGTAAGCTCCCTCTCCTCTTCGAAAACCTTGACATAGGGATGATTGAATCTTGCGGTTACATTCCAGTCGATACTCCGTATGTCATCTCCATACTGATATTCTCTTACTTCGCTGAAGGCTATACCTCTCCCCTTAAATGCGCTATGATACTCTCCAGCAAAGATGTGACTCGTGAGCCCCCTGGTCTTTATTTCAATCTTACGTACCTTCTTAAGTAATTCTATTGCTTCCATATAAATTGAAGTCTTTTCTCTACGGCCTTTTCCTACCCCTAAATCCCCGAAAATTATTAAATGGATTAAAGCCCCCCTTTAGAGCCTGTCCCGCGAAGCTTTAGCGAAGCGGGAGGGGTTGGGGGGCCTTATTCTACGGTACCTCTACTACATTGAGTATTTCAGCGATTATCTTATCCTGATTTACATTTTCTGCTTCAGCCTCATAAGTTAGACCTATCCTGTGACGCATAACATTTGGGCAAACCGCTCTGATGTCCTCAGGTATCACATAACCTCTGCGCCGGATAAATGCAAAAGCTTTGGCAGCCAGTGAGAGGTTAATTGATGCACGCGGTGATGCACCATAAGATATCATATTCCTGAATGCAGGAAGACCGTATTTTTCAGGATTCCTGCTTGCAAAAACTATATTCAGAATATAATTTTCGATTTTTTCATCCATATACACTTCTCTGACCACATCACGGGCCCTGACAATATCAGAAGTCTTCAGGACTTTACTTGTTTTAGGGAATTCCCGTGCAAGGTTCTCCCTGATAATTAGTTTTTCCTCGTCCATCGTAGGGTAATCGATCAATATTTTCATCATGAACCTGTCGACCTGTGCTTCAGGAAGAGGATAAGTACCTTCCTGTTCAATGGGGTTCTGTGTTGCAAGAACTAGGAACGGTTCATCAAGCTTGAAGGTTGATTCCCCTATTGTGATCTGACGTTCCTGCATAGCCTCAAGAAGAGCGCTTTGCACCTTTGCAGGAGACCGGTTTATCTCATCGGCAAGAATAAAGTTCGCAAAGACAGGACCTTTTTTGACAATGAATTCCTCCTTCTTCTGGCTGTAGATCATTGTTCCAATGAGATCGGCCGGAAGAAGGTCAGGTGTGAACTGGATCCTGCTGAACTTCGCATCTATGATAGCAGCCAGTGATTTTATTGCAAGTGTCTTGGCCAATCCGGGCACCCCTTCCAGAAGCAAATGTCCGTTGGCAAGCAATCCAATCATCAGGCTGTCTGTGAGTTGCTTCTGCCCTATGATCACCTTATTCATCTCCATTCTGATGATGTCGACAAAAGCGCTCTCTTTCTCTATTTTTTCATTTAATAACCTTATGTCAGTTGTCTGCTCCATATGATAAAAATTTTAGTCGCAAAGTTAATAAAACAAGCTTCACTCTTTTGTGAATTTCCTGGTTTCAAACAGGTACACAAAAGAAACCGTACAATTAATAAAGAGGTGTTAATGAGTGTTAAAGTTGTGTTAAATAGTTACTTTTTTGAAAGGATTCCATGAGAAATCCGCACGCACTGAGCTGCGAACCAACAATATTAAAATAAGGGGCATAAAAGCATTGTTGCCGGTGTAAGAAAAAATAATCTGAATCAGGAAGGCAATCAGGGATAGAAAGAAAACAATCCTGAACCATATTATCCATTCCTTTTTCATTATTAATGCGGCTAGACAGACAGGAATGAAAGGACTAAGCCATAAAATACTCAGATTATACTTCATCTGATTGTGGTCGGTCATGAAATTTGTAAAAAGCATTAAAATTGAAAGCAAGGAGAATATCGTATAAATTATTATGTCTATATGTCTTATAGTTTTTTTTCTTTTTGATACAGTCGTAAAAATGATAACGAGTATACAGAGAAGGGTAAAAATAAAAACAGGGTTCGTTAAAAAGCTATTCTTTACAACCGGATCGCTATAATCGAGTACAGTTTCAGGATTTCGGAGCAAGGGAGTCATTCTGCCACCCCGGTTTATATATGCCACTGAGAGTCCTTTTTGCATTTCAATTGGTAAAAACATCTTGTCGCGGTCAGAAGCCTTCTTGTCACTGGGAGTTCCCATGAGAAGATCAATCCCGAAATCCAGCCAGGGATATTGAAACTGGTATCTTCCCGTGAGGAATCTGAAAGTAGGTTTTTTCTTGTCTTCCGAAGGAGAATAAATAAGGTTGCTGCCAATAGTTTTTTCAAAAAGATCCCGTATCCTCGTCGAACAATCATCATAGAAAAAGTCGTACCTGTACTTCAAATTCTCTGGTTTAAGATTCTCCGCGATCATCTCCATCAGCATCCTTGTCTCGGATTGAGATATGTTTATTCTCTGGACCTGAACCCATCGTTTTTCATAAAGATATGTCTGCAGGAACCTATTAAAAGGTTCGGTATCAAGCATATATTCTAGACGACCTTTTGCAAATTTATAGGCAAAGTTTGGTGTGCTGAAGTCAAATACACCCCAATTGTAAACAAGATCTATGTTTCGTCCGGGGATTATTACCCTCAGCGCACTATGGCCATAATGGGAATAAGTTTCAGTTCCTGGTCCGCAGGTGATAAGATAAACAGAGGTATCGGAGGGTGTCTGTGAAACCATAGTTATTTGCCCTGCTGCCATGATCATTGTAAAGATCAATGCTATCTTTTTCATATTTCCTGTTTTTTTCAAAACGCATTTATACACCACGAAAGTGCAAATAAGTCATGAAATTGTATACATGTAACAGATTATTTTTTGCTTGAAGAGCCAGGATTGATTTAAAAAAGTTATAGAAATCTGTTATAAGTATGAGATTCTTCGATTCGCTCAGATTGACAAAGGGAGTGTGGATTAGTTGCGGGAAGGGAAGGCGGAATGTTTACGGCATTCCGCCTTCCCTCCCCTCTCTCATAAAAAATATTCTGTCAATTCCGAATGGAGCGTAGCGTAATGAGGAATCTCCATAATTAATTACGATTATTTGAGAGATGATAGTACTTTTATACTGATTTAAAAGTAAACCCTCGACTATAAATTAGATTCAAATTATGAAAAGAATCTTCATTTTATCATTTGCCGCAATATTAATCTGCTCTTCCCTTCCTGGTCAGACAAGGCGCAGAACTATTCTGGAAATTCAGGGAGAACAGTTTTATATCAATGGCAAACCTACTTATGAAGGAAGGTATTGGAACGGTTACAAAATTGAGGGGTTACTTCTCAATTCGAGGATGGTTCAGGGGATATTTGATGATCTGAATCCGGAAACTGTGAGCAACTGGGTTTATCCTGACACCAAAAAATGGGATGCCGCCAGAAATACCAAAGAGTTCGTAAAAAACATGAAAAGGTGGAGAAAAAATGGACTCCTCTCATTCACTATAAATATGCAGGGCGGAAGTCCGCAGGGCTATTCTCAGTCCCAACCATGGCATAATTCCGGTTATTTTGAGGATGGCACTCTTCGTCCTGAATATCTGACACGGCTGGAAAAAATACTTGACAAGGCCGACAGGCTGGGAATGGTACCTATTGTTGGATTCTTCTATTTTGGTCAGGATGAGCGCCTCAAAGATGAGAAAGCTGTGATCAACGCTGTCAATAATATGACAGACTGGCTTTTTAAAAAGGGTTACAGAAATATATTGATTGAGATCAATAATGAATGTAATGTCAGATATGATCACGATATTTTAAAACCAGCAAGGGTACATGAGTTGATAGAGCTTGTTAAAAACAAGACGCAGAACGGTTACAGGTTCTATGCAGGTACAAGCTATGGTGGAGGCTTCATCCCGCTGCCGAATGTCGTAAAAACATCAGATTTCATCCTTATCCACGGGAATGGAGTTACAGATCCTCTGAAGATCAGCGAAATGGTAAGTAAAACCAGGCAGGTTGAAGGCTATTCTCCAAAACCAATCCTTTTTAATGAAGATGATCATTTCAATTTTGATAAGGAAGAGAATAATTTCATTTCAGCAATCAGAAGCTATTCATCCTGGGGCTTCTTCGACTTCAGAATGAAGGATGAATCATTTGAGAACGGATATCAGAGCGTTCCGGTGGATTGGGGTATAAGCTCGGAAAGGAAAAATCAGTTTTTCAGCCTGTTGAAAGAAATAACAGGTGGAAGATGACATTTTTTGTACTTTTGAAAAGTTAATTTATTCTGTATTGAATTTTAAAATAATATTAAATGACTACAAAAAAGATTTCAATATTTATATCTATTGTCTTACTATCAATGAGTTGCAGAAACACTGGAGAATTACCCATAACCGACCTTCATATCCATCTGAAGGGCAATTTTACAATTGACGATGCTGTAATAAAATCTGCTGCAGAGAATATCAAATATGGCATTGCGTTTAACTGCGGTTATAAATTCCCTATCCATAGCGATTCTCAGATTGATTCTGTGGTTAATCTGATGAAAGGCTATCCCCGGTTCTATATGGCAATGCAGGCAGAAGGACGTGAATGGGTAAACATATTTTCAAAAGAATCAAGGGATAAATTCGATTATGTCTTTACCGATGGGATGACATTCACTGATGCCAGGGGGAGAAGAAACAGGATATGGATAAAGGAAGAGACATGGATAGATGATGAGCAGGAATTTATGGATTATCTCGTAAATACAATAGTGAAGATTCTTAATGAAGAGCCTGTGCAGATTTATGTTAATCCTACTTATCTGCCTGAGCAGATGACAGATCGATATGACTATTTCTGGACGAAGGAAAGGATGGACAAGGTGATTAATGCTGCCAGAGAGAATAACATTGCCATTGAGATAAATAACAGGTACAGAATACCATCTTTAGATTTTCTGAAGAGGGCAAAAAAGGCAGGAGTAAAATTCACTGTCGGTACTAATAATAAGGATGAGAATTTTTCAGGTGCTGAATATGCGCGTGAAATTATCGGCAAGCTAAAGCTGAAGCAGGACGATTTTTACCAACCAGTAAATAAGAGACAGGATGGACGGAATTGATATCCTGCGTACGCTTAAGTTTCTTCCGGGCATCATCATCGGACTGACGGTCCATGAGTTCAGCCATGCCTGGGTTGCAAGCAAATGCGGTGACACGACATCCAAAGATCAGGGAAGACTGACACTCAACCCGTTAAAACATATCGATCCGTTGGGATTTATAATGCTGCTCGTCGCAGGCTTCGGCTGGGCAAAGCCCGTTCAGTTCGATGAAAAGAACCTGAGAAATCCAAAAAGAGACGTGATGAAGATTGCTGTTGCAGGACCTGTTTCAAATGCGTTGATGGCAATGTTGCTTTCAATAGTTTTCACTCTGGTTATAAAAACCAATGTGTCTGGTTACCACAGAGGTTATGAGATTCTGAAAGAGGTATTTATGTATTCTATTTTTATTAACTGGGGTTTATTCATCTTTAATCTTATTCCTATTCCACCGCTGGATGGATCACATCTTCTGTTAAACTATTTCAGAAAATACCCTGCTCTCTACTCCGCTTTGTACAAGTACGGAACCCTTATACTTTTCGGGCTTCTGATTGCATCAGCTGTTTCAAAGATCAATTTTTTACCAATCGGACAGTTAATCCAGTTCTTCTATGATGGATTTCTTTCTCTGATCACCTCACTGTAATACTTTCAACATTTTCTTTTCTTCTCTAACCTTTTTTTCATAACTTGTATGAAATAGATTTGCCGTGAAAACCCTGCTGATTATTGCGGTAATTATTATGGCTGGTTCATTTCAACAACAGGCTGATAAGTATGAAAACGTCCGGCAAAGAATGGTAAAAACCCAGATCGAGGACAGGGGAATTACTAATACTGCTGTTCTTGAGGCTATGAGAAAAGTGCCACGTCATTCTTTTGTACCTAAGGAATATCAGGATGAGGCGTACAATGATTATCCCCTGCCTATCGGTTACGCACAGACTATTTCACAGCCATATATTGTAGCTTATATGACCGAAGTACTGAAACCCGGCATTAAAATGAAAGCGCTTGAGATTGGCACTGGATCAGGTTATCAGGCAGCTGTTCTTGCTGAGATTGTAAATAAAGTATATACAATTGAAATTTTGCCGGAACTGGCAAAAGAAGCTTCAGAACGACTCAGGAAGCTTGGATATAAAAACATTATATGTAAATCCGGAGATGGCTATGAGGGATGGCCTGAATATGCCCCTTTCGATCTGATCATTGTTACCGCTGCCGCTGAAGAAATTCCACAACCACTTATTGATCAGCTGTCAGAGAACGGCAGACTTGTTATACCGATAGGGAAACCATCGGAAGTACAGGAACTGCTGCTGGCTATTAAGAGGAAGAACAAGGTAGAAACGAAACGGCTGACCTTTGTGAGATTTGTGCCATTTAAAAGATTATAAATCAGTAAATAATAGAACCAGTTGGAATATAATGAAGCTCAGAAGCTCAAAGAAGAATGGGATAATAGACAATGTGATCATCCCGGATTTGAAAAGGTTTATTATAAAGGAGCCTTTTTATTAAACTATGTCTGTACTATATGTGGAGCAGAATTCACGATAGGCCAGAAGATGGAAATTGAAGAGATCAGAAAGAAAAAAGGCAGCTAATTCCCGCTGTCTATTCGTGATTCCGGCCCGACCCATCCCGCGAACGCGGGATTGCTCTATCCAACAATATATATAAAAAAAGACACTTCAGCAGTGTCCTTTGGTGATTCCGGAGCGATTGTTCGCTGCGCTCACGAGCTCGTACCTGCGGGACTCGGTTCGAACGCCCGACCCATCCCGCGAACGCGGGATTGCTCTATCCAACAACCTATATAAAAAAAGACACTTCAGCAGTGTCCTTTGTGATTCCGGGGCGATTCGAACGCCCGACCCACAGCTTAGAAGGCTGTTGCTCTAATCCAACTGAGCTACGGAACCAATTCACGGCGCAAAAATACATTTTTTTTCAATTCAAGCAATTAAACCAGAAAGTCATACTGATTTCATATAATTGACAAGCCCCTTCTTGTCTAATATCTGCCTGAGCTTATCCGGTAACGGTTCAAAAGTGAATTTTCTTCTTCCAATGAGGATCTCTCCATTATTAAAATCAATATCGACACCGTCACCAGGGGTATATGACTCCACAGCTTCCCTGTGAATAATAAGAGCCAGACCCTGGTTGATTGATGATCGGTAAAATATCCTGTTCACTGATTTGACTATCACTGCCTTTATCCCTGCAAACGCCAATCCTACAGAAGGATGCTCCCTTGAACTTCCGCAACCGAAATTATCACCTGCTATTATTATATCACCTTTTGATACATTCTTACTGAATGATGCATCAAAGTCTGCAAAAAGCAGAGGAAAAATGGACTCAGGGTCAGAACTCAATATACTATAGGTAAGTTTACCGGCAAACATCTGGTCGGTGTTGAAATTATCAACATCAGCATAGTTCCAGATATTTCCGGATTTCCTGTTCTCCCCGGCTTTTATTTCAAAAGTTCTGCTCTGCTTAGCTTTAAATTGAAATTTTTCTACGCCTGGTTTATTACGAGGATCAGTGATGACTCCCGTAATTGCTGATGTTGCTACAGTAGCGGGAGAAGCAAGGTAGATTGATGCATCCTTGTTGCCCATTCTCCCGGGGAAATTACGGTTGGCTGTCGATATTACAGTGTGCCCGTTGGCTGGTATCCCCTGTCCTGTACCAAGGCATGGACCACATGAGGGGGTGAGAACATTCGCCCCTGCTTTAACCAGTTCGCTGATAAGCCCTTCTTCAATTGCCGCCAGGTAAATCTCTCTTGACGCCGGTATAACATTCAGCTGGAATCCATCTTTTATATTTTTTCCTTTTAATATACCGGCAGCAATGCGGAGATCTTCAATCCTGCCGTTAGTACAGGTTCCAATTAGACCTTCATGAACAACCGTACCTGCCACCTCACCTACAGATTTTATATTATCAACGTTATGCGGTGCAGCTACAACCGGAAAAATCTCATCAAGATTTATTTCTATATCACTGAAGTACTTAGCTCCTTTATCAGCCCATACGCCACTGGTTTTTTCACTGAGAAAATCAGACAGGACCTTATCGACTGGAAAAACAGCATTTTTTGCACCCATTTCCGATGCCAGATTTGCGATAGTCATTCTGTCTGAAATATTCAGAGTTTCGACCCCTTTCCCGTGATATTCAATTGACATATAGTTGGCACCGTCAGAGCCTATCATACCTATAATCCAGAGTGCCAGATCCTTGGCTGAGACATTTTTATCAAGTTTGCCTGCAAGGGTTATCTTTATTGATTCCGGAACCCTGAACCATGTTTCGCCTCTCTTCCAGATACCAGCTGATTCTGTCCGGTCGATCCCTGCAGCAAAAGCATTGAAGGCACCTGCTGTAGAGGAATGGCTGTCACTGCCAACAATGAGCATACCTGGTTTTGCATGGTTAGCCATTAACTGGTGACATATTCCCCTTCCTGAATCATAGAATTTTTTTATCCCCTGATTATGGACAATATCCCTTATATCCTGGTACTGGGTCGCAAGCTTGGAATCGGCTGGCGGTGCGTTATGGTCAAGAACCACCAGTATTTGATCAGGATCAGCCACTTTATCACCTCCCATTTTCTTAAATGTATTGAAGATGCTGGCAGTATTGTCGTGGGTAAGGATTATATCAGGACGTGCAAATACGATAGCTCCAGCCGGCGCTTTGAATATTTTTTCCGCAAAAGTTTGTGGAATCATAGTAATATTTTTTTTATTAATTCAATCTTGCCAACATGCCCCCAAATCCTTTATAGGGGACTCTTTATATTATCACGTACATTAAAGCCCCCTTCAGGAGGTTGGGGGCAATTATGCAAGCAATCCTCCACATAGGTAAATTTCATACTGTACCTCAGAAAAAGGCTCTGCTTTTGTTGTTTTACCGTTTCTCCGGTTTATTATTTCACCTGACTTAAGATTTACCTTCACTTCGTCTCCGTCGACCAAATCGAGATCGTTCAACGATTTACAAATGATGATCGGGAATGCAGCATTTATCGCATTCCTTTCATATATTGCCCCAAACGATTCAGCGATTATACCGCTGATGCCCAGTGAAATAAAGCAATCCACTGCCTGCTGTCTGGAACTGCCACTACCAAAGTTTTTCCCTGCAACGACTATATCGCCTGCTCCGGCTTTCTTTGCAAAGTCCTCGTACCCTTTAAGGTTGTCGAAAGTGTACTGACCCATTTCCTTAATCTCTGTAATCGCCAGATATTTATTATGAAAGATCATGTCAGTATCGATATTATCTTTCTGTACAAGCCAGATTTTACCTTCTATTACTGAAGGTTTTTGAGATGTATCCCGTTTATGTGAAATTGTTCTTCCCGGGGATACTGCTTTTTCAGTCACTTTGAATTCCGAAGGTTTTGAAGGTATGCTGCCTGGTATTGTTATGTGTCCGGCAATGGCAGATGCAGCCACAATTTCAGGAGATGCCAGGTAAACACTTCCCTTCCCCTGTTTACCGGGGAAATTCCGATTCCCGGTGCTGATAGTTATTTCACCCTGACCATTCTGCCCTACCTGGCCTGCAGCGCAACCTGCGCATCCCGCATTAGAGACCAGTGCTCCGGCCCTTTTGAAGATTTCCAGAAGTCCCTCATCCAAACACTTTTTCCATATTAAATCAGTAGCCGGAACTATTTTCAGGATAACACCAGGCGCCACTTTTCTGCCTTCAAGGATTGCAGCGGTCCTTTGCATATCTTCCATCCTCCCGTTGGTGCAGCTCCCGATAAACGCAGAGTCTATTTTAGTCCCCAGAACTGTTTTAATATCAACTGCATCGTGCGGTTCACCGGGCCGTGATATCAGTGGAACGAACTCATCCACACTGAGGTCAATGGTTTTCTCATAAATTGCGTCAGCGTCAGCATAAACCGGGATAAAGCTCCTTTTTGAATGCTGCCGGCAATAACTGATCACTTCTTCAGATGGTGGGAAAAGGATTATTATAGCTCCCATTTCGGTGGCCATTGATGATATTGTAATTCTTTCATCAAGCGTCATTTTTTCGATACATATGCCATATAGTTCTATAGAATATCCAAGAAGGGTATTGGCACCAAATATCTTCAGAAGGTTGAGAATAAAATCTTTTGCCGATATGTCTTTTCCTGGATCACCTTTACAATTTATCTTAACTGACTGAGGCACCTTGAACCATATCTTTCCCTTATTCCATGCTGCAGCTATATCCATATCTCCCATGCCCTGGCCAAATGCACCAACAGCTCCAAGAATATTTGCATGGGAATCTGTAGATACTGCTGTTGACCCGGGAACGACATACCCCTGATCGATCATGATATGAGTGCCTATGCCGGCATCAATATCATGAACATTTATTCCATTTTCACGGGCGAAAAGCCTGCAAATATGCTGATTCACCGCGTACTTTTGGTCGGATCCCGTAGGATTACAGTCGAACGTAAAGAGTGTCTTTTCCGCATCTTCAACTGAAAGTCCATGATCCCTGATATTCTTTACCACACTGGCACCTCCGAAATCACGTGCAGCCCTTATGTCTATTTCAATGTCGACAATCTGACCGGGGCATACCGAATCGAATTTTGAATGTGATGCCAGTATTTTTTCAAGCAATGTCATTGACATAGTCTGTATATTTAAAGATAGAAGCTCTTAAGCAAACAGTAGCTAAATTATTTAAACTGAGCCCTATAGTCACGCGGTGAAATACCTTCAGTTTTCCGGAATTGCTTATTAAAGTTTGATATGCTGCCGAAACCACATTCAATAGCGATATCATGGACCTGGTATTCAGTTTCACGAAGAAGATAGCAAGCTTTATTAGTTCTGACACGATTAAGATATTCAACAAAACCGGCACCACAGTTCTTTTTAAAAAAACGGCTGAAGGCGAAGGGGCTCATATGCGCAATTTTGGAAATCTTTTCAAGAGTCACAGGCTTGAAATAGTTCTCTCTGATATAGGTATATACTTCAGCCATCCTCTTGTTTCCTCTTTCATCGTATGCCTGCTTGTAATTCTCTGAGCATAGCAACACCTTTTTCTCAGCACTGCACATGATCCTGAGGACACTGAAAAAATCAATCATTTTATCGATCCCCCTGTTACTGATCATCTGTACCAGATGTTTCTCAGCTTTTTTGGCATCTTCGGTAGAAAACCCAATTCCTCTTTCGGCCAGGTTCATAAGTTCACGGACGCAATGAAGTTCATGCTGGGCGAGCAAAGCGTCACCAAGCGACGACTGCCTGAAATGGAGCATTATGCCGTGTTTTTCCGGAAGGCTTTTATCGCTTTTATAATAGTTCCAGGAATGAGGGATCTTACCCCCGATCAGAACCATATCATATTGATCGAAGAGCTCCACACTATCGCCTACTATCCGTGTTCCGTTGCTTTTTATATTAAGAACGATCTCATATTCCGGATGGAAATGCCATAATCCTCCGGTATCGTTTATATATTCAGCTATAAATCCCCCATTGTCGGTATATGATATCTGTTCAAGCTCCGCAACCATCGGCAAATTTCAACTTATGATGCTTACCAAATTTACATTTAATTCACCAATTTCTGTTGCAGTGTGATTTAATATTTTATTTGAATTATTTGGATGATTGATTTAATTTTGATAAATTTGTTATCAAGCTCATGCTATTGGTATAAGAGGAGATGAGCAAGGGTTGGGAGTGGAAATCAACAGGATTGTATTGCAGACATTGACTTTCACATCAGGAACCTTAGGAATAGCGCCAGCTTACCATGGTTCCATCCTATTATCAGACAGTAGACACGGGAATTAAAAAACCCGCACCTGATTTTCACAACCACCCTTCCTCCTCTTATTTTTTATTATATCTCAATCTGACATCTTAATAATCTATTGTAAATGATAATACGTTATCTTTGTGCCTCTGATGCTGAATCAAATGCATTTTCTTAAAATTCAGCTGCCTGTATTATGAAGACCTACATAAGACGGAGAGAAAAAAACGATCAGCTTGTTGTTATGTACGGCGGATGGGGAACAGACGAAAATTTCTTTGCCCCATATTGCAACGATGAATTTGATTTCATTCTCTTCTCAAATTACTCTGCTGATGATCCCCTTGTTCTTCCCGAAATGAAGACATACAAGAAGATTGTACTTATAGGATGGTCGCTGGGTGTTTGGGCTGCCGAGTATCTCTCTCCAAAAACAGGTATTAAAGCAAATGTGACTATAGCGGTAAATGGAACCCCTGTACCTGCTGATGACAAATACGGTATCCCGCTTCATGTCTTTGAAGGAACACTAAATAACATCGCAGAAATAAACATGGAAAAGTTCTATCTGAGGATGTTTGGTGACAAGAAAACCTATGAACTGAACAAGGATAAAGTGCCACAACGTTCAATAAAATCGCTTCATGACGAGCTCCGATGGATGTACAACAGGATTATGGAACAGTCTGAACCCGGCTTCAGGTGGGATTATGCGGTTACAAGCGAGATTGACCGCATTTTTCCTAAGGACAATGTGAATTCTTACTGGAAAAAACATAGATCTACCCGTCATATAAGTATCCCGATGCCTCATTATTTCTTCCATAACTGGACATCCTACGACGATTTCATAAGGTTCGTAGAAAGCCATAAAAAGAAAAGATCATATATTAAGAAGGGTGCAGCAGCTCTTGTTTCTACAAATCCCTGATGAGGATATTTGAATCAGATTTTGAAGCAAGTTTTTCGAATTTGTCGAGCATTGCCACTACGCGGTTATATTCCTCATTCTTGATAACTATCTTCTGATCAGGACCCTTTCTGTCAAGCCTGGACAATACGTAACTTACTGAAAGCTTATTAATGTCAAGAGCCGGCTGATATAATCTTTCCTTTTGTTCGTTTTCATGAATAACCGAGACAAGATTGACGTTGCTGAGGTCTTGCAATATATCTCTGGCAAGACGAACAGGTATCTTCAGTGCTTTGGAAATAGCTTCAGCACTTATTGGTTTTTCACCAACACTGAAATTCCTTATTATCATATGCATGATCATGAGAATCAGAGCACGTTTCTGAAAATGGCTTATATTAAGAGCTTCAGATTCAAATTCGTAACGTGATACATTCTGGTTTGCGAATGATAATTCAGCACCAAGCAGAATCACAAGCCAGCTGGTCTGAAGCAGAATAATAAACAGAGGTACAGCCGCAAGAGTCCCATAGATTAAACTCAATTTTGTTATACCGAATTGAAGGTCTAAATAGAGCCATTGTAAAATCATGAGGGCAGTTCCTGCAATGATCCCTGAGATAAGGGCAGGTACAAGCTTCACCTTGGCGTTGGGCATTACGATGAACAACAGGGTAAGTAAAATCCATACAAGTAAATATGGCGCAAGTTTTATGAGAAAACCTACTATAGGTTTGAAAAATGCCAGGATAGGTGCTTTCTCCATAACATCTGGCAGCGCAGTGCTTACAAAAACCATTATACTGCTTGCAAGGACCAGAAATATCGGAGCAATGAGCATTATAGTAAGGTAATCAGTGAACTTCCTGTACCATGGCCTTGAACTTGAGATCTGCCAGATGTGATTAAAGGAGGTTTCTATCTGGTTAAGCAATGAAATAACCGACCAGAAGAGGATTATTACACCAATACCTGCAATATATCCCCCGCTTGTTGACTGAACCGTATTTTTAGCCTTATCTAGCAAAGGCTGCAGTACTCCGCTATTAGATTGGAACTCCTTTGAATTAGCGATCATTGTTTCCAGGTTCTGATCAAGACCAAATCCCTTTGCAATGGCAAGCGCAATGGCCACAACAGGAATAATTGCAAGAAGAGTCCAAAGAGAAAGAGCTGCTGCGCGGATCTGGACCTTGTCATTCAAAAATCCTTTTCCGGCAAGAAGCATGATCCTTAGCTGTTTTATCAGAAAACTCTTCCTTTTCGATAATTCATAGAGTGGAGTATGCCAGATAAGATCGTTCCACTCTTTTACCTGCTTAAATGCCCATGCTACAGGATTTGCCATTTTAATAGTTGTCTAAAATACCTGATAATAACTTAGTTCAAATATACAAAAAGCTTTAGGGTGTTTTATATATTTGTTATTTTAACATCGAAATATTAGAATGAAAGTAGAAATACTTGAATTTGTTGAGGGCGCTAAAAAAGCAAAAGGTGTCACTGTAATTATAGATGTGTTCAGGGCATTTTCCACCGCCTGTTATGCTTATGGATCAGGCGCTGTAAGGCTTATTGCCACTGCCGATGCAGAAAAGGCATTTGATCTGAAGAAGAGCTACCACCATTCGGTGCTCACCGGAGAACGTGATGAAAAAAAAATTAAAGGATTTGATTTCGGAAACAGCCCTACTGAAATCATCAAATCAGATCTTCAGGGGATGACTGTCATTCTGACCACTACTGCCGGGACAAACGGACTGATTAATGCGGAAAAAGCCAATGTGGTATTCGCGGGAAGTTTTGTAAACTGCGGAGCTGTCGTTAAATACATAAAAGCTATAGATCCTCCATTGGTATCGCTCGTGGCAATGGGCTACAGGGCTACAATTTCTGCAGCAGAAGACCTTCTGTGCGCTGAGATGATCAGAGCAGGACTGAACGATGAACCGAAAGATTACCAATCAGCGATCAGCGATCTGCGTCACGGAGCAGGAAAAAGGTTTTTTGACCCTGCCAATCTTGACTTCTCCCCTCCTACAGATTTTTTTCTATGTACAATGGCTGACAGGTTTGATTTCATTTTAAAAGGAGAAAAGAGGCTTGACGGCAATATCGACCTTGTAAAGATAGATTTATAGGATGAAGGTGGGGATTGTTTTCTTCCTTCGGTGTATTTCACGGTAGGTGCAGAACATGGATATCTTATAAGCATCGAAAAGCCACAATGGGGGACTGGCAGAATCAATTCTCAATTCCATTCTCTCCCTGAAGCGGATGAATAGCCCGGCAAGAATGAGTGTCAGCCTGAAGATACTCAGCCATCTGTAATCACGCACCATTTTTACCGTCGAAGCGAATGTTTGCTTGTCGGTGACAAAATCATATAACATACTGAGGTTTTCGATGCTCAGTTTGGTCTTGTTAATGAAATCACGGTTTGATTCAATTCCGTCATGAATGAGCCCGTTGTCTATATTTGCAACGCCAATACCTGCCTTATGCAGCTGGTAGCTAAAAAGTGTGTCTTCATGTCCGTACTGCCTTATCTCCTCGTTAAACCGGAGCTTTTCAAATATAGTTCTGTCTATAAGAACATTAAAAGTCGAAAATGAAGAGTATTGATGCTTGTTTCTGTAAGAAGCTTTTTTCTGCTCACGTTTTCTGCCGTTTTTCCATCTCAGGATCTTATCCGGATCTCCTGGAGGAGATTCATGATAAAGAATGCCGCCTGAAATGACCCTCTCTGCTCCTATACTGCTAATCCATTTCTGGATATAGGCTTCGGCAGTTCCCGGGATCATGGTGTCGGCATCAATGTAAAGAAGATAATCGCCCTTAGCTTCCAGCGCCAGCTTATTTCTTATAGCTGCCCTGCCAATATTTTTGTCAGAGCTGATGAGCCTGACACCACCTCCTTCAAGAGACTTGTACCTTTCCTTGTTTTCAGGAGTAGAACCATCATCACCGATAAGAATCTCGACAAATTCAGGAATCGTCCCCACGCAGCTTTTCATACTGTGTACAATGGCCACAATGTCATAATCGCATACAGGGACAAGCAGGGAAATAGTCATTTTTTCCACCCGGGAATTAACGTATCAAAAATACAACATATTTCTAATATACCACCGTTATGACTTTGGCAAAGAAATTGCAATGATTACTTTTGCCATAATGAATAAAAGCATTATTTAATGAAGAAGAGTATCGTCGGGTTACTTTTTACCCTGGTGTCGGTTCAATTATTCTGCCAGGTTAAAAGCGGTTATGATATTTCGGTAATGATCTCCGGCCTCAGAGATTCAACTATTTACCTAGCGTATCATTTTGGAGACAAACAGTATTTGCGTGATTCACTGGTACTTGACGCAAAAGGAACAGGTATCTTTAAAGGCACCGAGGTTTTACCACAAGGTATTTATATGATCGTGCTGCCGGGCAGGAAATATTTTGAAGTACTAATCTCCGACGATCAGCAATTTGGTTTGTCATGCACCTATAAGGATTTTTATAACACCCTGGAATTCAAAGGATCTGATGAAAATGCATACTTCATCAAATACCAGAAGAAGTGGGTTTCAATGCAACAGGAGGCTTCCTCAATTTCGCGCAGGCTTCAGGCGAATAAGCAAAACAGTGATTCTCTGAAACTTCTTGCTGAAAAGCAAAAAAATCAGGAGCAGGACATGAAGTTGTATCTTAATGGAGTTATTGACGAAAATCATGATAACCTGCTTTCTGTCCTTGTGAAATCGATGCTTCCGGTGAATGTACCTGAATTTACCGTACCTGCCGGAACACATAATCCGGATTCTGTCAAATGGTTACTTAAATATAATTATAACAAAGATCATTTTTTTGACAATCTCGACCTTACCGATGAAAGGTTGCTGCGTACACCTATATTACAGGCCAGGCTTAATGCCTTCTTCACTAATGTGGTAATGCAGTCTCCTGATTCCATTAACAGGCAGATTGACAAGATCATAAAGAAATGTGAGCATGACCATAAAGTATTTCAGTACGTATCAGTATTCCTCTTCAATCATTTCAGGGAAAGTGAAATAATGGGACATGATGCAGTGCTTGTGAAGCTTGCAGATGATATTTATCTCTCCGGAAAAGCTGACTGGGTAACACAGGATTTCAAGGATAAGCTCAGCAAGGATGTGGAACTGCTTCGCTACAATCTAATTGGATTGAAGGCTCAGGATCTTGTGATGAACTCGTACCGCGGAGTATTCGTTTCTCTCTATGACATTGAAAAGGATTTCACCATACTCTATTTCTGGGAGCCAAATTGCGGCCATTGCCAGGTAGCAACCCCTAAACTGAAGGAATATTACGATAAGAAAAAAGATTACAGCGTGGAAGTTTTCGCTGTCTGCACTACAAACGATAAAGCAGCATGGTCAAAGTATATTGAAGAGCATGAACTGAACTGGATAAACGGCTGGGATCCTGACAGAGCAACACACTTTGATTATTATTATAATATACAGTCGACTCCGATAGTATATATTCTCGACAGGAACAAGAAAATAATTGCAAAAAAGCTGGCAGTAGAAGATATTGCTGGTTTCATTGATAACTACAGAAAGTTTTTCAGGTAATCCCGCACAGAAGAGCCTGAGAAAGGACCGGTTAAGAATGCAGGAGATTCAAACATCGAATCAAAGGACCCATTTTCAACTAGTTCTTCCGGAGCTCCTTCAACAAGTTGTTCCTTTTGAACCAACCATACACGGTCAGCAAGTTTTATTGCTATATTAATATCGTGTGTAGAAAAAATAATTGTTTTTCCTGCCCTGGAAAGATTGTAAAGAAGATCTGCTATTTCATATTTGCCAGGCAAATCAAGGAATGCCAGGGGTTCATCCATAACCATAATATCGGTATCCTGTGCAAGTACCCTGGCTATCATTGCCCTTTGCCTTTCACCATCTGAAAGTTCTGAAATATAGCGATCTGCGAAGCTGCCCATTCCTGCTTTTAAGATTGCAGTGTCGATAGCGTCTCTGCTTTCCGGGTCAATACTTCCTATCCAGTTGGTATGGGGAAAACGTCCGAGCGAAATAAGGTTATAAACAGTCATGTTGCTAACCCTGATGATCTCGGTCGAGATATATCCGATTTTTCGTGCAAGTTCTAATCGCGGTATTTCAGCAAGAGACTCCCCATTGATCATGATCTTGCCTCCTAATGATGTCTGCAATCCGATTATCGTCCGCAGCAGCGTACTCTTACCGATACCATTCCTGCCTAACACAGCAACGAGTTCACTTCTGCCTGCCGAAGCGGTAATAGGCGGCAGTAATATATTTTGCCGGTTGCCTGATCTGTAACCTATTGCCAGAGAGTCTATTGATAATATTTCAGAGTCTTTTTCCTTCATCAGAACGAGACTGAATTTCTTCTATTCCTTAAGATGACCCAGATAACAACAGGAATACCAATCAGTGATGTCACCGAGTTTATAGGCAAAACACTTTCGGATCCCGGCAGCTGTGAAACAATATCGCTTGCTATCATTACAATACCTCCTGTCAGGATACTCCCTGGTACAAGTATTGTATGGTCTGATGTTCTGAAGATGTTTCTTACTATATGCGGAACAGCTATCCCTATAAATCCTACCGGACCACAGAATGCAGTTACACTTCCTGCAAGTATGCTCGTGCCTGCAAAGATCACGGTCCGCGACAATCTAATATTCAAACCAATGCTTCCTGCATAATTTTCACCAATAAGCAACGCATTAAGCATTTTAATCGAAGAGATGCTGAGCAAAATACCGGCTGACACACAAATAACCAGAACATTAAGCTGACCTGAAGAGAGGTTCCCCAGGCTTCCCATGGTCCATATCACATAGGCTTTCAGCATTGTCTCGCTGCTGAAATACTGCATAATGCTGACGATGGCTGAAATGCCGCTTGCAAGCATAATGCCCAGTATCAAAATAGTCATTATATCCCTGACACGTGAAGAGATGAACATAATAAGCAGCATCACCATTCCTGCACCAACCCATGCTGACATAACAAGCAGCCAATTGCCAAGGCCCTGAAGGTTCACTACAGTAAGACTTGAAGAAAACCCCAGAATGACTATAGCCACTCCCATGCTGGCGCCAGAACTCACTCCCAGAACATAAGGTCCGGCAAGAGGATTTCTGAAAAATGTTTGCATCTGTAACCCGCTAAGCGAAAGGGCAATTCCGACAAACAGCGCGGTCACTGCCTTCGGAAGCCGGAATTTCATAACAATTGTTTCGAAATCTGATCCTGAATCACCGAATATCGCCTTAGCTACGTCTATAGCCCTGATACTTACCGATCCAAGGAAAAGATCAAGGATAAAGACAACTGCAAGCAATAATCCCATTATAGCGAATATCAGGGTATTGTTACGGCCTGTAAATCCAGATGGTTTTATAGGTTCTGTTGTTTTCAATGTATTTCCCTTATTCTATTTTCTTATAGTATACCAAATCATGATCCTCAAAAATCCCGGGATGCAATATAGATGCGATGTCCTTCAGGATCAGATGAGGATTCAGTGTACCGCTCTCCCAATAGTCGTTACCTCCCCCCTGTGAGATTCTCCTGGTATTGTTATAGATATTACCTGAAAGGTAGCAGGGTATTTTTTCAAGCTTTGTATCAAAAGCAGCAATCTCACTTTTTGAACTGACACTTCCCACATTCAGCCAATAATCGGCTTTCAGCGATTTAAGATAGACTTTTTCAAAGCTGTAGGGCATTGAAAAAGAAGATATAGTCTCATGCCACAGGTAATTCCCTCCGGCATCAGAAATAAGTGTGCTTATGTAAGAATTCCCTGGTGATATAAACCATGTATCCCTGTATGGAAGTCCAAGAAGGACGGCTGGCCTCAATTCTGTCTTACTTTTAACAAATGCCTTGATGTCATTATATGAAGCTCTGACAGATTCATAAATGCTGTCTGCCATTTTCTCTTTACAGTAGAGTGATCCAAAAACTTTTATCCATTCTGCTTTACCCAGAGGATCTGTTTCGAGGTAATCTGCATTGTACACTACCCTGATGCCAAGTTCAGTGATCTTGCTTACATAACCGGCTGATTCGGCTCCTATTCCATACATCATAATAAGATCAGGTGATATGCTGATTATCAGTTCGCTGTTTATACCGGCATCATATCCTATTTCGCTTATCAGTCCGCTGTCAGCCTTTTCCCTTATTTTCTGATCATAGATATAATTTGCACCTGAGATCCCGTAAATTGACCTATCCTCCCCCAATGCCGAGATCATTGCCAGATGAGTTGATGACATGCATATTATTTTCCTGACCGGCACAGAAATTATCTTTGAAGGATCAGCTTTTATTGCAGACTCGCTCCCCCTTTTCACCAGATAATAAACCTGACTGACACC
>JAPLDY010000072.1 GCA_026391595.1 Bacteroidia bacterium
AGAGATCGACTCGATAGCTGCATGGATCAGCTATGGCGCCCTTGACCAGTTTTGCGGTGAAACATGCGATACCCTAAATCCGATCACTTTCTCAGGCACAATCTGGCCGATAATGCAAACTTCCTGCACCGGCTGCCATAGCGGAGCATCTCCTTCCGGAGGAGTCGCCCTGGCAAATTATACCAACGTTGCAGCTGCTGCCGTAAACGGATCTTTAATAAAATCCCTTAAAGGGACCGGGGTAGCAAAAATGCCCTTCGGAGGTTCCTTTTCCACCTGCAGGATACGACAGTTTGAGATATGGGTGAAGAATGGATATTTGAATAATTAGCAATGAATCAGATGAAACATACATATTTATCAATTGTAACATTTGTTACAATCCTGCTGATCGCAGTATCATGTTACTATGATAATGAAGAAGCACTATATCCATCTGTGAACTCTTCCTGCGATACTATTAATGTGACTTTCAGCGGTAAGATAACTTCAATGCTGGCAAGCAACTGCCTTTCCTGCCATTCAAATTCCATGGCTGCATCTGCAGGCAATGGCATACGTCTTCAGGATTATGCAGATGTCAAGGCAAAGATCACTCCCATCACGGGATCTGTTAAACACACAGGAACATATTCTCCTATGCCGAAAAACGGAGGTAGCCTGAATGCCTGCCTGATAACGCAGCTTGACATTTGGGTAAAAAACGGAGCTTTAAATAACTGAAAAAAATTTACAATATGAAACTATATCCTGTTGCATTTCTGTTATTATTATCCTGTCCAGGTCTTTTTGCTCAGGACGACCTGATGGATCTTCTGGATAAAAATGCCAAACCCGAAACAAATTATACCACAGCAACATTCAAATCAACCAGGGTAATGAACGGTCATTCCGTTGAACATATGCCGCCCGGGCAGCTTGATGTAAGGATCTCACATCGTTTTGGAACAATTAATTCGGGCATTTATGATTTTTTAGGGCTTGACCAGTCAAATGTCCATTTCGGACTTGAATACGGGATCTTCAACTGGCTGATGATTGGGATTGGCAGGGGAACTTATGAAAAAACCTATGACGGATTTGCTAAATTCACCATTCTCAGGCAATCTTCCGGAGCAAAAGTGATGCCCGTGTCTGTGTCATGGCTTTCAAGCATGGCAGTAACCTCGCTCAAATGGACAGACACAACAAGAACAAATTATTTTTCATCACGCCTTTCGTATGTCCACCAGATCCTTATTGCCAGGAAGATCAGTCCTTCGTTTTCTGTTCAGCTCGCACCAACATTTGTACACAGGAATCTTGTTGCCACAGAGCTGGATCCCAACGATCTTTATGCCGTGGGCGCAGGTGGAAGAATGAAACTTTCAAAACGGATCAGCCTTAATGCAGAGTATTATTACATGATAAACCCGAAATCATATTTGAGCCAGAAGGTTTATGATCCATTGTCTGTAGGAATTGATATTGAGACCGGGGGACATGTTTTTCAGCTTATCTTTACCAATTCGGTTGCAATGATCGAGAAAGGTTTTATCGGAGAGACAACAGGAAGCTGGCTTAAAGGTAATATACATTTTGGCTTTAATATTTCAAGGGTCTTTACTTTAAAAAAATGAACTTTGTAAGCGTCTTAATGTTATTTAGTTAACAAATTTATATATGAAACGAATCATTGTATTATTTTCTCTGGCATCTCTTTTTCTGGCATTAAATGCGCAGAAATATATGACCAGGAATGGCTATATCGGTTTTTATTCACATACCCCCATGGAGGACATAAAAGGCGACAATAACCAGGCGGCCAGCGTGCTCGATATTTCGACAGGGGAGATTGTTTTCCAGGTACTGATCAAATCGTTCCACTTTGATAAAGCACTAATGGAGGAACATTTCAATGAAAATTACATGGAATTTGAAAAGTTTCCGAAATCTACTTTCAAGGGAAAGATCACTAATCTTTCATCAGTTGATTTTTCAAAAGCAGGGAAATATGATGTCGTAGTCGAAGGAGATCTAAACATCCATGATGTCACCAACAAGGTGTCTGCTAGGGGAATCCTGGAAGTCGTTTCAGGTGGGATCAATGCAAATTCAAAATTCAATATTGTACCGGAGGATTATAAAATAAGTATCCCGGGCGTTGTGAGAGACAATATTGCCAAAAACCTTGAGGTTACCGTTACTATGAAGTATGCCCCGGCTGAGACTAAATAAACATAATTATTACCATGAAACTATATATTAAAATTGCCCTGTGGGTTGTCTTTTTTCTTGCTCTTGCCGGCATTCTGGCAGCCCTTTATCTGTTTAATAAGCAACATAAAGATCTGCAGAAAACAAAACCTGATATTGTTATTTCGGCAATCGATCTTCAAAAAGAATTTGAATCTGATGAATCTGGTTCAACTGCAAAATATGTCGACAGGATTATTGAAGTCGCAGGCACGATAGGATCGGTTAAAAGCGGAGAAGAAAATATCCTGAGCGTGACACTAAAGACCGGAAGTGACTTCTCTGTCGTCATCTGCACTTTTCCTCCGGGTACAGATCCTTCTAAATTCATTGCCGGGAACGATGTGTCTGTCAGAGGCGAGTGTTCCGGGTTCCTGATGGATGTTCTTCTTAACAATTGTGTGGTTGTAAAATAATTCCCCGACTATGAAAATGACCGTAAAAATACTCACCCTTAAAAGCGAAACAGAGGCTCAGCTTCTCTCGGGACTTCTTGAACAGGCTGACATCCCCCATATGCTCAAATCGTTTCACGATAATGCATACGACGGAGTGTGGCAAACAGAAACCAGCTGGGGAACGCTGTGGGCTGACGAGGAAAACAGGGAATCTATCCTGAAGATCTATAATGAAATGTCTCCGCCCGGTACCCAATATGACGAAACTTAACAAAAATAACCTATATTTGCGCAGTACTGTTTCTTGATACAATATTGAATATCAATACCCAAAGTGTGGAAAATGGGAAATACTGTTGTTCAAAAAACCAAAGCAGGTTTGTTGTTTTCTGAATTCATCAATTCAATGATGCTTGTCCTGAAAAGCAAATATTTTTATATCGGCTTTTTCACGCTTGTAACAGGACTTAGCCTTAATGTTGTCTCTCAGGTATATCTTAACAACAATCTGATTAAAGGGGTAGTCTTCCCTCCGTTGTCTGATTTAATCCTTGATGAGGTTCCGGTTATTGATGTTGCCATATTATATGACTTATTCTGCATAGTGATTTTCTCGTTTGTTGCGATATATATCGTTCACAAAAAAGAGTATGGAAGAATGCCATATTTTTTTCTGCTGTGCGGGATCTTTTATATTATCAGGGCGCTCTTTGTTGTCCTGACACCACTGGGAAACCCTTCTGATTTTAACGGTTCAGATCCTTTCTTTAAAGGATTTTGCAAATATGAGCTTGGGGTATTCCCCTCAGGACATGTGGGTAATTCGTTTCTGCTGCTGCTGCTGGTTAATGATAAAATTTACAGGTATATACTTGCGGCTTGCCTTGCTGTAATAATCGTTGCCCTCATTCTTTCCCATTGCCACTATAGCATAGATATACTTGCCGGCTTTCTATTTGCTTACGCCATTAAATCCTTTGGTGACAAGTACCTGCAAATGTTTGTTCTGAAGGATAAGGATCCTGCAGTTCAATAAATTCTTTTAACAATATGAAAAAATGTTATTGAGGGTGGTCACTCAATAACTGATCATTCCTCTCTCCGGCGGTTGCTTCTAATCTCAAGCAGCCTTATAATTAAATAGTCCAGCACGGCAATTATCACCATCCCAAGAATAAAAAGCGGATAGGTGATCTTCCAGTTTCCCGGACCTGTCATCATGGACCATTCCGACATGCCACCGATACTTGCCAGCAGGGTAAGCGGCATAAAAATGACTGTAATAAGGGTTAGCCGCCTTACCGAATCATTTGTCTGGTTAGACACCTTTGTCATCTGGTTGTTCAGAAGTGATGTGTATAATTCCATAAGGCTGGTTACAATTTCACGGTTTGTCTCCGTGAGCTCAAAGAATTTTGCCAGGTGATCGTATATGTCACGGAAATGGAAAATCGCTTTTTCAGGTACAAACGGACAATCCATCCTGCAGATCTTGACCAGGATCTCCCTTTCGTGAAACAGCCCTTTACGGAGATTGACAAGATATTTTTTAAGTCGCATCAGTTCTGTAGGTTTAAATCCTACCGGATTATTAAGCACCTCATCTTCTGCCTCTTCCAGCTCATCTTCCAGCGATTCAAAGGCTTGAAGCTTCTCATCAACAATATAGTCGAGCACAACATGCATCAGGAATGCCGGGCCTGACCTGGCAAGAACAGGATCATTTTCAATTATTCGTACAATACCGTTTAGCGGTTCCCGGCCCTCTGAATTAATACCGCTGACCGTAATCAGAAAATTCTTTCCGACAAAAAGATCAATCTCGTCAATGAACAACTGCCTGTTCTTATAGCCGAAAGCATTAAAGATAATAAATGTGTTGCCGGGGAAATGTTCGATCTTGGGTACCTGGCTGCTGTCCAGACAGTCTTCGACCGACAGTGGATGAACTCCCATGGTATCAACCAGCGAGTGAAGCTCCTGGATAGACGGATTAAAGAAATTGAGCCAGATAAAGCCGCCCTCGCTGGATGCTTTAATAGCCTCTTCAACAGAAGTGACTCCATAAAAATGACCGGACGGGGAAAAATGATAAAACTTTGATTCTGACATGGTGCACGGATTGGTTTATTTTATAAATCCAAAGCTAAAGTAGCAAAAGTTCATATATTTTTACCACCTTCGTGTTGGTTTTCAACAGGGAAGGGTAAATTCAGTTTATATGGAGTCGTGCCGGGTAAAAAGATCTCTTTTTATACTTAATCCAACTGCGGGTATACAACCTGTCAAATTTATTCTTTCTGCTGAGCTTCAGCGACGCAAGAGCGAACTGGCTACTTTCAAATCGCTCAGTATCGATGATTCAGGTTCCCATATTAAAAAATCGTTTGAAACTTATGATGTTTTTGTCGCGGCCGGCGGTGATGGGACAGTGAGAAGTGTGGCCTCTGAGATTGTAGGGACAAACAAAGTTCTCGGTGTCCTGCCTATGGGTTCCGGCAATGGCTTTGCGAGAGAATTCGGATTCCGGCCTAATATCCCATCCCTTCTGAAAGATATTAATAAGTCAGAAAGTCTTTCCATCGATGTAATTGAGATAAACGATCTGCTTTGTCTGAATGTTGCAGGCATCGGGTTGGACAGTTTTGTTGCTCATTCCTTTGACAAGTTGGGCACCAGGGGATTATGGTCATATATATATGTGACATTTAAGAATTTCATAAAGCTGAAGCCGGTTAATGTTACCATTACTCTTGAAGGAGAAACGATTACTGAAGATCTTTTCACACTTACCATAGCCAATACCAGGCAATTTGGCAACAATGCATATATTGCCCCTGAAGCGAGGCCAAATGACGGTATCATTGATATTGTTCTTTTAAGGCCTTTCCCGAAGTACAAAGCACCTCTCATTGTTTACCGTCTCTTCCGGGGGACTCTCAACAAGTCAAAATATGTGAGGTATATCAAGACCGATAAGCCGCTTACAATTGAGAGCAACGAGACTAAATATCATATCGACGGCGAACCTGTTGAGATTTCAGGAAAGGTCAATGTCAGGATAAAAAGAGACGTTCTGACTGTTCTGAGAACAAGGCATAACAGATTGTAAATAAATCTCCTTAATCCTTTTTCATTTTTCTGTTTTTTTAGAGTCTAAAACATTATTTTGATGTAACTTGCTTTTTGTTCGGGTATCATTAAATCTTTTTACCATGAAACATAAGATTTTAATACTTGGATTCCTTTTATTCCCCCTGCTTTTACATGCCCAATATGAACAAAAAATAGGTTTTGATCTGGCAGCAGGAGGTTTTAAAACATTCGGTAAAGAGTTCACTGAATATACGGGTCCGCTGCAAATGCCAAATTACAAAACCGGGATCTCTGCAAATGGCGGAATTCAGCTTAAGATCAGCGAACATTTTTCTTTGGCCGCTGATTTTGGGATCATGATAACCAATGGTTGGAATTACAGAACTCCGGACAAGGATGACTGGCTGCATTGGTCAATTGACGATACACTTACCGGAGAAACCGTGGAGGGAGAAGACTATCTTGATCTTCACAATTTCAGCATCTCCATCAAACCTAAATATTACCTTCTCCCGGGTAAGAAATGGGATCCTTATTTATCTGCAGGTATAAATTTAAATTGGACCCGCTCATGGTTTGAAAATAATCTGTGGGCAACACAATTTAAAAGGGGGCTTCTTCCCCCTGAAGACATAACCCCCTATAATGACAACCTTGAAGAAAGTTTCGGTATTGGGTTTAATCCGGCATTAGGTGTGGAATACGGTCCCTTCAGTATGCTTCATCTTTATTTGGAGACGGGCTATTATTTCATCGCCCTTGATAAAAATAATTTTAAAGATCCTTCGCGCGTTGAAAATTTCAATGCAGTTGTTTTTAAGGTCGGATGCAGGTTATACTTTATTAAATCTAAAGAGTTGTTAAAATGAAGCTCCGGATCCGTTTTCTCATTTTGTTGTTTTTCTTTGGGATTACCGGGAATTTGAATTCCCAGTACAATTTCAATGTGATCCGCACATTAGGAGAGATGAATCATGAGATTGTTTCTGCCTCATATAGCCCTGACGGGACTTATATAATAACCACAGGATCAGACAGCAGCATAATTATCTGGAATGCTGACCGCCGGACTATTTATCGGACAATTACAGGACTCAGGGGAAGACCTGATGTGGCAGTTTTTTCGAATGATAATGAATTTGTCCTGTCAGGCGGAAAAGATAATAAGGTGTCAAAATGGGATCTTGGCGTCATGCCCCCTAAAATAATTGAAACTTTTGAGGGGTATAATGGTCCTGTAAGATCAATTGATATAAGTCCTGACGGAAAATATATGGCAACTGGCAGTACCGGAGGGAGTGTCAAGATCTGGGATCTTAAAAGCGCAAACCTGATTTTTGACTTGAAAGGGCCAAATACAAATAAGGATATCAATTCGGTGGTTTTCAGTCCTGACGGAAAAATTATTGCATCCGGAGGTGCTGATGGCAAGGTGATACTGTGGAACACGGCGAGTGGTATTATAACAGGATCCCAGCCCGGACAAAAAGGGATTTATCAAATTTCTTACAGCCCTGACGGAAAGCTTCTTGCCAGCTGCGGATATGACAATGACATAATTATCTGGCAATTACCCGGTTTTACAAATAAGATTGTCCTTAAAGGTCATAAAGACTGGGTTCAGGCTATTGATTTCAGCCCTGACAGTAAATGTCTTCTTAGTGGCGGACGGGATGGATATATTATACTCTGGGATGTGACATCCGGGAATATTCTTCATAGATCAGAGAAAAGATCTGGCATTGTAATGAATTTGGATTTCAATCCGGTACAGCCTGATTTCATATCATCTGATTTTAAGTCTGAAGAGCTTGAAAAGTGGGCTCTTTCGGGGTTTGATGAAACCAAATGGAAAAAACCGGCAGTATATACAGCAGAAGGAAGAGTACCGGACAATACCAAGACCGTCTATAAGCAGATTCCCGCGCAGGAAAATACTGCTATTACTAACAGGCAGGCAGTTAATACTTCAATGATCGAGATATTCTCACCTGTGCCTGTGCAGGGGAAAGTTGTTCATGATAAAAACATTATCACTATTGTAGGCCGTGTCAGTGATCCGCAGGGTATCAATACATTTCTTATAAACAGGAATGTGATAAAATTAGTTGAAGGTGGGGTATTTACATATGATCTCAGTCTGACAAAAGGAGAGAATCAGGTAGATATTGTTGCTATCAACAATAAAGGAATTATGAATGAGCAAAAGCTGGTTGTTGATTGTACTGCGGGAGATGCAGCTGTCGCTGGAGAGGAAATACCTGAAATAATAAAAGGCAGATATTTTGCGCTTTTGATCGGTGTCGGCGAATACCAGGATGAAGAGATCTCTGATCTTGACAATCCTGTAAAAGATGCTCAGAGCCTCTATGATGTCCTGTTGTCTCAGTATTCTTTTGAAAAGGGAAATATAAAATTCCTGAAAAATCCCACACAGAAAGACATTTTCCTGGCGCTTGAAGATCTGGGAAGCATTCTTTCGGAAAACGATAACCTTCTCATTTTCTATGCTGGTCACGGCTACTGGGATGAGAAGGGGAAGCTGGGGTACTGGCTGCCGGCTGATGCTTCAAGGAACAGCAAGGTTAACTGGTTTCCCAATAGTCTTTTAAGGGATTTCATTGGCAGCATACAGACAAAGCATACAATCCTGATAGCTGACGCATGTTTCAGCGGCGCCATTTTTAAAACAAGAGCTGCTTTTACAGAGGCTCCCCAGGGTGTACAAAAGCTTTATGAGATTCCCAGCCGAAAAGCGATGACGAGCGGCAATCTGCAGGAAGTGCCCGATGAAAGTGTTTTTATTAAATTTCTTGTAAAAAAACTTGCCGAAAATAAGGAAAAATACCTGCCCTCCGAGATCCTTTTCAGCAACTTACAATCTTCCGTTATGAACAACAGCCCCAATGTACCCCGCTATGGTACCATCCAGAATGTAGGTGATGAAGGGGGCGGCGATTTTATTTTTATCCTGAAATAAAATGCTGGATCAAAAGACAATTTGTTTTCATTCTGCAATTTTCGAATTAATTATAAAATTCAAATAAAAACCGGGGATCGTAATCTATCGCATACTTTTCCAGAAACGAAAGATATTCCTCACGAAAGCTTTGTCTTGAATGATGTGTCTCCTGGTTTTGAATGTATTTAAAGACATCTTCGACCTGAGATTTGCTATAGGTAAATCCGCCATATCCTTCCTGCCAGGAAAACCTCCCATTTACCAGTTTATTTTCATTTATAAACAATGAAGATCCACGTTTAATATCATGTACTGTATCTGAAACAGATTTTGAGGGATTTAATCCAAAAAAGATATGAATATGATCAGATATTCCATTTATTGCAATTGTTTTATGTCCCAGGCTGGTTAATATACCGCTTATATATTCATAGATTCTTGGTCGAATTTCTTTTTTCAAAACATTTTCTCGGTTACATACAGCAAAAACAAGCTGGACGTACATCTGGGTGAATGTTCCGGGTTTCATGGTTGTAGATATTAAAATGCAGCTAATCAAAGGTATGAATATATTCCGAATTATAAAATACCATCCATATCCCCCACGGGGAATCATAAGAGTGGTGGTAGCATTTCATTTACAAAACTTTAACCGCTACGCGGTATTAGAAAAACAGGGGTTCGAATATCATTGTTTTACAAAACCTTAACCGCTACGCGGTATTAGAAAAACAGGGGGTTGAATATCATTGTTTTACAAAACCTTAACCGCTACGTGGTATTAGAAAAACGGGGGGTTGAATATCATTGTTTTACAAAACCTTAACCGCTACGTGGTATTAGAAAAACAGGGGCTCGAATATCATTGTTTTACAAAACCTTAACCGGTACGCTGTAAGGTAATAACATTAGTTTGTTCCTTTCCCATAGGGTATTGGATTTTGTGGTCTCTGATCTGTAATGCCCTTGCCCGTAGGGCATAGGGTATTGTAGCACAATGATGTATTTTTTATATAACATACCTCGTAGAGGTTATGGAACAGATGCGGAACTTACGATCCGCACCTTATCAAATTGGCTGACCTGGCATGAGTATATAATCCGGATAACCTGTATTTATTTCAGGGTAAATGTTATTGGAATCATATACCATACACTTACCGGTTTGCCTCCCTGGTAACCAGGAGTAAAATCCGGTAAGGTCTTCGTAACCCTGATAGCTTCCTCATCAAGCAGGGGATTAACTCCTTTCAGAACGGAAATGTTCCCTACTTTCCCTGTATTGCTGATAGCAAACCGTACTATAACCCTTCCCTGGATATTATTTGCTTTTGCTGAATCAGGATAATGAGTGTTTTCCGCGATGTATTGCAGAAGAGCTGCATCTCCTCCGGGAAAATTAGGCATCTGTTCTACAACAACAAACGGAACATTATCGATTGTTACTCTGTCGGGCAGCTCAAAACCAACTGTTGCGCTGGTCTTAAAAGGTTCATTTGCCTCAGGATTTTTTGCAGGCTCCCATTTTGGTGATGACTGAATGGCCTTTACAAGAGCCTCTCCGATAAACTGATCAGGTACCGAGCTTGCTTTTACATTTGTGACAGATCCGTCAGCCTCGATAGTAAATTCAGCACTTGCAAATCCCTGGCTTCCTTTCGCAGTGGATTCCGGAGGATATTTTATCTGCCCTGCAACCCACTCCGGGAAAGACCCGAAATTACTACCCTGAAAAGTAGGATAATCTTCAGGATTTTTCCTTCTGAATGGGATCTTTATCCCAAGCTCTTTGGCTTTCGCTATAGTTATGATTTCCATTGCACCGAACTTCCCTTTTTCTCCGTATTTTTCCTGAGCCTCATTTGGCCTGAGGGTTTTCATAACACCTATCTGATCTCTGATTTCATTCATAACTTCACGATAGGTTTTTGCGGTAATCACTTCATCCACAACAACCAGTGGTTCAGGCCGTTGTTGCTGAGTTTGTTGAGTTTGTGTTGGTGCTGATTCCTGTGGTTTTAACGACACATTTTTTTTCAGAGTCACAACAATAGCCCCATTTTTCCCTTTGTCCCCGAATACTTTTGTTGCCGATACACCTTTCAGGACACTCACTGATTCGATATTTCCCATACTTTTATTCAGAGCATCCCTGCTGCTTTCCTTTCCATCGATCATGATCAGAGCTCCCGCCATGTTATTTCCGGTTTCATTTATTTTCGAAGAGATGGCAGATGGTTCCTGTCTCCCGCTTATAAAGTCGATCTGCGGTTCTATATAATCAAGATCCTTAAGCAGCTTTACTGTCATTGTTGAAACAAAGTCGGCCTTGAGGAACTGCGTCAGATAGCCCCTGCAGGAGAAAACGATAAATGCATCTTCAGGAACTTCGGCAAGACTGAAATTCCCTGAAACATCAGTAGTTGCCCTTATTTTGGTTCCGGCAACCAAGATAGCAGCCCCGGTAAGAGGCGTCCCGTCTTCCTTCAGAACGATACCTTTTATATTTTTTACTATGCCGCTTATGTTTTCTGCTATTGCAGTTTCATTATCCGTAGGAGACAGTGAATTGTATTCAGGTGTTGCAAATGCATAAAAGATAATTGCAAAGACCGGGAGAATCAGGAATACCTTCAGTTTCCTGTATGGCGAAGTATCTGTTTTTTTCATCATGTCGAAGCGTTTTTTATTGTTGGAATATGAGTATGAATTGGAAAGACTTATGACCGGAGCTTTGAAGATCTGGTTCATAAGAGTAGCCCTGTAATCAGCAGGGTTTGCGGTACGTTCCAGTGCAGCTTCATCAGCAAGGTATTCATGGTTCTGCTTTATAAAACCTGCGTATATCCATGCAAACGGATTGGCCCACTGAAAAATCCGGAGTAGTTCCGCAAGAAGAAGGTCAAACCAGTGTTTCTGGCTTACGTGGACTTCTTCGTGGTTTAGTATCTGCCCGGCTTCGGGTTCTTTAACTGAAGGACTTATAAACACATAATTAAAGAACGAGAAAGAGGAGGATATTCCTGCTGCCTTTACAATCTTTGCGGGACCACGACTTGAAACTCCGGTCTTTTTAATTATTACTGATAAAGTTCTCATCTGCCTGAATGTTCTGGATGCAAGGAGAATTATCCCGGTTACATACAGAAACAACAGAATATACCGGTAGTCCAAAGTCTTGTGTCCCGGGACAGATTCATTTACAGGATAGTTTTGGGTCACAGAAGGAATCAGATCGTGAACAGTTGCCTGTGGGGCGGGCATTTCAAGCTTATAATGCAACGATATGAGAGGAAATATAAATGACGCCAAAATGCCAGTAACAAGGTAAACCCTCTTGATCCTGAAAAATCGTTCATTTCTCAGGAACATGAAATAGATCAGCGAAAAGCCTGTCAGCCAGACTGCCGATTTAAGTAAATAACTTGCGAAAGTTTCCATTATTTCCTCTTTTTACTTTTTTTCAGTTCTTTCCTTGTAATATCCAAAAGCTCGTCGAGCTCTTTCATTGAGAGGTCCTTTTCCTTTGCAAAGAAGGAAGCCATTGCAGGAAAAGAATTATCGAAATATCCCTCAAGGAGGCCGAAAAGCTGGTTCTTTGAATATTCACTTTTTGAAACACTGGGATAATAAAGATGTACGTTGCTGAAAGCCCTGTGAGAGACAAAACCTTTCTTTTCAAGCACTCTTACCACCGTTGAAACGGTATTTCGTGCAGGTTTGGGTTCTTCGAAGCGATCGCGGATATCCTTTACCAGTCCGTCTCCAAGTTCCCATATTATTTGCATCACCTGTTCTTCTGCCTTTGTCAGTTGCATTTTAAAATGTTTTATTGTGAAATCTTATTACTTGACTCTTTTCCAGATCTCTTCGATTTTATAATCAGGGGTCAGGTTGCCAGATTGAAACAATATATCACCTTCAATCTTTAACGTGTATTGAGGATTCGTCTTAAGATATTGGTCCATGCCAAGCCCGAACTCAAGGAATTCTGTATAGGTATTCCCGATTAAAGTATACTTTCCTCCTGCAGACTGTGTTATGCTCCCTGATTCTGTATTGTAGTTTACCCAAACGAAATGTGTTTTATTTATCATTTTTAATCGGGGAAAACCTTCCGGACAATCTATAAACCCGGATGTTGATGATCCGTATTTATAGGAAACAAGCTGCCAGGTACCTTCAACAGAGAGAGTTTGCTTCTTTGTTTTAAATGTGGTCCCCGGAACGGCGCTGATAGTCAGCAGTGCTATGGTAAGCATTGCTAATGTGACTGCGATGAATGTTTTTTTCATTGGTTCCTTTATTAAGATTTAGAAGATGAGGATAAAGAATAATATCAAAGTTATGACTATTTTTATAGTCGTGCAAATATTTTTTAATAAATATGACTATGTTTTTAGTCGGAGAATGCTTTATTTCTAATCAAATGGTATGAACCCCAGAGCAAGCTCTGGACTCAAAAAACGGTGCAATCACCGAGGAATTATACCTGCCCTTAGCGTCCGCCGAAGCTTTAGGCGAAGGCGGAATAAATCGTAATCTGTAGATTTTAATCTCTTCTACATTGATCCCCGGAAAATTAAATCCATTAACCGCAAAGGCCGCAAAGGCTCAACGCAAAGGCCGCAAAGAATTCTAATCTGAGTTTTTACTTTGCGTTCTTCGCGTCTTTTCTCTCTGAAGTCACTATTTCAGGTGACAAAAGAGTGCTTTGCGCACTTTGCGGTTATAAGAGTTAAGATATGTTAAGGAATTGTAAAAGAAGAAGATTGGCAAATACAGTTGAATCTATTTTTTCCTTAATTTGCAGGAAATCTTTTAAATCTTATCTATTCATGAAAAAACATATCTGTTTTTCTATTATCTGCGGAATGGCGCTTCTCATTGCAATCCCCTCCTTTTCACAGAAACCAAAAATTAATAAGCTTACCGGCAAGGAGAAAAAAGCCGGATGGGTACTTCTTTTCAACGGCATGGATTTTACCGGCTGGCGCCAGTGCAATGGAACAGAGATGCCAAAAAACTGGACCATCGAAGATAATGCAATGAAAGTCTTCACCGGCGAGGGTAAAAACCCCGGGCAGGGATCCAATGGTGATATTGTATATTCCGCAAAAAAATTCAGGAATTTTGAACTGTCAATAGACTGGAAAGCATCAGAAATGGCAAATTCCGGAATCTTTTTTAATGTACGGGAGGTCCCGGATCAGCCGGTCTATTATGCGGCTCCTGAAATTCAGATCCTCGATAATGAAAAAGCTACCGATAATAAGGTTGCAAGCCACCTTGCCGGATCTCTGTACGATATGATCGCAGCCGATCCTAAAACGGTTCACCCTGCAGGCGAATGGAATACTATTATTATTACAGTTAAAGAGGGGAAGGTAACTCATACTCAAAACGGCGTTAAGGTTGTTGAATATGAGCTCTGGACTCCCAGGTGGGATGAGATGGTGGCAAACAGCAAATTCAAGACTTTCCCGGGATTTATAGAAGGAATAGCCAGGGAAGGATATATCGCACTTCAGGATCACGGCTTCCCCGTCTGGTTCAGGAATATAAAGATAAGGGAGCTTTTATAATACATTTTTTGCAATTCAATGGAATTAATTTAAGGATCAGATTGTCTATATAGTTATAAACCGTCTCATAGAAAATGAAAAAAACTGCCATAATCACTGCTGCCATTGTTTTATTCTCAATTGTAGCTCTTCTTGTCTTCAACAAACTCTTCTCAAAAAAGGATAAGATAAACCTGTATGCCGAAGCAAAAAAAGGTCTCTTTGAAATAACCGTTGCAAATGCAGGCGCCTTGCTTGCCGAAAAATCAATAGATATCAGAGGCCCGGAGCTTAAACAGTCGTCATCTGAAGAAGGGGGCGGCGAACAGCGCGGAGGTCAGGGTGGAGGACGCCAGGGTGGTATGCAGGGAGGCGGTGGCGGAAGAGGAGGCAGTTTCCATGTGGAGGATTTCAAGATCACTGATATCGTACCTGAAGGAACAATAGTAAAAAAAGGTGACTTTATCGCCACCCTCGACAGAACAACTTATGACAATACCCTTAAGGATGCCATTCAATCACTGGCAACACTTCAGAGCGACCTTGAAATGAGGATCCTCGACACTGCAATGTCGCTCACAACCCTAAGGGATGAAATTAAAAATCAAAGATATACCGTGGAAGAGGCGAGTATAACTGTCGCACAGTCGAAATATGAACCGCCGGCAACCATTCACAAAGCTGAGCTGGAGCTTAACAAACAAGAGCGGGCGCTTGAACAGAAACTGCAGGCCTATAAACTGAGGAAGATACAGATAAAACGAGGGATAGACACCCAGAAATTATCTCTGGAAAACCAGGAACAGCTTGTGGGGAACCTTCAGAATTTCCTTGCACAATTTACAATCATGGCACCGGCAGACGGAATGGTGATCTATAAGAAAGATCGCCTTGGGACTAAAAGAAAAGCCGGCTCTTCAGTAAATGCTTTTGATAATGTTGTTGCCACCCTCCCCGACCTTACGTCAATGCTGTCGAAAGTATATGTGAGCGAAATTGAAGTGGTCAAAGTCATTCCCGGACAGAAAGTCGCCCTGACAGTGGATGCCTTCCCGGATAAAGCATATACAGGCACCGTCCTCACTGTGGCTAATATAGGGGAAGTGCTGCCTAATTCAGATGCAAAGATGTTTGAGGTTATGATCAGGGTTGATGGATCAGATATTAATCTTCGCCCGGACATGACAACATGGAATAAAATAATTCTTAAATCCATCCCTGAGGCTGTATATATTCCTCTCGAATGTGTTCAGACCGGAACCGACAGTGTTCAGTATGTCTATAAAAAGAACAAGACCCGGCAGATCGTCATCGTTGGCGAGGTTAATGAAAAGAACGTAATAGTAGAACAGGGACTTGAACCAGGTACGCAGATATATGTAGTACCACCAGAGAATGCCGCCAACTTTAAACTGGTTGGAAAAAACCTGCTAAGCGCTATTAAAAAGAGCAATTAACTACCTGATTTACACCGTTGGCATAACGCTGGTAATTTGTCAAAAAAGCTTGACATGCTTTCTATTTTGTCATAACTTGCTTATACAATATTCTAGTTTTCAAAGTTCTAATCTCTATTGCTATGAAAACAAAACTCTTCCTTTCGTTTCTTTTGTCTTTTTACTTTTGTCTTTTGTCTTCTCAGGTTCCTCAGGGTTTTAACTACCAGGCCATTGCCCGTGATGGATCAGGAGATCCAATCATAAATACAACACTACCAGTGAAAATAGCTGTTCTTTCCGACACGACAGCAACTCCTTTTGTTATATGGGAAGAACTACATTCGGGTATTAAGACAAATGGCTTCGGATTATTTACCCTTGTAATTGGTACAGGTGTAAG
>JAPLDY010000215.1:0-524 GCA_026391595.1 Bacteroidia bacterium
AAACACTTCTGTATTAAGAGAACCTGCATATACCTTTAATACTTCCGGTATGCACAAAGTGACACTGATCCTTACCAATCCGCCTTCCGCATGCTATGATACCCTTACCAGGAATATTGAATCTTTTTCGCCTCCCCTTGTTGGCATAACCGGCGATTCCACCTATTGCCCGGGACTGAGCACCCGGATTAAAGCTTATGGCGCAATTGATTATACCTGGAGCAATGGTTCAAAATCAGATTCAATTGACATAGCTGCGCCTGGCGGAACATTCTGGCTGCTAGGACGTTCCAGTACAGGATGTGTCTCGGATACGATCTATAAAACCATTTTTGAGGATCCGGACTGGGATTTACCCCGCCTGGGAGATACTATTATATGCGGAACCGGAAATGTAATTCTCTATTCTTCCGGAGCCGAAAAATATTTGTGGGATACCGGGAGCACAAATGATTCAATATCAGTGTCAGCTGCCGGGAAATATGCATTTACAGGTACAAATGCCCGGGGTTGCAAAAAGTCTG
>JAPLDY010000215.1:533-22532 GCA_026391595.1 Bacteroidia bacterium
CTTCTATGTGGCAGCTTATTCACTTCCGGATACTGATTTTTCTGTCTCCCCGGATGTACTAGACAGGAAGATTTATACTGCCGAATGCATTGGTCCTGCAATAACGGATGTAAAGTATTTCTGGACCATGGGGGATGGTTCTTCTTACGGATCAGTTCCGGTTGTCATGCATGACTATAATATTTCGAACGATTCATTGTACTATCTGGTAACACTGATCGCAAGAGACATACACAACTGCACAGATACGGCATCAAAATATATTGATGTTCTTCCCTTCATCCCTAATGTGTTTACCCCGGACGGCGATGGGATAAATGATGTCTTTATGCCGGATTTTGATCTGGAAATCGTTGACCGTAACGGAATGAGAATTTATAAAGGCAGCGAGGGCTGGGACGGAAGGAGAAATGATCGGCCTGCTGATCCTGACACCTATTTCTACCTGATAAAGTATAAAAACAGCAAAGATAAAATCCTTACCAGAAAGGGTTACCTGACCCTGGTAAGATGAAATTAACCTGATGAAGAAAATATCTGCATATATTCTTACAGCTATCACCCTTATGCCAGGAATGAGATTAATGGCACAGGTGGATATAAGCATGGCCACGCACTGGAATAACCGTGCTTATTATAATCCGGCCTTCATTACCCGTACCGACTATCTTTATCTTTATACCAACGTTCGCCGTCAGTGGATGGGTGTCAATGGAGCACCTGAAGTTTTAAATGTTCAGGCATCGCAGTTTTTTCAAAGCATGCGTTCAGCAATAGGAGTCTCACTATTGGTTGATAAAACAGGTGTCACCCAGATCTTAAATCCAATGGTATCGTATGCTTACCGCATTGCTAAAAAAGAGGGATGGACATTATCAATGGGACTTTCAGCAGGAGTATTTTCACGTTCAATCAATGGATCGTTATTTGAGCCAGACAATGCCCAGGATCCTTCGCTCTTTTATTTCAATGCAAAAAGTATCCAGCCTGATGTTAATGCGGGCATCGAGTTCCAGAACGCTCATTTTATTTATGGTATCTCATCAACTCATTTATTTTCAATGGGGAAATCAGACAGCCTGATCCGGAATGCTAATCATCGCTATGGCTATGCAATATATAAGAACGATGTCCCAAAGCTGTTTTCCTATAGTATGGGAGTTCAGGTAATTAACAAATACAGTTCCACAGTAGTTGAAGGAAATATCTCCTTGCGTATAAAGCATAAGCCAAGGTTGGTGGAGGGAACACTTCTGAGAGGAGCTCAGGAAATACTTGATTTAGGATTAACCTGCCGTTCTTCGAGGCAGATCGCATTCAATATAGGAATGATGATCACTAATTATATCAGGGTCGGATATGCATATGATCAAAGTTTGTTTTCATCGTATGCACGGAACCAGACTCACGAGATCATGCTTGAATACCGGATACCGGCCAGATCTGCTTCTCCGGTTGTTAAATGCGGAGAAAAGGAATACTGGTACCATTAATTTCAATGAGCTGACTTAAATGAAAATGCTTAAATCCCGGTACGGCTTCCTTTTTCTGATTTCACAGGTTGTTCTTGTTCCAACCTATGGCATTACCGCGAAATTCAGCTATTCAAAAGTCAGCAGCTGCGCGCCTGCCGTTGTTGTGTTTACAAATAACTCCAGCAGGGGACCTGGCATTACATATACCTGGGATTTTGGACTTGGCGCAATAGTCTCAGCTACAGATTATTCGGTAAAAGAGCAATTTTATACAAAGGCCGGCCAATATAATGTTAAGCTAAAGGTCTCAGATGGAATTAACAGTGATAGCACAAGCTCTGTAGTAACAATCATCATGGGGCCTGTGGCAAAATTCACAGCGGATCCCGCAAATGGTTGTCCCCCTTTGCCGGTTGCTTTTAAAAGCATTTCTGTGGCCGGAGAATCGGCTATTATAAAAACTTCATGGGACTTCAGGAATGGTGATTACAGAGAAGGCACCGCTGTTCAGTATCAATATAACCGTACAGGGCAATACAATGTGATATTAAAAGTCACGGATAGCAATGGCTGCACAAGCCAGCTGGAATCTGAAAAAATTATTACTGTTGCAGACAAACCCAGGGTTGATTTTGCTGCTTCAGACACCTTTGGATGTTCTCCGCCCCTGAATGTGTCATTTGTAAATTTATCAAAAGGATCATCTGCGCTTACATATAAATGGAACTATGGCAACGGAACGACATCAACGGATTTTAGCAATTCATGTGTTTATGATACGGTTGGCACCTACAGTGTGAGCTTAAAGGCAACAGATCAGTTTGGATGTTCGGATTCACTGACTAAAGATTCATATATATCTGTCGGGTATAAAAAAGGAACATTATCTGTATATGATGCCAGAGACAAAATCTTCAGCAGATCTTTTCTTTGTAACGGACTATACAGGTTTGTCTATTCTGACCCCGATCTTCCCAGCTATACATGGAGCATTACCGACAACAATATAACTTCAACATTTAAAGGGAAAAATTCATTGACATATAAGGTTACAGGTTCGGGGAAGATTGTTGTCAGGCTGGTATTTGGCAGGAGCTCATTCTGCACCGACAGCATTACTTTATCCTTCGTAAAAAGTTATATCAAAGCAGCTTTCACCCTGAAGGACACCATGTACTGCTCAGTGCCCCGAACAGTGAGCCTGACCAACTCATCACAAAATGCAGATAAAGTTGCCTGGTATCTTTCTGACAAATTCCTGTCAAATGAAAAGGTTACTTCATATTCAATAACAGAGAAAGATCTTCCCGGAGAAACTTATGAGCAGCTTTACAGTCATCAGATAAATGTCATTAAGCTTCCGGTCAAGCTGGTTGCATCAAATGGCGGAGTTTGCTACGATTCTGTAACGAAAATTGTCAACATTGTAAAACCTGTTGCAAGATTCATGCCCGATAAGGTCTCAGGGTGTGTTCCGCTGCAGGTAAGCTTTTCCGACAGCAGCAGGTCGGTCTTCAAAATAGATTCATACACCTACAGGATCGGCAGTGATCAGGTAACATCTTTGAATAAAATACCTGTCAATTACACTATTACAAAGCCGGGAGAGTACAATGTTACCGAAATAATTAAAAGCGAAATTTGTTATGACACATCCAGGATTGTAAAAATTGTGGCAGGAGATAAGCTATTGCCCGATTTTACGGTTTCCCCTTCCGAAGTGTGCAATGGTGGTAATATTACCCTTTCAGGAAATACCGGAAATAATTCAAATGTAAGCATGTGGCGTTTCAGCTCGTCCGGTCTTTTTGACCTGAATCTGAAGTCAAGGCCTGATACTACTATCTCGGTATATTCCGATAGTACTGGCTTTAAAAACGTAAGCCTCCAGGTTGATTATAACGGTTGTTTTTCTGACACTACAAAGAAGAATATCCTGAAAATAAAAGGACCGTCAGGCAGCTTCACCGGATCCTTCAGCTGCGACAGTTCCATGAAGTACCGGTTTAAATCGGCCATTAAGCCCGCTACATCACTTGTATGGAACATTGATACGAGTACTGTAAATGATATTGATTCCCTTGATTACATATTCCCGAAAAGCGGAGACTACACTGTTAAGATTACTGCAACTGACTCGCCATCAGGATGTATTCTTGACAGAACGAAAATTTTTCGGGTTCGGCAGGTGATGTCTGCTTTTGCTTTGAATGACACAATATTCTGTGCGGGCGATTCCGTCAAAATGGACGGTTCTTTGTCGGAAGATTTTATAAATACCTGCTACAATGAGGGCTTCCTGTGGGACTTCGGAGATGACTCTCCCCCAAGAAGGTACTTTTTAAGCAAGTATAGTCATATTTATACCGCAAGGGGAAATGATACAATATCCCTTGTTGTCACAGGCGATAATGGATGTTCCGATACTTCAAGGCAGGTGGTCCATATTTACAGGCCATCCGGCAGCTTTACCTCAGATAAGACATCGGGTTGCCTGCCTGAGCTGAGCGTAAATTTTAAAAACACATCTACGGATACGACCATAGTCAGGTGGATCTGGAATTTTGGTGATAATTCAGCCGACAGTTCAAACAGTCTGAATATTACACACCTCTTTTCAAATGACATACAAACGACATATTACCCGGCATTGACTGTATATGATGCATGGTCGTGTAGCAGCAATTATGCGATTCCGACACACCTGATCGGGATAAACAACGATTTTCAGGCAAACGACAATGCAATCTGCCTTGGAGAGGAAGTTACATTTGCCCCGGCTGATTCAAGCCTGACAAACCTGTATTGGGACTTTGGTGATGGCACCTCATCAACAGGAACAAATACACATACGTACACCAAAGCCGGATTATTCAATGTATCATTGGCTGCAAAGAAAGAAGGCTGCCAGGATACACTGACAAAAACAAACTACATCTATGTCGAAAAAGCAAATGCCAGTTTCATTGCCAGCGACAGCATCCTGAAATGTTATCCGGCAACCATAAGCTTTGTGCATGACAATTTGATAAACAGCCCTGCAGTGGAATATCTCTGGACTTTCGGACCCAATGTCCTTACTGACAGGAGCTCAGGGAACGTTAAGTACACTTTTACTCGGCCGGGGACCATTAACACAAAGCTAACCGTCAGAACCTTAAACGGCTGTGAAGCAAGCAGTTCAAAAAAGATTTCAATTTCAGGCCCGGACGGTTCGGTAAGTTTTACACCAAATGATATATGTTACAATGATGCTGTTACCTTCAGGCTGGATTCAATGAAAAATGTCAGTCAGTGGAAATGGTTCTTTGGGGACGGGAGCACTTCAACGGCCAATCCTGTGGCGCACAGGTACACATCAAGGGGGAAGATAGTGCCATCAGTCCAGCTTATAAGCCCAACCTGCACTGCAATAAGATTACTTGACACATTGTACATTTCAAAAGTACAGGCTTTATTCAAGAGCAGTGACAGCATCTATACTTATTGTTATGGAACAAAAGTGGATCTTCTTAACAATTCTTTAAATGCAAATCTATGGAGCTGGGCTGTCGATAATGTGCAGGTATCGACAGGATATGTTATTAATGATGTCACATTCAATGTTCCCGGCGATCATTATATCAGGCTTGTTGCCAAAGAAGCGGGTGGCTGTGCTGATACGCTTACAAAGAAATTCACAATTTATCCAATTCCGGTATTTTCAATTACAGGTGATTCAGTATTATGTGCCGGACAGAACTCTGTAAGTCTGAGTGTTGCAAAGAATACAGGCGATAAGATAAAATGGACTCCTGCTACCGGGCTAAATAACACTGCAGTATTCACAGTCATTGCCAGTCCTGTGATTACTACTACCTATACTGCAAAAGTTACTAACTCATTAGGGTGTTCCGCAGCTGAGGAAAAAACAATACGGGTGAATCAGCCTTTTGATCTAAGCAGGTCTCCGATGAATGACACATCAATATTTATAGGTCAGGGCATCCAATTGGCAATCAATACATCAGAAAGCAATGTGAGCTATGAATGGTCTCCAGCGCGAAATATCTCATGCATTAATTGCAACAATCCATGGGTTTATCCTTCAGAATCAACAACATACAATGTGACAGTCAATAATGGCTGTTTTAACATCTCTGATAATTTTAATATTGAAGTAATAAAAGATTTCTACCTGGAAGCTCCATCGGCTTTTACTCCTAACGGAGATTCAAACAATGATATATTCAGGTTTGAAGCTAAGGGTATCCTTGAGTTTGACCTGAAAATTTTCAACAGGTGGGGAGAGATTGTTTTCACATCCGACGATGTTAGCCAGGGGTGGGACGGGAATGTCAATGGCCATGCACAAAATATTGATACATATAAATATTACGTAAAAGCCAAATCTATTCATGGTTATGAATTTGAAAGGGGTGGTGAATTTTTGCTGTTAAGATGAATTCTGCAATTCTCAAATAAGCCAATTATTAAAATATCCTGATGCTGACAAGAATAAAACATAAGATAAAAGAACCGGATATTAAGCGTCGTTGCTTAGTATTCCTGGTTTTTATTCTTATTTTTATTCAGCGGATGGACCTTGAGGCTCAGGATATTCACTTTTCACTGTATTATGCGGCCCCGCTGATAACAAATCCGGCAAACACAGGAATGTCGGGCAATGGATTAAGAATTGCGAACATCTACAGAAACCAATGGTCAAAGATTGGTATCCCATATGAAACTTTCAGTACTTCGGTAGATAAAAAGCTGACCATTGCCGGTCAATCATTCGGCCTTGGCGGATTTATTCTTCACGATCAGTCGTCGTCATTCAACTTATCGGCAAATGAATTCATGATCTCTGTAAGCTATTCAAGAATAATCAGGAACCAGCAGATTACAATAGGATTGCAGCCGGGTTTTGTTCTCAAATCCTTTAACCTTGAGGGTATGACCTTTAGTTCCCAGTTTAACCAGGCAAGTGAGTTTTTTGATATATCCCTTCCCAGCCTTGAAAACGGTATGAGTGACAGACTGAGATACTTCGATCTGAATGCAGGTCTGTTCTGGAGGACAATGATCCGTAATATTATGCCAGGAGGGGGAATTTCAGTGAGTCATCTTAATATGCCTTTGCAAAAATTTTCAACTTCTTCTGACGGTACACGATTGCCCATGAGACTTAATGCAAACGCAGAAGTAATAGTTCCGGTAAATGCCAGGATTGACCTTGTCCCCTGTCTGATTTACAGCTATACCTCAGGTACAAATGAATTTTTGATTGGCAGCTCGGGCAATTATTCGCTTGCCAGATCAAATACCCCTGTAAGTAAGATCTATGCTTTAGCTATGATACGTCTGAATCCGATGCGGGATATAGATGCTTTAATTCTTGGAGGCGGAGCCGGGTTCCTTAATTTTAACCTGGGGCTGGGTTACGACCTGAATATTTCGCCACTTTCAAAAGTGACAAATTTCAATGGCGCCTTTGAAGTATCATTGATCTATACCGGTAGAGGACATGACCGCGATAATAAGAATCAGCCATGCTATATCATCAATTAAACTTGACTAAATTCATGGATGGCAGAAAAATGATAAACGGGTTTTTATATTATTTCAGGCTGAAATCCATTCTGTTATTTATCTTTTTGCTTCATTCGACGTGTATGCCTGCAGCTGCATCCGCGCCGGATCCGAAAGACAAAGACAAAAGCAAGGATATTAAATTATTGTACAGGCTGGCAAATAATTATTTTGAAACCCGCGACTATGAAAAGGCAGGGCAGTATTTTGATTCCGTAATCAATATCAGTCCTGTAAAATTTCCACTGGCATTTTATCACAAAGGAATTGCATGCATGAACCTTCAAAAATATGATGCTGCAAAAGAGTCATTTACGAAGTTCAAAAAATACTATAGAATTAATGACAGATATAATTATAAAAAGCTTGCAGTAATTTATACTGTAAATTCAGAGTGGGCAAAAGCAGCCGCAGATACAAACGGAAACATTATTATAACTCATCAGGTTAATGGCTTAAATCATTCAGACATTGATTTTTCGCCTTCGCCTGTTGATGAAAATACGATTATTTACGGAGCTGCGCTCAACGATTACAGCACGCATATAAATTCTATAAGACAAATTTACAAAGCAGAAAAGATTGACGGTAAATGGCAGTCAGCGGGCCTTCTTGAAGGTTTGGTAAACAATCCGGATTTTAATACGGGGAATGCAGTAATATCGGATGACGGTGTTAACATGTATTTTACCCGGTCGCTGAAGAACTGGCAGGATGAATATATAAGCGAGATCTTTGTCAGCCATTATGAAGGTGATCAATGGCAGGCGCCTCAGAAGCTGCCATATCCAATCAACCGTGAAGATTTTACTGCTACACAACCGGCAATTGGCAGGAACCTGAGAACGGGGAAAGATATTCTCTATTTTGTTTCAGACAGACCCGGAGGCAGGGGAGGTATGGATATCTGGTATTCCCAGTATGATAAGAAGACGGATATTTATAATAATCCGGTTTCTCTTTCAAACAAAGTCAACTCCATGGGCAATGAGTGTTCTCCTTTTTACGATATTTCAACCCAGACTCTCTATTTCAGTTCAACGGGCAGGAAAAACGGCCTGGGTGGATATGATATCTACAAGTCGACAGGTTCGGCAGGTAAATGGACTGATGCTGTTCCAATGCCGAAACCTTTAAACTCTTCCTTCGACGATTATTATTTTTCAATCATGAAGAGCAACAGGGAAGGATTTTTTTCATCCAACCGTCCTGGCTCACTGACCCTGAGCAACGGCACCTGCTGCGACGATATTTATTCATTCTACATCAATGAATGCGTGAAGATATATTCATGGGGAACTGTCAGAAATACAGTTAATTATGATTTCTACGACAACCTTAATGAAAAATATCATCTCGGACTTAAATACCCTGAGCGCAATTCCCTGATACCCGATGTGCCGGTAGAGCTATACCTTACTTATGAAAAAGGAAATGATGAATTCCTGATCGGGCGGACGACCACCGACATAAATGGCAATTATAGTTTTGGTCTTGAGACAGATAAGTATTATAAAGTGCTAGTAAAAAACTATGGATATATGGAGAAAAGAGTGCCGTTAAATACCCATGGTATTTTTTGCTCAGACACAATCGATATCGAAACCTCATTTATTGCCTATCTGCCAAAGATCACCATCCAGTTGAACATATACTATGATTTTGATAAGTATAAGCTGAGCGATAGCGCAAGCCAGGTCATTGATTCAATGGTAATGCCCTTGTTTGATATTTTCCCGAACGGGATTGTCGAGATAGGTTCGCATACTGACAACAAAGGGACTGATGAATATAATATCGTGCTTTCCCAGAAACGATCTGAAAGTGTTGTAAACTACCTTATTTCAAAGGGAATTTCACCCGAACGGCTTGTCGCAAAGGGTTATGGCATGCGCAACCCGATTGCTCCAAACACCAACAGGGACGGATCTGATAATCCTGAAGGAAGACAGCTGAACAGAAGGACTGAATTCAGGATTGTAGGAGAGGTATCCAAATTCTATAAGGATGAATATTGATAATTTTACCAACATGAATAACGCAAGAAAAGTTTTTCTTTTAATATCTCTTCTTCTGATCAGGGGCCTTGCTTCAGCCCAGATCCCTGACCGGGTCACGGCAACTCAATCATTCCTGGATACCATCAGAATGAATTATGCTGCAGAAAACTCTTTTTCTTTCGATCTGTATTCTCTTTATCCGATAGTAAATATTCCGGTCAGGGTTAATATAATAATGAAGAAAGATGGCACTGCAGGTGTCATGCAACAGGATATCAGATACAGTATAGATGCAGCAAACAGCTATTTCAGGAATGCCGGAATAATCTTTTTTATTGATACCATTGAATATGTCAATGATTACAATTACTCCTTCATAACTTACAATAATCTCAAAAAAGAGCTTCTGACAAAATATGGAGTCGACGACAGGATAAATTTATTCCTTGCTGATTCTATAAAGCTGGGGCCCTATTTCAGTTATGGATTTACCTATTTTCCTGACATGGCAGACAGCAACTTCATATATCTGAATAAAAGCTATGCAAGAGGGAATTTTCTTACTACGATGTTAGGTCATTATATGGGACTGTTTTCAACACATGAAACCGCTGGTGGCAGCGAACATGCAAGCGAGAATAACTGCTCGTCAGGCGGCGATTTTATCTGTGATACCTATGCTGACCCGGATCTTTTCAATGAGGTCATTGACAGCTGCAGGTACATTGGCAATATGAGGGACGAAAACGGGAGATACTACGTTCCTTCCGTCGCAAACATCATGTCAAATTCACCCGACAAGTGCAAATGTATTTTAACGCCCCTGCAGTACCGGAGGATATATTATTACTATCACAGGTACAGGTACTACCTTAATAAAAAATAATGAACTGTGTCTGCGCTGACTCAAAGAATTTATAATTAATGATTTACCGGATATCCTATAATACAATCGAATATTTAATTTCTTTTTTGGCAGTAATTACGTTGCTTGCTGCCGGTTGCACTAAAAAATCAGATTTTTCGATAGCTCTTGATGACTCTTATAACGATCCGGACCCTGCCGCTGAAGTAACTATTCTGGATCCTGGTGTGGCATTGACCTTTGATGATGCAAGTATTGACGAATGGATAGAGATGCTTCCCATTTTAAACAAATACAACGCCAGAGTTACCTTTTTCATAAGCTTATATTATCCAAAATATGACCCAAATTGCAAGAATAAGGTCATGACTCTTTACAATGCAGGTAACGAAATCGGAATACATACATTGAACCATCCGCATCTGTCCACTTACCTTGAGAAACATTCCTTAAATGAATATTACAATAACGAAATCCTGCCTGAGGTCAGGTTTTTTAATTCATTGGGTATTAACCCGGGTTCATTTGCTTACCCATACGGTGAATATAATCCAAAAGCTAACAGGTTTTTATCTCAATATTTTAACAAGATCCGATGTATCTATGGCAATCCGGATATTAATAAAGTGAAAAAGGTTATCGGAGCTTCAGAAATCTTTAGCTCAACCCTGAAAGACTATAAGGAAGAAATATTATATGCAAAACTCAATTCAAGCATATGGGTTCTGGTCGAACACAAACCAGTTCAAAATGTATCTGGTAATGATTATTTTACATTTAGCCTTTTGGATTCAATTTGTAACTTTGTATCCAGGCAAAATATGAGATTCTACTGTTTACGGGAAATTGACACTGCGATTCTTGAAAAACAAAGGATCAAAGATTAAATATGAGATATTTTAGGTTTTGATTTTTCGTCATTTACAATTGTATTTTATGGGACTCTTAATGCTATTATCAGTTCTTCAGATCTGTTTTATCCCGGGATTCATATTTTTAACTCTTCTAGATCGAAAGTCAAATGATTCTAAAGTGTTGTCACTTCCGGTTTTTTCTTTTGCATTAAGTCTGATTATCAACTATCTGATTGTCTTGTTCCTGTCATATTTCAATCTTTATACGAGAGGTGCGCTGATAATTCTACTCGTTATTGAGTTCATTATCCTGACAGGCGTTTTTGTTTATCGCAGACAAAGAAATTATCTGGATAATAGTGGGGGGATGTTTAATGATTCTATTTATGAAATTAAATCGTTGTTTAATGACAGACTTAAGTCGGCATATAATTTTATAAAACTTGGATTATTCCTTGTATCCGTTTTGTTGTTAATATATCTGTTGATTGTATTAATTTTAAATATCGGAAAGATTTTTAATGCGTGGGATGCTGTGTTTTCCTGGAATAGATGGGCAATCGATTTTTACAATAACAAATTACCTTCGAGCACCTATCATTATCCTCAGTTAGTTCCTGCCAACTGGTCAATTTCGTATGTTTTATGCGGATACCCGCTACAATTTGTCCCTAAAGCAATTATGCCTTTATTTCTTATATTTCAGGTTTACTCCTTCATAATCCTGGGCTTAAAACAAAAATCGACTCTTTATTTTTCGTCGGTAATTTTCCTGTTTCTTGGCTTTAACAGGTTAAACTGGACAGACGGCTGTGTTGATGTGCCTGTCGCATTCTTTTCAATTCTTGTATACATCTGTCTGTGCCTGTTAAACAAAGATGATCAGGAAGCTGATAAAAAGAAATATATTCTGTTGAGTACTTTGTTTGTTTGTGGAGCAGCAGTCACCAAACAGGCCGGGATATTTGTTGTACTTATTTATCCGTTATTATTATTCATTCTCACAAAAAATAAGTTCATCTGGACTAATAAAAAGATTCTGTGGTTTGGACTTTCTTTCATTGCTCTTATAATTGTTATTATTTTACCTTATTATATTTATGCTGAAATGGCGATAAGAGCTGGACTTGATGCCTCAGAGATCCATTATGTAACAAATGAAATTTATAATGGAGCCTCTTATTTTGAAAGATTATTTAATGCAGGCATATTATTTTCGGATATCTTTTCAAGCAAATTGGTCTTTATAATTTTTATTTTCCCTTTCCTGTTTTCTTTTACTGACAGGACCTTCCGGTTATTGAACATCTGTTTTGTAATCCCCTATACTCTGATCTGGGCTCTTTTCTTTTCCTATAGTTTACGTAATGCAGCAATAGTAATACCTTATTTTTGTCTTGGAATTGGAATCGGCGTTGACATAATTTTAATGAGAATAATTAAACCGTCAATAATTAATGAATCCCTTGAAAAATAGCAGAAAAATTCTGGTTATAACTATTAAGATAATTCCATTTATTTTAGTTATTGTCTCTATTATTCTCTTTAATAAAAGATGGGATTTTGAGAGTCTTAAGGCGGTACACATTGAGAAAGAAAAGAGGGTAGGGGATGATGAGGTAAACAGGCAGCTGTATCTATACAATACTCAGACTCCAATAGAAAAGTATATTGTTACTGACTATCAGTACCTATGGATATTACCAGAGATAAGTAAATATTTTATGGATGGTTCAATTGAAACTCTTGAACTATCGAGTTCGATTTTTGAAAACGAATCTGTCGGGTATCTGCTCTGGACACCTTCTTCTGATAATTCAAAACAAATGCCTGAATTTATTGAAGCAAGAATAGAATCTGGCAAATACCAGGAGATATTTAATTATAAGGGGTATCGTTTCATTAAAATCCGTTAAACGCCATTCTCTCATGATCATTCCCATATTAATTCCAGCATATAAGCCCGATTACCAGTTGCTTAGTTTAATTGACAGGTTGACTGAAGCAGGAGTTACTGATATTATAATTGTTGATGATGGATCTGGTACTGAATATGAAGAGATATTTAATCAGATCAGAAATAACAATCACTGTAAAGTATGTACTCATGCTTTTAATCTGGGCAAAGGCCGGGCTATTAAAACAGGACTAAATTTTATTCTTGCAAATTATCCTGAACTTAAGGGAGTCGTTACAGCGGATGCTGATGGTCAGCATTTACCTGCGGATATTATAAAAGTCCGGAATAAGCTTATGGAATCCGGACAAAACCTTATTTTAGGATGCAGGAGCTTTGACAGGAATATTCCCCTGAGAAGCAAACTGGGAAATGAAATAACCAAAATAGTTTTTCATCTGGCTACTGGAGTTAAGGTATCAGACACTCAGACAGGTTTGAGAGGTATCCCTTTTAAGTATATACCCGAATGTCTAAAGCTGGACGGTGAGAGATATGAATATGAAATCAATGTACTGGCCTCCTGCGGTAAGAATAGGATATCAATCGAGGAAGTTCCGGTTGAGACTGTTTATATTGAACAGAACCGCTCATCACACTTCAATCCCGTACTCGATTCAATAAAGATCTATTTCGTTTTATTCCGGTTTGTTCTGTCTTCATTATCAACCGCATTGGTGGATTTCATCGTATTTATAATTTGTACTAAAAGTGGGCTGAGTACATTAATGAGCATTATTATGTCGCGGCTTGTATCCGGCAATTATAATTTCATCATCAACAAAAAAATTGTATTTAAAAGCGAATCAAATGTAATCTTCTCATTCATAAAATACTGGTTACTGGTTGTACTGCTGGGCTCTCTTTCTTATCTTGGGATCCAAACCCTCGTGAAATATTTACAAATCAACCTGATATTATCAAAAGCAATTGTTGAAACACTTCTGTTTTTCATAAGCTTCGCTGTTCAGCGCAACTTAATCTTTTTATCTAAAGAGAGTTAGAGGGAGGATCCTTAATCTCCCCGTTGAGGCAGGCAAGTTTGGGAGTCCTGGATAGTCGTCTTATGCTTCTATGGAATTCATTGATGAATATTTTATGAAAAAAAGGATAAAATATATCATCACGAAGCGGAGAATCGCTTTTAAAATAACTCCGGTGAACAATTCTGGTCCGCCCATCTCCATTATCAAAAAACTGTATAGTCTGTTTGCCCAGCGATTTATTTTTTTCTATATAGCTGAATTCCATTATCTGCTGGTTGTAATCGATATTAGTGATCTCGAATGCGACCGGAATATTGAATACCCCTTTAAGAAGTTTCAGGTCAAGAAAATATACCTGGCCTGTGTCAATATCAGGGGGAGAAGGACTATGGGTATAAATAACGGAGTTTGAACATTTTGTTATCAGTAATCCTAATCGAATTGAATGTCTGTCCCACGTTTTGAAAGGATTAATATGCAAATAGGACTGCCAGACATTCGGAAGTTTATATTTCAGATAAAATGTTTTTTCAATAACTTTAAAAATTGACTCATCGATACCCTTTCCCCAGCTGGCGTGTATTGAAGAAAAGTCATTCATTTGATCAATCGATCTTGAAGCAATATATTTACGGACTTTTCTTTGAGGTATCTCTTTGAGGTTTATAGTTTCGGGATTCTGTGAAACGACAGACAGCGATGAGAATCCAAAAGCAAAAAGAAGGATAACCATCTTTAAATTAACGATGCCGGACAGATTTATTTTTAAAATCACTTCTTTTAAAATGTACTCCCGCTTTATATGCCTGGAACTTATCAGGTTATTTCTTGTTTTGATGTCTTCTTTGTAGTAAAAAATATACCGGGACCCCGGTCAAAATCAGTACCAGGCCTATTGCTGCCTCCCGTGGACGAGTTATAAAGGTATTAATAAACAGACCAATACAAAAGAGAATATAAATTACAGGCACAACAGGATATCCCCATACTTTATACGGGCGGTGGGCATCAGGCATTCTGCGACGTAATATTATTACCCCCAGGGAAGTTGCACCATAGAAAATAAAGACGGCAAAGACTACCATATCCGTCAGCTGATCGAATGTCCCTGACAGGACTAGCACTGAAGCCCATATCCCCTGCCATAAGAGCGAGTTGCCGGGTACATTTTTTTTATTTAGCCGGCCGATACCTGAAAAGAAAAGATGTTCGCGGGACATAGCATAATAGGGGCGGGCGCCTGTCAGGATACTGGCATTAGTGCAGCCAAGCGTTGTGACCAGTATCAGCAGCGAAATAAACAAGACTCCACCGTTCCCCCAAAAGCTCTTTACTGCCTCAACAGCAGCTATCTGGTTACCTGAATCATTAATGCTCGTCAATTGAGGAATAGACAGGAGCGAGAGATAAGTAATATTTGCCAGGAGATAAACAACGATAACTATAAAGGTCCCGATTATGATCCCCCTGGGAATGTTTTTCTTGGGATTCTTAACCTCTCCTCCGATGAAGCCGACAGATATCCATCCCTGGTACGCAAAAAATGCAGCAAGCATTGCTGTGAAAAATGATGAAATTGTAACTGTCCCGGTCGAAAGGGTCCTGTCAAAAATGTGATTCAGGGGTTTGGCAGACGGGCTGTTCAGGCCAAATACAATGATCACAAGGAGTCCGGCGCATACCATGAAAAACAGGAATTTACTGACTCCTGCCCCGCTTTTAAGTCCTGAGATGTTGACTATGGTTAATAATAAAATCAGACTTATGGCAACCAGCTTGATCCCGAAATCCTGAAAAGGGAAAAAGACGCCGCCCAGAGAAAAGTTCTGCAGTGAAGGAAAAATATCAGGTATTGGAATAATGCTGTTCAGTGATTGCGTAAACACATAGGCCAGGGAGGAGATGGTGGCAGTCTGGATTACAGCAAACAGCGACCATCCGTAAAGGAATGCGAAAAAACGGTTATAGATCTTTTTGAGATAAACAAAATCGCCGCCGGTATCGGCAAGCAGTCCTGCCACTTCGGCATTGCTTAAAGCTCCGAACAGGGTTATGATACCTGCTACTATCCAGGCCATTATTATCCAGCCGGGAGACTGAAGTTCGGCAGCCATCGGAGCAATTTTCTTATATACTCCTGATCCAATGATGTTTGCGACCACGAAAATGATCACATAACCCATGCCGAGTATCCTGACAAGATTCCTTTGGTTAGCCATAGTTTAGCTTAAGAGAACCAATCAAGAGCCCAAAGTAATAAATAAATCAGGATTTGAGAAGCCGGTTACTTTCTTAACTGCCCCCACTCGACAAGAATATCATTCTCGAGATAGAGCCAGGTGTTTTTATAGGTCCATTCCTCCTTTACGGTATTCCCGCTGATGACCCTGTTGCTATTCTGAGGTTTGCCCCAGCTGTCCATTATCATTTCCGAGTGCATTCCCTTCCAGATCTTGCCCTGGATGAGCTTTGCTGCCATGCCGGTACCATATTTATTTTCGAGATAGGCGAACCTGCCTGACTGCTGCTGCTGGATTGCCGGATTCGGCTCCCGGACCGGTTCTGCCTTCTGAATGACAGGTTTTGAAATATCAGTCGGTTCGTCCAATACCGCTTGGCGCTTGAATATATAGCCGTCATTTTCTTCATACACGACATGGAAGTATGTGCTGTCTGAACCAATCACATCAACAACGGAACCTTTTGGTATAACCATTATCACGGTGGTAAGATCGTCCTTGGCTCCGAATAGCCTTGTAGCAGCTTTAGTTGTAGCTGTCAGCTTAAGTTCCTGGTTTACAGATTTGTTGTTTTCAAGATTCTGCAGGATATCTGTCTTTGAGGACTGGGCATTTATCGCACCTGCAAGAATTAATGACAAAAAAGATATAATGAGTTTTTTCATATACACTATTTTCTTTTAAACGATCAAAAACTATACCATATATTAAATACTGTCGTGCAGTCTTGCAGGTCTTGCAGGTCTTGTAGGTCTTGCACGACTTGCATGACTTGCATGACTTGCATGACTTGCACGACTTGCACGACCTGCAAGACCATTCTCAGATCTTTCTTATAAGCATCAGTCCGTCCCTGACCGGAAGAATGACCCTTTCGATATTCTTCTGTTGTCTGATCATCTCGTTGAATTCGATAATACCCCTTGTCTGGGGATCCTTTGAATTCTTTTCAAGCACTTTTTCTCCCCAGAGGATATTGTCTGCAATTATGAAACCTCCGGGATTTGTTTTAGGTATAATAATATTGTAGTATTCAGTGTATTCCCGTTTGTCTCCGTCAATATAGACAAGGTCGAACATCTGATCGATGCCCGGAACCAGATCCTGAGCCCTGCCTGTAAACTGTATAATCGTTTTTTCAAATCCGGCTTTCCTGAAATATGAGTTGCTGAATTCTCTCTGTTCATCATTGATATCAATTGTATAGAGCCTTCCTCCCGGTTTTAGTCCCTTTGCAAGACATATTGCCGAATATCCGGTGAAAGTTCCGATTTCAAGTATGTTGGAAGGATTTATCATAACTGAAAGGAACTCGAGAAGCTTACCCTGCAGATGTCCCGTCGACATGTTCGGATTGACGAATTTTATATGTGTTTGCCTGTAAAGATCCTCCAGTACCGGATCTTCAGGGGAAGAATAATCCTGCAGGTATTTTTCGATCCATTTATTCATGGTCACTTGTATATCAGTGTGGAGAGCCGTGAAGGTTCAAAAACTTCATTTGAAATATCAAGCAACTGAGATGAAGTGATCACTTCAAGCTTTTTGCAGATCTCCTCAAGTGAATCGATCTTATTGTTAATGAGAAGATTTTTACCCATGCTCAGCATAAGGCTTTCATAGTGCTCGTATCCTCTTGCCAGATAACCTTTTACCTGTGTTTTTGCTTTGCTCAGCTGAATAGTCCCGAGCTTCGTCGTTCTAAGCCTGTTCAGTTCGGAATATGTTATAGCAATGCTCTTTTCGAGATTCTGGCTGTCAGTTCCGAAGTATATTGAAAACAGACCTGTGTCGTGATAGGCATTATAGCTTGACTCAACATTATATGCCAGTCCTCGTTTCTCGCGCAGGGAAATGTTAAGCCTGGAATTCATACCCTGTCCGCCCAGTATATTATTAAGCAATGACATTCCGATCCTGCGTTTATCTCTGACCGGGTAGGCGACATTGCCTATGATACAGTGATTCTGGTATGTTTTCTTGTGTTTTGTTATGGATGAAGGGGTGTAGCTTGGGATCTTCCCGAGACCGTTTTTCTTTGTTTTAGCAGGGAATGATCCGAAATATTTATTAAAGAGCTTCAATGAAACATCGTCAGGAATATTGCCCACTGAGCAGAAAACCATTTGATGAGTATTATAGTTTTTCGCGACAAATTTTTCAAGATCCCTGCGGGTAAATGATTTAACGGTTTCAGGGGTTCCAAGGATATTCCTTCCCAGGCGCTGACCTTGAAAAGCCAACTCCTCAAAGTCGTCAAAAATAAGTTCTGAAGGTGTATCGAGGTAGGAATTTATTTCGTCAATGATGACATCTTTCTCCTTTTCGATCTCCTCTTCAGGGAAAACCGAATTAAAGGAAATATCGCTGATCATGTCGACTGCTTTTTCGAAATCCTCTTTCAGCACCGAAGAATAGATAGCTGTCTCCTCTTTGGTGGTATATGCATTAAGCTCTCCTCCGACCTCATCGAGGTGTGTAAGGATATATATATATTTATGTTTTCTTGTGCCCTTGAAGAGCATATGTTCGATAAAGTGGGCCATGCCGTGCTCAGCCTCCATTTCGTTGCGAGATCCTGTATTGATGATCAATCCGCAGTGAGCTACCATTCCGTCGGTCCGGTGATGAACCAGTCTGATGCCATTGCTGAGTGTATGGAAGAAAAGTTTCATAGTAACTTATCAATAAGGCGGTAAATGTACCACATCATGAAATCGATTCCAAATCTGAAGAATATATTAAAAAATGGTTAATGAATTATATTCTTTATCTGGTGCTGAGATTTGTATTTTCAGGTGCAGCTGATTGAGAAGGGACATTGAACTTTCATGCTGTTTAAAAATATTCATTATGCAGTATTGCGTTACGCAATAATGCGTATATTTGTAATCTAATCACGAAACGATGACAAAAAGAGAGAATCCCTTCAGATATGGTATAGCTGTTGATGATCCCTATTTCGCTGACAGGGAGCAGGAGTTGAAAGACTATTCAAAATGGTTAACTACAGGTCAAAGTCTTGTAGTCTATTCACCACGCCGTTATGGGAAGACCTCCCTTATGCTAAAAATCCTGAAAAAGCTTAAGCAGGAAGGGTATCATACCGTATATATCGACTTTTTCAGGGTCACCTCCCGACATCGTTTTGCGGAGCTTTATTATTCTGAAATATTAAAACAGATGCCCTCGTGGCAGAAAACTATTAAAAAGCTCTATTCATTAACAAAGAGGATCAGGCCTGTTATTTCAGTGGATGAACAGGGAATACCGGTTGTCAGTCTGAAATTCGAGGAGAGGCCCGGTTCTGAAGAGCTTACAGAACTGTTTGATCTGCCGCAGAAACTGTCTGATAAAAAGGGATGGATAATAGTGTTTGATGAATTCCAGGAGATAAACAAACTGAATGGCGACAGTTTCGAAAAGGAGATGAGAGCCTCGCTGATACACCATACAAATGTGGGGTATGCATTTCTTGGGTCAAAGATGCATATGCTTCTGAATATGTTCACACGCGAGAACAGGGCATTTTATCAGTTCGGGAAAATTACCGAGCTCAGGAAGCTTCCCGTTGAAATTATGGTAGAATACCTGCAGTCGGGATATAAAAAAACCGGTATAGATATTAAGGAAGGCATTGCTTCCGGCATCATAAATACATGTGAGGCTATTCCGCATTATATCCAATATCTTGCCTCGGCTGCCTGGGAGGAAGCAGTTGAAAGTAAAGCTGGTATCGATGACATTATTCTGGGGAAGGCGATACAAAAAATAATTATAAACCAGGCGGAGTATTTTACATCTCAATATGAGAGGCTTACATTACATCAGCAGAATGTACTGAAAGCCATAAGTTCAGAAAATGAAAACATTTTCAATGCAGGATTTACAGTGAAATACAATCTGAATGCAATATCTTCTGTTCAGCGATCTACGGAGAGGCTTTTAGCTGAGGGTATCCTGGTAAGGCAGCAAAATGCTTATTTTTTTACGGATCCATTTTTTAAAATGTGGCTGACTGCCATATAAAAGGAAATCAATACACATTACGCAATACAGCATAACGCAATTGTGCGTATTTTTTTAATTCACCAGTGGAACAGCATTGGCTGAAAGTTTGGGGTGTTGAGTATGAGATAATATGCAAGATAACATGTCGAAATCAAAATATAAGATGCTGAGAAGCCTAAGATTGACTCCTGAGAATAGTATCATGATATTTTTAAGAACAAAATTTTGCTTACTCGGAATTGAAATATATATTTGCAGTCCGAAAAGTTGGTGCCATAGCTCAGTCGGTAGAGCAATGGACTGAAAATCCATGTGTCCCCGGTTCGATTCCTGGTGGCACCACAACCTTCAAATGCAGACCGCTGTAAATCAAAGAATTACAGCGGTCTTTTAATTTCTTGTTGACCGAAGCGTTGATGGATTTTGCAACACGCACATAATCAGGCTTATGCACGTTATAAATTTTTTCTATTTACAAGATTATCGAATATTTTACGCTAATAGTCAAATATTATATTAATTTTAAATTCATAAAATGATCTATTTAAATTATACTAACATGAAGATGAAAATCAGAATTTGGATTTACCCATTAATACTAATGGGATTTGTATTAATTTTTACTAATGGTTGCAAGAAAGATGAGGATTCGCCATCCAATGGAGTAACTGACATTGACGGCAATATTTATGATACAGTAGCCATTGGCACACAGGTTTGGATGGTTGAAAACCTGAAAACCACGAAGTACAATGATGGTACATCCATTCCATTGGTTACAGTTGAAGCCGCATGGTCAAACCTGACAACACCCGGTTATTGCTTTTACGACAATGATGCAGGTACCAATAAGGCTACATATGGAGCAATTTACAATTGGTACACTGTAAATACCGGTAAACTCTGCCCAACAGGCTGGCATGTACCTTCTGATGCAGAGTGGACAACACTGACAAACTTTCTGGGTGGTGAATACGTAGCAGGTGGCAAACTAAAACAATCAGGCATATCACTTTGGAGCAGCCCTAATGATGGCGCAACCAACTGGAGTGGTTTTACAGCCCTTCCGGCTGGCTACCGGCAAGAGGCTGGATCGTTCTGCAACATTAATGACGATGACTTCTGGTGGAGTACTACCACGAGTACAAGCCAGATAACCAAAGCATGGAGTCGTGGAGTAAACTACAATTATCCCTATGTATACAACGACTTCTATCTTAAGTCTTTTGGTTATTCAGTTCGTTGCCTTAGGAATTAGGCTATTTGACTGTTAAATAAACGCATGCAAACAGCCATCTTATAAAACCATTATAAAAACCACTATAAGACTCCTCGGGAGCTGGTGGCACTACATCTTTAAATCGCAGAACCCGTAAGATCAATGTCTTGCGGGTTTTTGTTTTCAAGTTGGTGACGGAATTGTTGACGGATTTTGGAAAGTGCACGTAATCAAATAAATAGCTAATCTATTTCAAACTACAGTTACTTCAAACACTATGTTCCAATTCCAGATCTTTCCGGTACTTTTCGTACATTTACAATACAACCAGGAAAGGAGGAAAGGAGATTCTTTATGATAGTAAAAGATCTTTCATTTGGATCCATAACCATTGATGGGGAAACCTACGGGAAAGATGTGATTATAGATAATGGTTCAATTAAAAAGAGGAAAAAAGCTGAATCGAAAAAATACAGCGGTATGTTTGGGCATACCCCACTCTCACCAGATGAGAATATCCCATGGAATTGTAAGCATCTCATTATCGGGACGGGCCATAGTTCGAGCCTCCCGGTAATGGATGAAATATATAATATTGCTGTTCGCAAAGGTGTGGATCTGGTTATATTAAGCACTCCTGAAGCGATAAAACATATCAATGATACACAAACCAACTTAATTCTTCACTTAACCTGTTAATCACGGGCATTCAAATGCTAAAACTGTGCTGATAGAGCTAATCCCAACAAAAGTAGAATGCTATTCTGGTTCTATCGAGGTCAATACTTATTGATTTTCAGATAATTATTGCTTATCTT
>JAPLDY010000161.1 GCA_026391595.1 Bacteroidia bacterium
ATAATGGGTATGGGACTGGCATTTACCACCTCATGCTCGTGGTTCAATGGTTATCTCGATAAGGCCCCTGAATCGGGTCTTACAGATGACCTTGTATTTACCAAATATGCCAATTTCAGGCAATTCTTTGATGCCTGCTATAATGGCAGGAAATATTATAACGGCGGCTGGGTCACCACATGGAATTATCAGGTCTGCTGCCCATTATATGTTGACACCTGGGATCAGAAGTATTGCATCAACTCAACTACTGATGCATGCGACCAGGGCCGTTATATGGAAGGCCAGGCATGGAAAAGCGGCAACATGTCAGAAACAATCGTAGGTAAGCTATGCTACGACGGTGCCAGACGACCTATCCTTGGCGCCTGCTTCGATGATATAAGAATATGCAATATCGCGATCCGCAGGATAGATGAGGTAAAGGATTTTGTGACCGATGATGACAAGAATGATTTCCTCGGACAGGCCTATTTCCTGAGAGGTTTGTATCACTGGGCTCTTTTCAGATACTGGGGCCCGATGCCATATCTCGATTACGTGATGGGACCTTATGACAAGACATGGGACCTTGCACGTATGGAGAAGAACGATTATCTGCACAGGATTGTCGGGGACTACGATTCCGCATACTATTACTTTAACCTGGCTGGCAAAATACGCAGGGATCCTGTCGGGTCTCTCGACTATGACGCTTACCAGATGTACCGCCCCAACGGAATGGCTGCCAAGGCTTTTAAAGCTAAAGCTCTCCTCTATGCCGCTAGCCCTCTTAACAATAAGAACGGCACGGCTGACTGGCAGGAAGCTGCCGTAGCTGCATGGGATGCCATTCAGGTAGCTGAAAGTCACGGAGTTATTGTTCTTCCGCTGAAAGATGTCAGCGGAAATGACAGGCATTATAACTATTTTGGCAAAACTGTATGTGAAGAGAGTATCTGGACGAGGAATATGGGATCTCAGACCTGGAACTGGGGAGGCGGCAGCGGAGCGATAGCAACTATGTGGGGAGGCCATTTCATGGCGCACGCTTCGGCTTCAGGTATAAATCCGACCCAGAATTTTGTCGACAAGTACGAAACCAAATGGGGCGATCCATTGAATACCCAGGCAGAAAGGGATGCTGCAACCGCTCTCGGACATTACAAGGAGCAGCAACCATTCCTGAACAGGGACCCGCGCTTATATACCGATATTATATATAATGGCAGCCCGTGTCAGGGATGGGGCGGAGGAACACAGGGACCAGCAAACACTGCTCCGATCTTTATGAATGGAACGACTCCTTCTGACCTGCTTACCACTGCATATAACGGAAGGTCATATACAGGATATGCCATGAGGAAGTACTGGAATAACAACAGCACAAAGAACCAGGGCACCGGCACCACATGGACTGAAGTTCTGTCGCGTCTTTCAGAGGTCTATCTGAACTATGCTGAGGCTGCCAATGAGGCTTATGGGCCAAATGGTTCAGCTCCAGGAGCAACCTATACTGCACTTCAGGCTATTAATAAGATCAGAGCAAAATCGGGAATGCCTGATGTTCTGCCGGCATTCATCGGATCGACTGCAGCCTTAAGGCCAAGAATATGGAATGAACGTAATATTGAGCTTGCATGGGAAGGACAACACTACTATGATGACATTCGCAGGTGGATGATACTTCCACAGGTCATGGGAGGCAAGCTGTACGCCATTATTCCTCAGAAAACAACAGTCTCTGCCACTTACCCTGATGGGTTTGTCTATACTCGTACGGAGCTTCCGGGTGACCGTCAGATTGCATGGGAAGAGGGTATGTACTATCTGCCGTTCCTCAATGCAGATGCTCTGAAAATGAAGAATTTTGTATCAAACCCAGTCTGGTAACATGAACCATATAAAACGAAAGTTTATGAGATTTAATAATATTTTATACCAAAAAATCAGATTTGCCGGGCTATTGATGATTTTCGCTCTTCTCGCCTGGCCTGTCAACGCGCAGGTCCAGAAACAGAAGAAAGCCAGGCAATTGTTCGACGTCGTTCTTAAAGTAGTCGACGAGAACGGAGCGCCGATCCCGGGTGCATCTGTAGTTGTGGGAGAGGGTATTACCCATGTAGTAACCGACGCCAACGGTTCAGCTGCATTCAAAGGTTATCCCGAGGATGCCGTGACTATAACAGCTTATGAATTTGACAAAAAAGTGACACCGATCATTGATGTTGTCAATGCCAATACTGTTACTCTGACACGAGGCAAGGTGGGCCTGACATCAGATGATGTAGTGCCGCTGCCTTTTACCACGTTGAAAAAACGTAACCTTACGGGGCCTGAAATGGTTATTGACGGATCATGGTTTTCACACTATCCATCAACAGACCTTCGTAACAGCCTTACCGGAATATCTTCAATGTATGACATCAGGGAGGCCGACGGTTCTCCGGGTCTGAGCCCGCTGGAAGGATTACAGCAATATTCAGGCCTTTCCAATTCTTACGGTTCAACCGATAAGTTCACCAGCATGCCGTATGTAATTATTGACGATATGCCAGCAGATCTCCAGGAACAGATTACAGATCCGTCTGAGATTGAATCGGCTACTTTGATAAAGGGGATTCTTGGTACTGCAATGTATGGTCCGGCAGCCACCGGCGGAGTTCTTTACCTTAAAACCAAAATGGGAGCAAAAAATGAAAGAATGCTCCATTTCGACATCGAAGACGGCGTCAGCATTGTTGACAGAATGCCCGGGTATGTTAAAGGTGATGTTTATGCAACACTTCAGAACATAGCAAGGAAGGCCGACGGATTGCCTCAGGCTTACTCTGCTGCTGCAATTGACGCATTCAAGGTGAATAACGGCTATGACCTGACTTACCCCAATACTGATTTCGCCGATATGATGCTTGATAACACGATGGAGTTCAGAAGAGTGAACATGTCATCGTCAGGCGGAAATGATGTCGTACAGTATTATTCATACCTCGGATATGCAGGCGAAGGCGACATAATCAAAATGGGTTCAGAATCAGACTATAACAGGATAACCGCAAGGCAGAATGTGAATGTCAGGATCAACCAGCAAATAGAGGCATTTTTCAGCTTCTACGGCAACCTTACATTCCGAAGAGCACCTAACTATGGATATGACTCGGACTATACAACTGAAGGTACCGGCAACTCAACCCTCGGGCTGACTGAAGTGCCGGATATTCTTAGTGATATACATTCTGTTCCTCCGGTAGCATTTCCTATATGGGCATTTAACGATACCTCAACAGTCCCGGCAACACCATGGTATGGAATAACTTCCATTTACACAAATAACCTTATCGGCAACCTGGTCAGTCAGGGCTTCTATACCGACAAGGGGCGTACTGGTGTTTCCAACCTGAAACTAACTTATAATGCAGACAACCTGATCAAAGGTCTTAAGTCGGAAACCTATTTTGGATTCAATATTCATAATACCGTCCGTATCGGAAAGAGCAATGATTATCTGGCATACACGGTCAATGTCACTCCGACCGACACGATACTTACGAAGCAGAGCAGCCACTCGCTGTCCAAAATGACCGACCTTTATAAACTGATGGACTATTACTTCCAGCGTTTCATGTTCTATGAGAGACTGAATTTTGAAAGATCATTCGGAAGCAGCAATCTGCAGGCATCCGCAATGTACCATCAAACGCTTTCGTATATTAACGGGGTTGAGGAACCTCAGCGCCAGAGGAGCATACTTGGGACCCTTAATTATAGTCTTAAGGACAAATATCAGTTCCAGGGCGTTATGAACTATGCCGGTAACTCCAGCTTCGCAAAAGATTACCGTAACATGCTGAACTGGGCAGTTGGTGGTGCATGGGTTATGACAGATGAGGACTTCATGCCTGAAATTGGCTTCCTCGATTACCTTAAGCTTCGTGCTCAGGGCGGCGTTGTAGGAAATGAAACATATTTCCCCAATCTGTGGGATGTTAACAGGTGGTCATCCACCTCCGCATCCGGCACAACCGGCACTGTCTATAATTTCGGAGCATATTCTTCCGGTCAGTGGTTCGGAAGCGGGACAGAAGTCGGATTCACCCGTTCATACCTTTCAAGAACAGGGAATCCTATATTGACATGGGAGAAGAGGAAAGAGATAAACGCAGGACTCGATGCCATACTCTTCGATCAGAGGCTGGCAGTAGGTCTTAACTATTACAACTGGCTGGTTGACGGTTCTCTTTCGCAAACTACCAGTAATATGCCATATGTGGCAGGTTATAACGGCACAAGACCTTACCAGAATTTTAACCAGACAAGGTATAATGCTTTCGGTGCTGATCTGGCATTTACTCAGAAGGTCGGTGACTTAACGGTAATTTTTGGAGCTAATGCCACCACTGCAAAAGGTATCAGGGTAAAATATGATGAACCCAATTACAGGAATGATTACCAGCTCAGAACAGGTAAAATTTCAGATGGTATCTTCGGTTACAGCTATCTTGGAAAATTTACGACAGATGCTGAAGCCCAGGGAGGAAGCGGCACACCGTTGCAATTATTTGATGCCCAGCTTCATGCCGGCGACCTTAAGTATGAAGATCTGAATTCTGATGGATTCATCGACGATAATGACCAGGAGATAATCGGTCATTCATCTCCACGCCTCTATTATGGCCTGAATCTTTCACTTAAATATAAAGATTTCGATCTGTTCGTGCTTGGCGCAGGGAGAGCATTTTACGATCTGGCGCTCACGAACGGATATTACTGGAACGGCTGGGGTGATAACACTTATTCCAACTTTGTGGCTGATAACGTCGGTGTAGCTTATCCGAGGCTTACGTATTATAAGGTGAACAATAACTTTGTAACATCAGATTTCTGGCTTACAAAAGGCGGATACTTTAAGATCCAGAATGTTGAGCTTGCCTACACGGTCCCTGCAAAATACCTCCAGTTCATGGGAGGACATGCAATAAAGATCTATGTAAGGGGAGCCAACCTTCTTACCCTGTCAGGAGTGAAAGATGTTGATCCTGAATCAATAAATTCTGGAGTAACAGTATACCCGTTGTTCAAAACCTTCTCCGGCGGAATTAAGTTTAATTTCTAATCTATGGTAATTATGAAGACGAAGAAGATAATCATATTTTTTAGTGCACTGACACTGCTTATCAGCTCTTGCAAGGATTTACTCGAACCATGGCCAAACGGGAACTATGACAACAATAACATCTGGGAATACCAGAACATGGTGCAGGGTATCATAAACAGGTGCTATGACAATATTGATGCCTACTCGGTAGGAAACTCCAACAGGGCATACAATGACAATGAGGGTGCATTCCTTGACGGCGTTACCGACGATGCTGTTATTACAAGCACATCAAATACCCTCCGAAGGTATGCTGTTAATGCCATGACAAGCTCGAATGATCCTTTTGCCACGTACTGGGACCGTGATTACAGGTCAATTTCCCAGTGCAACATTTTCCTGAAGGACAACCGCGGTTTAAATACAAGATACATGGTGAAAACCATGTATAATGACCAGGTGAGACACCGTCTGCAGGGAGAGGCATTCGCCCTCCGTGCATACTTTGAGTGGGATCTTCTGCAGAAATTCGGCGGTATGGGAACCAACGGTCAGATGCTTGGTTTTCCAATCGTTACCGATGTTGTGGATCCTTATGGTGAAATCAACTATGCGCGCGCCACTTACGACGATTGTGTGAAACAGATCATAAGAGACTGCGATTCAGCACTTTACTGGTTGCCTCTTGCATACAGGGATTTCCTTTATACAAGCCTGCCTGCCCCAGCAAATGATCTTACATATCAGGGCGGAAAATACTGGAACCGTTTCGACGATACAGGTGTATGGGGAATTAAGGCTAATGTTTATCTGACTTATGCCAGCCCGAGATTCAATCCATCCAACGACATTAATCGCTGGGACAGCGCTGCAAAATATTCAATGAAGCTTGTCAACTTCAAGCTGATCACTGATCAGATCGCAAGTACCAGCAGCTTCAGGCCACAGGGTAAAGTTGACTGGTTCAACCCAAACTCACCGGAGATCGTATTCTCCACCCGTGTTACCACCAACGCGCGGTACATGGAGAGTATGTTCTATCCTGGCAATTTCCAGGGTAACGGCGAACTTGGAGCTACACAGGAGCTGGTTAATGCTTTTGGCATGCAAGACGGTCGTCCGATATCTGGTACCGGCGCTTCTCCGCTCTGGGATGCCACCAAACCATACGATAAACGCGATCCGAGGTTCTATTCGGTGATCTTCTACAACGGTTCAAAGGCCAACAGGCTTAATGACATTACCAAACCGATGTATACCTTCGAAAACTGGAACGTAGGTGTAACAGCACCAGGCAAAGATGTGGCAGGAGCAAGATCAGACAATAGCCGCACAAACTACCATATTAAGAAATATGTGTATATGGATGTCAACTGGGCAGATGCTTCTGTTAAATATGCTCCCCATTCGAAGTTTATCTTCCGCTGGGCACATTTTGTACTTTCATTTGCTGAAGCAGCAAACCAGGTCACAGGTAATCCCAATACTGCTCTTTATGGAATGACACCAAGGGCTGCTATAGCATATCTGAGGGCAAGAAGCACTTATGACAATGTTACACCGGCTATGAGGGCAGCAGATCCCTACCTGACTGAAGTTGCAGGACTGGGCAAAGCAGCCTTCGATGCATTTGTAAAGAACGAACGCAGGATCGAAACCTGTTTCGAGGGTATGAGGTTCTATGATATCCGCCGCTGGACAACAGGAGACAGGCCCGGAGAAGGTAACTGGGAATCTGTTATCGATCAGCCCGTGCATGGTGCATATATCACACAAACAGCACCTAATACATATACGTACGACTTGAACTGGCAGGTTGAGGAGAGAGCTCTTCCTTCACCATACAATCCTGTTCCGTATTATGAAATGCTGAGGATGGATAAGCTGGTACAGAACGTAGGATGGCCTACATGGGAATAATATTTAAAAGAGACAGATATGAAAAAAATACTAGCATTAATTGTTCTTTCGATAGCAATGGTTTCATGCTACGAAGAATATATCGTTGATTATCCATACACCGCCGTATATTTCTATCTCCAGCAGGACGTACGCACTTTCGTTATAGGTGAAGGTATGAAGTTCAAAGTGGGAGTAACAATGGGTGGCGTCAGTGATAACACGATGACACGTAATGTCGGCTTCACGCTCGACAACTCACTGATCACCCCGGCTCGCCTTGCCGGCATGAAGCTTGCCTCACAGGGCTATATCAAGAATGCAGTTACTCCGGTTGCCGCATTTGAGCTGTTGCCGACTACACACTATACTTTGTCCAATAGCTCGACAATGGTGATTCCGAGCGGCTGGTACACTGGTTTAATTGATGTAAAGGCTGATTCTGTAGCCTTCCTTAACGACTCGGTCAAGACAAAAGTCTCAACCTATGTCCTGCCGTTCAAGATCACCTCTGCAGATGCTGACTCGGTACTTCCTCTCAAGAATTACAATGTGGTAGGTACAATGTACGAGAACATGCTGTTCGGTAACTACTGGCATGGAGGTTCGGCTCTTATCAACAGACCGGCAAAGACCGACACTACAATAAAATATTACACCACAGTTCCGGTGGCAGAGAACAGGATATGGACACTTACAACCGTAAGTCCGCAGGTTCTCTCCTGTAATGGTTATTATAGTGCAACGGTTACTGCCGCAGCTAATCACATGACCTTTGTACTCAAGGGTAACAAAATTATCCTGAGCGACGGAACAACAACTGTGCAGAATTTTACTCCTGAAGGCGAGTGCACCTTTAATAATGCCAGGCTGCTTCAGAACAGGAAGATATTCCTGAAGTACAAGTATACGGACGCTGTATCGGGTTATACATATCATTGCACCGATACGCTCACATTTCGCAACAGGGTTCGTGATGGTACAAATGAGTGGCAGGATGAAAATCCCGGTCACTATACGAAGTAACCTCACCCTAAATCCCTCTCCCAGGGGAGAGGGACTTTAAAAGAGGATTAAAGTAATTAAGCACCGCTTCCGGAAGGAGCGGTGCTCTTATTTTATGGTTCATTTACTAATATTCAAACTATTCTTTACTTTATTGCGTCTATAAATGACAAATTTATTTTTACCGGCATTTGTTACAATATCGGGAGATTTCTCACTTCGCTTCGCTTCGTTCGAAATGACAATTCTTGGGAGGGATAGGGAAGAGAGCAGGCGAAACGCCGGGGCGTTTCGCCTGCTCTCTTCCCTTGTTGTCAACAATTCAGCCTGTCATTTCGAGCGAAGCGAGAAATCTCCTAATGTTTCCACTTTCTTTTATTCTTATTAACCGGAAAGTCAAAAGTTCTCTTTCTTTCCACTTTCCATTATTCCTGATCGCTTCAATCTTTTAAAGAATATGCTTAAATTTATGTCAACAAAATTATCCCCATGAAGAAGTTTTTTGTCCTTCTGTTACTTATTGCATGTATAAGCCCTGCACAGTCAAAAGGAAAGACAACTCAGCCTCAGAAGAGCCCGCGAATTGAAAAGAACATAAACTCGCAATGGACTTTCAATTATTTCCCTGAGGAGAGCCAGGCGATAAACTATGAATCTGCCGGTTTTGATGATTCAAAATGGCCTATTGTCAGTATTCCGCATACTTGGAGCACCTACGAGACAACGGGGGAAGTGCACCCTTTCATTAAGAGCCCATCGGAAATCGACAACCCATACTGGTGGACTGGATGGGGCTGGTACAGGAAACATTTTCAGATTAATACGGATATCATCGGCAAAAAGGTCTTCGTGGAATTCGAGGGCGTCCAGAAATACTGCAAGGTATGGATAAACGGCAAGTACCTTGGAGATCATAAAGGCGGATATGGATCATTCGACTTTGACATTACCGATCATCTTTTAAAAGGAAAGGATAACGTACTCGTCGTAGCTGTTAATAACAGGCAGAACGACCAATTCAAGATCCCTCCTATGGCAGCAGGTAATTTTGATATATACGGAGGTATTTACCGCGATGTCACACTGGTTATAAAAGATAAACTCTATATCCCCATGCAGGGATCTGCCAGTCATGAAGGCGGAACTTTTATAACTACTCCAATAGTCTCTGAAAAGCAGGGTGTGGTGTATGTCCGTACCTGGGTGAAAAATGATTATTCACAACCGAAAAACTGCATCCTTAATACATATATTATTGATGCTTCAAACAAGGTTGTACAGGTTCTCAGGACAAAGTACACTATAAGTCCAAAACAACTTTATAAGTTCGAGCAGACCTTCAAGCCGGTGAAAAATCCTCACCTGTGGTCTCCCGGGACACCATATATATATAAGGTATGGTCCGAAGTAACTGACGGAAGTAAAGTAACTGACAGCTATACCAGCCCGCTGGGATTCAGATGGTTCAGGTGGAACTACATTGAGAATTTCCTCTATGTAAATGGCAAAAAGGTTGTGATCCATGGCGGCAACCGCCACCAGGAATATCCCTGGCTTGGCGATGCAATACCAGAATGGATAACTGAAATGGATTTCAGGGATATTGCCGAAAACCTGAAATACAATTTCATGCGTACTGCTCACTACCCCAACGATAAGTACGTTTATGACCTGACAGATAAATATGGAATCATCATCGACGAAGAGTCTCCAAGCATTAAGAACCAGGCATTTTCACCGGAGGTACAGGAACAGCAGATGAAGGAGATGATCCGTCGCGACCGTAATCACCCGAGCATTATGTTCTGGAGCATGGGGAACGAAACAAACCATGCTGTAGATTCAAAGTATGCAAATTCGGAGGATACAACAAGAATACTGACAGCAAGACGTGTAACTGACGGATCAGCAGGTAAATATGTGCGTCATACCGATGAAAACCTTCCTCTTGAGAACCTTCTGCGTTGCACTATCCGCGGATGGTACAATAAGGATGTCAAAGACTATGAACCCTCAGATCAGCAGTACTGCGGAACGGAAGAGCATCAGCAGAATATGCTTAAGGCAAGCGGCCGCTTTGGAACAGGCAACCTCTGCGTCTGGCTTTATGAGGATCATGGTGCCGACCGCGAATACCTGAACTCACCCCTTCTTTATGTCAATCCCAAAGGCTATGTCGATGTGTACCGCGTACCAAAGTATGCTTATTACTTCTGGCAGGCAACATATTATGACAAGCCAATGGTGTTCATACAGCCTCATTTCTGGAGATCGCAATATCTGGGACAAAAGAAAGATATCACGATAAACTCCAATTGCGATAAAGTTGAGCTCAAGGTTAATGGAGTAAGCAAGGGTATCCTGAATCCCGACCAGTCAAATTTCCATAGTGTCACATTCAATAATATACTTATAGAGAAGGGGACGCTGAGCGCAATGGCAACTAAAGAGGGCAATACAGTTACAACACAGATCGTAATGGCAGAAGAACCTGCCAGGATAATTCTTACTGGATCATCGAATAAAATGACTGCCGACCTGGCTTCCGTTGCAATTATTACAGCAGATATCGTTGACTCAAAGGGAAGCCACGTCTATGGAGCGATTAATACTGTAAGATGGACGGTTAGCGGTCCTGCCACACTAGTCGGCCCGCAGGTATATGAAACAGATATTGACAAGCATCACGAAACACAGGGGGTATGGTACATGGATATGCCGGTGTCGAACGTCATAAGGTCCACAGGCAAGCCAGGAAGGATCCGTGTTACTGTATCAGCCAGTGGACTTGCATCCGGATCATTTGAGATCGAAGCAGCGGCACTGAAACCCGATAATTCAATTGTGACCGAACCTCTGCTTGACGATAAGGGAAGAATCCCTGTTGATAAACCCTACTTGTCCGTTTCGAGACTGGAAGAGATTCCCCAGGAGATAAACAGGTCGTACGACGATCTCACGCTTAAAGCTGCTGATAGAAAGGGATATTCAACTGCCATTAAGGATCAAATACTGAAGAATAATTCCGCAATTGATACTGCAACCATAGAATTCAGAACACTGGTCTCTCTTTTTTCATCTCAATTGATGAATAATGCAGGTCGCATGGTTGCTGATGATTACAATTTCAGCATTGATCATTATAATAATTGTAAACTTATCGCAGGTTTCATTAATGTAACCAAACTTCCTCCTTTATATAAGGAGACACTCAGAAGATATTATGCAGATGCAATTATAAGGGATGGGAATGAAAAAAATGCCGGCGATGAAATGAACTGGATTAACTGGATCCCTTCAGGAGGAACTGTAATTGTTTCCCAGGAGGGCAGCACACCGGTATGGCCCAAGGGTACAATGATTACAAATAAGACCGCACTTTATGACCTTATCACGACCGTTTATCCGGTGTTTGATAAATACAGCGATGATGCAAAGCAGAGAGCCCTGACCTTCATCAGTAAGGCGAATCCGTATATCATCGTCAGTGAAGTGAGCACCCAGAGCAGGGAAGGGGACCAGGAAAAGGTTACAACGGTGACTTATACAGCCGAAAAGGGAAAGCCAATACTTATACCTTTAATTAAATTTATCTCTGAATAATTCCTCTCTGTGGCCCTCTGTGAATACTCTGTGTCTCTCTGTGTAAGTTCTTCCAAATCCTTTTTGTTACACAGAGTTCCACAGAGAAGCACCGAGTTCCACAGAGATTAAATCCAACAATTAATGAAATCTGTTAAAATAATCTTCGTTTTTATTTTCCTCATTTATGGCGGAACGACGGGATCCGACAAAAGACATCTGCTGATAATGGTCTCATATTTCGATCATGTTACCCATACGGTCCCAAAGCCTGTGATAGTTTGCGACAAGGAGGGTGTTGATGATCCGCATGACAATGGTGTCCTTTCCCTTGATGAGCAGGGCTTTATCTGGGTTTTTGTCAGTGGACGCATGCAAAGACGTCCCGGATTCATTTATAAGAGTACAAAGCCTTACAGTATTGAGAGGTTTGAAAAGATCAGGGAAGGAGAGATGACGTATCCACAGCCATGGTGGGTTGTGGGCAAAGGATTTCTGTATCTCTTTACCAAATATACAAACGGCCGTGAACTCTACTGGTCGACAAGCCCCGATGGAAAAAACTGGGCTCCCGATCAGAAACTGGCAGGACTTGGCGGACATTACCAGGTAACTAATATACATGGCGAAAAGCTGGTATCGGTTTTTAATTACCATCCCGGAGGGAACGTCGATAAGCGGACTAACATTTATGCCGTGCAGACAACCGATATGGGAAAGACCTGGACGACTGTTGACGGCAGAATAGTAAAGCCTCCTTTGTCGGATATTCATAATGAGGCACTTGTAAAGGACTTTGAGGCTGAACACAAGCTGGTTTATATCAACGACCTGAATTTTGATTCAAAGGGAAACCCTGTTATACTTGCAATAATAAGCAACGATTTCAGACCCGGGCCCGGAGGCGATCCGCGTGAATGGATGATTATCCACTGGAGAAATGAGAAGTGGAATTATCACAAGGTGTGCGAGTCGACACATAACTATGATATGGGTTCTCTCTATGTTGAGAAGAACTGCTGGAGAATAATCGGACCGACCGAACCGGGTCCTCAGAGATATGGAGCTGGCGGTGAGATAGCAATGTGGATAAGCAAAGATGAGGGAGTTACCTGGGAAAAGATACGTAATGTTACCTCGGAAAGTATACGTAATAATTCATATGTCAGGAGGCCATTGAATGCACAAAAGGATTTTTATGCATACTGGGCCGACGGCGATGCTGATAAGCTGTCGGAGTCACATCTTTATTTCTCAAATAAAAAGGGCAATAAAGTATGGGAATTGCCATATGAAATGACAATGGATAAAGCTTTGCCTGTAATGAAAAAGGCATCAGGCATCAGGCGTCAGGCGTCAGGCAAAGGATCGCCCGTCGTCCGTCGCCCATCGCCCGTCGCCATAAATATTATAACACAAGGTTACCCTATACCCGAAGGAAGCGTAAAAAGTGAAATCTTCTCCCTTAAGATCAATGGGAATGAGGTATTTACACAACAATACAAGACTTACCATTATGCGCATATTGTTTCCACCCGTGCTTTTTCAGTTTCACTTTCGTGCAGTGAGGTTATGTCTGAAATAAAAGTCAGCCCTGAAAGGTTCGGTATCAAACCTGTTTCAGGAAAGAATGCAACTTCATTTGTTCTCCCGGGTCCTGGCTATTATGTTATAAGGATAAACAATAAACATAAGTTGTTTATTTTTGCTGATTCTCCTGATATTGAACCAGCGGCAGATATAATTAAAATTACTGACCTCGGAATCGACAATAAAGGAATACGAATTGAGACGGAGGCCATCCAGAAGGCTCTCAATAATATTTCCGGAACCGGTAATACACTTGTTTTCCCTGCAGGTATTTATAAAACAGGCTCACTTTCAGTATCTTCAAATACTAATGTTTATCTGTGTGCCGGGGCTCTTATCAAGGGAGTTAATGATATCAGGGATTTCGATTTCAGGGATGATATAAAACCAAAGAGCTTTATCAGGATAAAGGATGCTGAGAATGTTACTATCAGAGGCCGCGGGATCATCGATGGTAACGGAAGGATGCTCCGCGACACTTATGCCGACACAGCAAGGATGAGGCTTCTTCTGGTTTTGAATTCAAGAAACGTAACCGTTGACGGAATATTTGTACGCGACCCCGGATCATGGAATACTCACATCCTTTATTCGGAAAATGTGACTATCAGGAACGTTAAAATGCTGAATGACATTGAGCTGTCAAATACCGACGGCTTTGACCCCGATGCTTCAAAAAATGTACTTATTGAAAACTGCTTCGCTTATTGCAGCGATGATAATATTGCCATAAAAACAACAGGTTCATCTGATTACCTCAGGAATGCAGAAAGTATAACCGTACGGAATTGTGTTCTTCTTACAAAGAAATCTTCACTGAAAGTCGGAACAGAGAGCAGGGGAGAGTTGATGAAAGATATTCTTTTTGAGAATAACGATGTTGTTGAATCTGACCGTGGTATGTCGTTATATTGTTCTGACGGTGCAACATTCGAAAGAATAAGATATATCAACAACAGGTTTGAGGATAATTTCCCTGATTCAAAGCAGAGCTGGATGAACTTCACAATAACAAAGAGAGATCCCGGCAGCAAAACAGGCACCATGAGTGAGATATTCGTTAAGGATTGTTCATTCCTGCATCCTTTCCCAGAAGCCTCGGAAATTGCAGGTTTTGATGATACTCACAGGATATCTTTGACAATTGAGAACCTGATGGTTGGCAGTATTAAATGTAATTCTGAGAAAGACGCTAATATTAAGAACAAAGGCTTTGCAGATATAAGTTTTAAATAATTTAATTCTCTGTGCCTCTCTGTGTCTCCTCTGTGTCTCTCTGTGTAAGTTTTTAATTTCTTGTTGTTACACTGAGTTCCACAGAGGTAGAACGATATAATACTAAGAAAATGAAAAGATTACTATTACTATTAATTCTGGTTGCAATGTTTAAGACAACCACAGCTCAACTTCCATCAGATGTTAACAAAAAGCCTCTGAAAGAAGTTCTGACCGAGATTGAACAGCGCTACAAAATAGATCTTCAGTACAGTGAAAATCTTGTAAAGGATGTTGTGGTGACGTATCCTACCTGGAGATATCGTACAGAAACCGAAGCTACACTTACAAACATTCTCCTGCCGCTCGATATGGTTTATGAAAAGACCGGTGAAGGTACTTACCTGGTAAGTAAGTTCACATATTATCAGCGTCCTGTGGAAGAGGGTAAAAAGCACATTGCCCAGCTGCTTGCAGCATATCCTGATGTTCAGCTATGGGAATTGAGAAAAACTGAGCTTCGGAAATGTTTCCTTGAGCAGCTTAAGCTCAACCCCTTCCCAAAGAAGACTGAAATGAATCCTGTTATAACACCCCCAAGAAAATATGACGGATATACGGTGCAGAACATTGCACTTGAAACTATTCCGGGTGTTTACCTCTGCGGCTCACTTTACAAACCATCTAAGGGTAAAGGTCCTTTCCCCGCTGTGCTCTGTCCTTACGGACATTTCACCAATCCCGACACAAATCTATACGGGCGTTACCGGCCCGACATGCAATTCCGTTGTGCAACACTTGCAAGAATGGGTGCCGTTGTATTCAACTATGATTTATTTGCCTGGGGTGAATCAAGGCTGCAATTTGCTACTGCAATGCACAGAACAGGTCTGGCACATACAATGCAGACGCTTAACTCGTTACGGGCTATTGACTACCTGACCTCACTGCCATTCGTCGATGCAAAAAGGATAGGTATTACCGGTGCCTCAGGCGGCGGCTCACAATCGTTCCTTGCAACTGCCCTGGACGATAGGATAACAGTCAGCGTGCCGGTGGTAATGGTCTCTTCATATTACTATGGCGGTTGTCCGTGCGAAAGCGGAATGCCGCTTCAATCGTGCTCCGACCTGGGGACATATAATATGGAAATTGCTGCCATGGCATCGCCTCGACCGATGCTTGTTGTTTCTGATGGCGCTGACTGGACAAAAAATGTACCTGAGATAGAGTTTCCTTATCTGCAGAAAGTGTATTCACTTTATAACATGCAGAAAAACGTTGAGAATGTTCATCTTGCAAACGAAGGTCACGACTACGGCGTTTCAAAAAGAATGGCTATGTATGACTTCATGGCCAGGCACCTGGGATTAAACATAAGAGCAGTTGAAGACAAAACCGGAAAGATTGATGAATCAAAGGTGACAGTGGAGAAGTATGATAAACTACTGGTCTTCGGCAAGAATGGGAAAATGCCGGCAAATGCGCTGCACACTTCGGAGGAAGTCTGGAATATGCTGAAATCACTTCAGTAGCAGCAGAAACATGTGTTTCGGTATTATGTAAAATAATAAAAAAGGTATCTTTGGTAAGATTTCATGACCTATCTGAATGGACGCCTGAAGGACAGGTATCTTGAAAAAGAGGATAACTGATGATCTCAAAAAAAACTATTCTTCTTGTTTTATCGTGGTTACTGCTTGCAGTCCATGGCAATCTCAATGCCCAAAATCAAAAAGCTGATGGCTATAAATGCCTCTGGTCAAAATCTGGTCCGCCACTTGAATA
>JAPLDY010000084.1 GCA_026391595.1 Bacteroidia bacterium
GATCAGGAAAAATCTTCCGGCAGTAACATGTCAAAAAGTATTCTTAACGAATTAATATACAGAATAATACTCGCAATAAACAGACTTGAGGCCATTACAAAAAGTCCTGATATTGATCTTGCAGTTGATACATGGACAAGGTTGCTTGACAGGATCCTGAGGATGCAATCTGTCCCATTTTCAGGGGAGCCCCTGTCAGGCATTCAGATAATGGGTATCCTGGAAACCAGGACCCTCGATTTTAAAAACCTGATAATGATTTCTGTCAATGAGGGTATAATGCCGGCTGTTACAGCTTCATCATCATTTATCCCTTTCAGTCTGAGACAGGCATTCGGTCTTCCGTCGCTGAATCACCAGGAATCAATCTATGCCTATCATTTCTACAGGCTTCTGCACCGTGCCGAGAATGTCACTTTCGTCTTTAACTCTAATCCTGAAGGACTCAGAAGCGGCGAGAGGAGCCGGTTCCTTCAGCAGATGTACTATGAGCCATCCTCCAGACCTGAATCAATGAACCTTAGTTTTGAGATAAAAAATCCGGTGACTATTGGCAACAGGATTGAAAGGACGCCTGACCATAACAGGAAACTGCATCTGAGATTCCCAGAAGGAGATAAGAATAGGCCCTTGTCACCGTCGGCGATTAATATCTGGCTGAGCTGCAGGATGAAGTTTTATTACCAGTATGTTAATGGGCTGAGCGAGCCAAAAAAGGTGATGACGGAAATAGATCCTGCCATGCTTGGTTCAATGGTTCATGCAGCAATAAAAAACCTATATGAGGATTTTATTGGAAAAACCGTTGATGCAGATACGATAAATGGCTTTTCTGAAGATCGTCAGGCGCTTTCAGACCTTATCCGCAAATCCATAAACGAAGTCCTGAAAAGGGAAAAGGAGTCATTTGCAGCAATAAATGAAATGATGGTAAGGGAAGTGCTCTTCAATTACATTTCCAGGATACTTGAGATTGACAGATCGTCGGCCCCCTTTAAAATAGTATCAATTGAAAAACCATATACGTTCCGTCATGCTTTCGAGACCGGAACAGGAAGACATGAGGTGATGGCAGGCGGAAAAATAGACAGGGTTGATCAGAAGGACGGCATAACCAGGATTATCGATTACAAAACAGGTAAGACCGCTGACTCCATCATTTACCTGGCCGATCTGTTCAAGGATGACAGGGAAAAGGACGCTGATGCCTGGCTTCAGACTTTGTTCTACTGTGAAGCTTATCTTTCCGAAGTTCCAGGTGTTAAGACAAGACCCTCGGTCTACAAAATAAGAAAGATCCCTGGTGAAGAAGTGACGGATAAGCTCATTCTGAGCGGGACATTTATTGAAGATTATTCTTCAATACGGCAGGAGTTCGTTGAAAATCTTGGTTCGGTAATCAAAATAATATTCAGCAACAACGAGCCTTTTATAATGACGGAATTGAGAAGCAAAAAGTGTATCTATTGTCCTTTCAGCGTGTTATGCGGTCGTTAGGCAGGATATTCAGCGGATCATTTTTTTTATTACTTTTATTGTTTCCTAAAAAGCAGGTCGTATGACAACAGGGTATACAGATTACCGGGTAGAGATAAAAAATGTAAAATTTACCTCTGATGATGGAAGAATCTGTTCCAAAACTGCAATAATTACATTTATAAATGCTGAAGGAAAAGAGACGGGTACGGAATTATTCGGTTCAATTGAAGTAAACGCCATTTATGACCTTATCAAGGCAGGAAAGGATATAGTTCTCGATAATATGTACGTTTCAGATTTCTCATTGTCGTCATACAGAAGGCAAAACGATATTGAAAAGAAGGCAATTGTTCATATAAAATCATTCTCAGCAAAAAATGCCTTTTTCGAATCAAAGGTCTGCAACGATTTTTCACATGCTCACTTAGATGATGGAGTGGTGAGCTTTGACGGAACTCATTTTGCGAAGGGGAGAGTCTCTTTTACAGGATCGGTTTTCGGAAAAGGGAATGTGATCTTTTCAAACACATATTTCGGTGACGGAAATGTTGAGTTCAATGGATCTTCATTTGGAGAGGGTGATTTCCTTTTTAAGAATGCAGTTATTAAGGATGGCGTAAAGGATTTCCAGGATATCCAGTTTGGCAACGGAGAGGTCAGCTTTGCAAACACTGAGTTTAACTCCGGCGAGCTTCTTTTCATAAACACCCGGTTCAACAGTGGAAAATTCAACTTTAAGGTAGCACGTATAGCAGGAGGGAAGGTAGATTTCCATTATTCGGTATTTGGTGATTGTGAAATAATGTTCGAACGCACTGAATTTGGCAACAGCAGGGTTGATTTCAGGACAGTCGATTTTGGCTCCGGAAGGATTAATTTCAACAGGTCTGTTTTCGGTAATGGAGAAGTGAATTTTGAAGGAGCCTCCTCTAAAGCAGGTAAGATCCAGTTCAAGAAGGCAGAAATGGGTTCAGGACTTAAAAGCTTCAATCTGATGGAGATGGACGACACTGAGATCAGTTTTGAACGGACTGAATTTGGTGATGGCGATGTAACCTTTTATGAATCAAGGTTTAACTCACTCTCTCTTAAGTCGTGCCACTTGAACACTTATTTGGATCTGCGTTTGGCAAAAGCTCAGCTTCTGGATATTTCAGATACGATTGTCCGTGATATTGTTGACCTTGAACCTTATGATTTCCCCGTCGACATAAAGGTAATTGATCTGACTGGGATGCGCCTTGTAGGCAAGCTTTATATTGACTGGAAACGCAACAGATGTAAAGAGGTTGTAATGCAGCAGGAGGGGAGCACTTTAAGACAAAAAGCAGAACAATTCAGGATCCTCAAGGAGAATTTCAGGGAGACAGGAAAATATTCTGATGAAGATCAATCTTATGTGATGTTCAAGAGGTTCGAGTCAAAATCATGGCTGACCGAACAGAAGGAAAAGGGAGGATTCACAAAAATAGTAAGCTATATCCCACATGGTTTCAAGTGGCTGGTCTTTGATGCTATGGGACTATATGCCACAAATCCGGCAAGGGTTCTCGTTTCAATGGCTACCGGATACCTGCTATTCAGTATTATATATGTATTGATGATCCTTTTTACGAACGCAGATATTGTTTCTTCAACTACCGACCAGTTGAATGTAGTGGCCCGCTCATTTTATCACAGTGCAATAACTTTCTTTACAATTGGTTATGGTGATCATTATCCCCATGGTGCAGCAAGGGTGATTTCAGCAATTGAGGGTTTCATGGGAGTCTTCCTGATGTCTTATTTTACTGTTGCCTTTGTCAGGAAGGTACTGAGATAGGCTATCATTTCTCCATTTCACGCTGAAGAGCAGCCATTTTGATTACGGTCACTGCAGCCTCATCGCCTTTATTTCCATGTTTTCCACCGGCCCTGTCAATAGCCTGCTGGTGATTTTCAGTAGTCAACACTCCGAAAATAAAAGGTATGTTGTACTCGAGGTTAAGTTGTGTTATCCCCTGAGTCACACTCTGACATATATATGTGAAATGGGGTGTTTCTCCCTGGATTACACAGCCCAGGCAGATGACACCATCAAGGTCGTCGTATTCGGCCAGAAACTGCGCTCCAAGAGTAAGTTCAAAGCTTCCGGGAACATGTTTCACAACAATATTCCCCTCAGCTGTTCCATGTTTTTTCAGAGTTTTTACTGCACCGTCAAGCAGAGCCATGGTGATATCCAGGTTCCAGTCTGAAACGACGATCCCGAATTTCATTTCACTGGCATCGGGAACGCTTTTCGGGTTGCAGGCAGATAGATTTGCGGTTGCCATTTTACTTCATAAGAAGCCTGACACGTGCAATATACTTGTCGATCGACATCCCTTCTGTACTTTCAGGATACTCGTTCTGGATCCTTTCATACATCTTCAGGGCTTCAGAATAATTATTATTCAATTCATAGATCTCGCCTGCTTTCATAAGGAATAGCGGTGTATTGAACGAGTTGGCTGCAAAGTCAGCTGCTTCAATATATTTGGTTGCACCTGTCTCCAGATCGCCAAGCTCAACATTTGCATCCCCAATTGCTCCTAAAGCAAGAGATCCGATAAGCTTATCCTTTTTCAAGTATTTGTTCAGGTATGCAAGTGCATCTTCATATTGTCCGAGATGGAGATAGCAGATACCGGCGTCATACCTGGCCAGGTTACCTGATTTCGTAAATTTATAATCATTTGCTATATCTATGAAACCAAGATAGTTACCGTCTCCGTTAAGGGCAAGGTTTAGGGAATCCATTTCAAGATATCTTTCAGCCTGGTACATCTGTGACTGTGCCTCCTCATTCTGTTTGTTGAGGTATATCTTGCCCAGCCAGAAAATTCCGATCAGTACTATAACGACACCAAGTCCTATCAGCAATTCTTTATAATGTGATTCAAGGAATTGTTCCGTGTCGGTCAGGGTTTGCTCGACATTCTTCATAGTCTGAGGATTACCCTCTTTTGTATTCTTTGCCATTTCAGTAATAAATAGTTAACATCAAAATTTGCAACCGCAAAAGTAGTTTTTTTCGGCTTATTTTAAAATAAATAAGAGCATTAAAGGGAAAATTTTATAAAATCAGGTTCTGATTGTAATAACGAGATCCCTCTATTGGCCATAGATGGCCGATGAAATGGTCTTTGGAAAGAGAGGGAAATCCCTTACTTCGCCAGGTATACCACGATGAGAGTGAGAAGAAACGGAGGGAGATTTCTCGTCCCGAATCCTCGGGACTCGAAATGACAGGATTAATATTAAGTGACAGGGGGGATAGAGAAGGCGAAACGCCAACGGTGTTTCGCCTTCTCTATCCCCGGTACCAACAAAAGGAAATGTCATTCCGAACGGAGCGCAGCGAAGTGAGGAATCTCCATCAGCTTAACGCAATACATTATAAGAACACTGTCCTTTTTCCGAACGGAGTGACGCGGAGTGAGGAATCTCTTTAATCACAAAAGCACTTAACAATTCTTTTCTTAACTTTACACCCGTTGTGCCTTTGCGCCGTTGTGCCTTTGAACCTTAATTCAGTTAGTTATGTACCTCAGGAAACTTGCACTGACCAATTTCAAGAATTACGACAGCACAGAGCTGGAATTCTCCCCAAGGATAAATTGTTTTGTAGGAAATAACGGTGTAGGAAAAACCAACATACTTGATGCTATCCATTATCTTTCGCTAACTAAGAGCTTCTTTAATAATATCGACAGCATAAGCATAAGGCACGGAGAGGAATATTTCATCATAAACGGGACATTTGTGGTGAATGGGGAAGAAGACCAGATCTATTGCGCTTTTCAGAGGCAGAAGCAAAAAGTACTCAAGAAGAACAGCAAGGAGTATCAAAAACTTTCGGAACATGTAGGGAAGTATCCTGTGGTTATGATCTCGCCTGCTGACAGTGCACTTATTTCAGAAGGGAGCGAGGAGAGACGCAAATTCCTTAACAAGATCATCAGTCAGTATAACGCCGAATACCTCGACTCAGTGCTGAAGTACAGCAAGGCCCTTCAGCACAGGAACAGGTTGCTTAAGGATTTCAAGATAACTGGGAAGTTTCAGAATGACGAACTTCTGATATGGGATTCTCAGCTGGTAAAATACGGGGCTTATGTTTACGAAGAGAGGAAAAGCCTTGTCGACGAACTTATCCCTGTCTTTCAGGAACACTATACCAGGATTTCTTCCGGTAAAGAGAAAGTCAGGCTCTCATACAGATCCCACCTGGCTGAGGGTAGCTTCAGCGAAGCGCTGATAAATTCGGTAACCAAGGACCGTTTCCTCGAATATACTACTATCGGCATTCACAAGGACGACCTTCTTCTGGAAATGGATGACCATTCAGTAAAATCTCTGGGATCGCAGGGTCAGCAGAAATCTTATCTCGTCGCCCTCAAACTGGCCAAATTTGATTATATAAGGCGTAAATCAGGGATTTCACCGATCTTACTGCTGGATGATATTTTCGATAAGTTCGATGCTGAAAGGGTTGAACAGATTATCAGACTGGTTGGCAACCATAAGTTCGGTCAGATTTTCATCACCGACACACACCAGAGCAGGCTGCATGATATACTATCTTCACATGATACTGATTATAAATTGTTTATGATCAGTAATAATGCTGTTGATGAGATAATAAAAGGCTATCTCATCAAGGACTTCAAAAATATATATAAAAGATAAGGTTCTTTATGTCCATCTAAGTTCCTCGGTTGTGAGGAATGAGCTTCTGATGCTCAGGCAGGCCCTGAAGGAAAAGCTTAATGAGAAGGCAGGAATTGAAGTCATCAAAGACATTGTATTGAAATAACTATTTAATTTCGAAAGAATTCCCTGAAATCCTGATCGTTTTTCTGAACTGTTTTATCGAGGTAAACTCGAATTTGTGATGGTCATAATCCAGAGAAGCACTCTTATGATCAATCTTAAGATTCACCTCAGCTCCCTTGTTCCTGTTGATGATCACATCTGCCATTAGCAAAGCTTTTTCAATTCCATCCCCTCTTCTGAAATTCCAGACTTCATCGGGAAGGGCAAGCCTCTTATAGTCGTAGATCGATTCATTAGGCAATGCCGACATTATCACGTATATATCCTCGAGGCTCTTATCGTTTAAGTCATTAAAACATACCGGATTGCGGTCAATTGCAGCCTTAATGAACGGGAGCCAGTCTATCTTGTCCATCTGCCTGTACACATATAGAGTCAATAGCGACAATTCGGATTTTGCGACACTCCCAAGTATGGCATTCATAATGTCATGTCTGCTGTCGCCGGTTGATATGACAGGAATGGCAGGGGTTGTATACTCTTTGTCACTTTGCGGTATCTTAGGATCAGTAGAAATGAAAAGTGCCAGGTCGGTAAACATTTCACTGATCGTCTCCACTGGTATCTGGCCATTCAGTTTGAAAAACTCTTTTTCGATCTCAACGAGATTTTTTCCCTGGTTATTATCAATTACCTTCTCGACATCGTTAAGCATTATTTTTCCAGGAAGCGGACTAAGATCAAACTCTTCACCTTCGATCTCCTTAATCAGCTGTGCCCTGTTTTCAGCCGATACATTGAATTTACTGGTATGCTCATACTCGAAAAGCTTTTCGAGAGATATATATCTATTCTTGCCTGTGCACTCACATTCAAACTGGAACATTGATTTGTACTTCGATTTGAAGCGGAGGAAGTTTATAAAAATAAGATTTGTCAGGTCTGCTGTCAGGAATTCTCTCAGGCTGGCGGAAAAATAATCATATTCTTTCCTGTTGATAGTTGCTTCTTTATATAAGGTATGGATGTATCCTGAAATATGGGAGACGATTGTAACCTTTTCATTCTCAAGGGCTCTTCTTGCTTTTTCTGAAAGGGAGGTCCCATTGAACCACATGTTCTTCGTTACAATCCTCCTGTTGTTCGTGATTAAGCCCTCCTTTTCGGTAATAAAATTCTGTGAATGCAGAGGTGTGGCAATAAGGAATATCTTTTCAAGTGGTATCCTTCCGACAACAAACATTGCAGCAGCATAGAGCGATGAAAGGGATACACATTCACCGGCTCCTGTAGTAAAATTCTCCTTGTGCCTGAAGGCAGTCATCGCCTCGATAGTTTCTGTTTTCCAGTAGGGGATGACATCTGAATTGAATTTATCCAAACCAAAATGTTTCCTGATATCAATATCAAAGTAATATTTATCGCCCTCATAACCGAAAAGGGCATTTGATTGTTTCAGAAGCTCCATGTCGAAGAAATCCCGGAATCTTCCAATCTCCCTGCCCTTGGTTGTGAGACCCCATGTAGAAAGGTCAAGGTTGAATATATAGTTCTGAATGATATACTGCTTTATCCTGTTTGCCTTGTATGTAAAACCTTTCTTCTCAATGCCGCTGAACCACGGATCATCTCTCCAGGACCAAAGTATTGGTGATATAATGTTTGCCAGCACCAGGGGATAAAAGAGGTCCGGGAAGATAAATATCTCCATATCAGAGAGGGTAAATGCTGATGAGTATTTCTCGAGGGTTTTCCTGTCAGAAAAATCTGTAATGATTCTTGAGTCCATAATTATTTTAAGATCCTGCAAAGCTAATAACACAAAGCAGGATAAAAAGTTTATACTAAATAAATAATTATGATTTGAGCAAAATCAAAATCTCTCAGATGTTGAAAAGAAGAAACCGGCTTCCTTATCAGCATTTTCATCACTGTCGGATCCGTGAACTGCGTTCATCTGAACTGACACTGCGAAGAGCTTTCTGATCGTACCTGGTTCAGCTTTATTGGGATCAGTGGCCCCGATAAGCTTTCTGAATTCTTCCACTGCATTTGCGTGCCTGAGGATCATTACAAAAACAGGCCCGGACGTCATGAATTCGACAAGCCCGTCAAAAAATGGTTTACCTTTATGGACAGCATAGAAAGATTCGGCCTGTCCGGTAGTCATCCTTACCATTTTCATAGCTGATATTTCAAAACCAGCTTCATTGATCATGGCCAGTATCGGACCTGTCTTTCCTGTCCTTACTGCATTTGGCTTTATAATCGAAAAAGTAATATTTTCGTTCATAGAAATGGTGTTAGTAATTCTGTATTAGGTTCTTCTCTTCAGGAATATTACTTATATTTGACCACTTGTAAAAGCGTTCAAAGTGCCTGAATCATTCAAATATACAAAAGAATTAGCAAAGCTTTTTACAACCTCAGATAATATATTGCTTATCAGCCATATAAATCCTGACGGAGATGCGATAGGTGCACAACTGGCAATATATCACTATCTCAGGTCGGTTGGTAAAAATGCTGACATGATAGCTCCGAATAACCTTCAGGAGTTTCTTAAATGGATGAACGGAGCCGATCTTATCAATGTCTATATTAAACAACGCGAAAAATGCAGGGTACTTATTGAAAAAGCAGACCTTATTGTAATGCTTGATTTCAATCAGTCGAACAGGCTGGGTGAGGCCGAAAAGCATGTTCTCTCATCAAAGGCTAAAAAAGCTGTAATCGATCATCACCTCAATCCGGATAACTTCTCCGATATTCTGATTTCTGATCCTACCGTCTGCTCGACATCTGAGCTTATATATCAGATAGTTACAAATATTAACGAAAAACCATTCATCAGCAAGCCTTATGCAGAAGCACTTTATGTGGGAATTATTACTGATACAGGCAATTTCGAACATGGAGCTTATTCAGGCAATACGTTCAGGATAGTTGCCGATCTGCTTGAAACCGGGATCGACAGGAGTACTATCCAGAATCTGATCTATAATAATTTTTCCGCTGACAGAATGCGGCTGATGGGATATGCACTCAATCAAAAAATGGTCATTCTTCCTGAATACCAGACTGCTTACATGTTCCTTTCCAGAAGCGAGCTTGCATCTTACAATTATGTCAAGGGAGATACCGAAGGTTTTGTCAATATGCCTCTTTCTATCAGCGGAATAGTCTTCTCGGTCCTTTTTATCGAAAAGGAAGGATTTGTAAAACTTTCTTTCCGGTCCAAAGGCACATTTCCTTCAAATGAGTTTGCAAAGAAATTTTTCTACGGTGGCGGACATCTGAATGCTTCAGGAGGAGAGTATCCTGGTACACTCGGAAATACTATAGAATATTTTCTGAAAGTCCTGAAAGAAAATTTCGATAACCTCAACAAGATCAGCTAAGAAATGATAATGAGATTATTTGTTATCGCGTTAATATCGCTGGTGACTATATCCTGCAATTCGGGTCATGAAAAATCCTCCACGCAGAAAGGACCCGGTAAAAAAGAGCTTGCAGATCTGAACAGGTACATGGTAATGAAAGACAGGGAAAGGATAGAGAACTATATTGCCAGGAAGGATCTGAAAATGACTGAGACGCAGTCGGGATTATGGTATATGATAAAATCGGAGGGCACTGGCAAATATTTGACCGACAACGACAAAATAGTGATAGAGTATGAGTGCAGCCTTCTTGATGGAACATTTTGTTACTCTTCGAAAGAAACAGGTCCAATGGAGGTTATCCTGGGCAAATCAAGAATAGAATCCGGATTGTACCAGGGTCTGAAAATGCTCAAACCAGGGGCTGAAGCTGTATTTATAATACCTCCTTTCCTTGCCTGGGGAATTCTGGGTGACGGGAAAAAAATCCCTTCCAGATCGGTGGTAGTATATAATATAAGTATAGTCAGCAGCCAGGAAGCCGCACAGCAAAATCAGGTATTATAAAAACTTATTGAAGGACAAAAACAACGAGCCGGTCCTTCAGGTCAGGAATGTTATTTTTCCATTCTGAGATACTCATTGTCCTTATAGATTCTCCAGGCAGGGTAATATCTGCCGCAATGCAAAGCAGTGCTTCCCTGTTGCATGTGGCTAATATAGCTTCGAACATTTTCTGGTTCCGGTAGGGTGTCTCCATGAAGATCTGTGCATAGCCCTCCCGTGATTTTCTTTCAATTTCTTTAAGCTTTGCTGCTCTTTCTGAAGGCTTTACGGGAAGATAACCATTGAAGGAAAAATTCTGTCCGTTTAATACTGATGATATCAAAGCCAATATAATAGACGACGGTCCTGTTAGCGGAGTTACCACCAGCCTTTTGCGATGGGCAAGAGATATCAGCAATGCTCCGGGATCTGCAATGCCCGGCAGTCCGGCTTCACTCATCAATCCCATGTCGTCTCCTCTAATTGCAGGCTCGAGAAAGCTTTCGATTTCATTCGAGGCTGTATGTTCATTAAGCTCGAAAAAAACTGTGGAATCGATTGGAAATCCCTTGTCAATAAGCCTCAGGAACCTTCTCGCACTGCGTATATCTTCAACAACAAAATACCTGAGTCTCTTTGTTATTTCAATCGTTCTGTCAGGGATTACAGCGGAATAATCATCTCCGCCAAGTGTAACAGGTATGAGATAAATTCGCCCTTTCACGAAAATTCATTTTATCAAATATAGCAAAATAACAGCATCAATAAAAAACGGTATAGAGTTGGCTGTTTTAGATTTTTAATATAGGTTTGTCAGGAAATATTAAACGGGTGAAAATAACCTTTCTTGGAACCGGCACCTCCCAGGGTGTCCCTGTAATTGCCTGCGAATGCACTACCTGCCTTTCTGATGATCCGAATGACAAACGCCTCAGGACCTCTCTTCTTGTTGAGGTTGAGGGTGTTACGCTTCTTTTCGATGCGGGTCCTGATTTCCGTCAGCAGATGCTGCGTGAGAATGTGAAGAAACTGGATGCAATAATCATCACACACGAACACAAGGATCATATTGCAGGGATGGACGATGTGAGAGCGTTTAATTATAAAAGCCAGGATGCAATCGACATCTTTGCTGAAGAGAGAGTTCAGAAAGCAATTAAAAGGGAGTTTTCTTACGTTTTCGCTGAGCATCACTACCCTGGAATCCCCAGGATGCGTCTTAACGATATTCCTGAATATGGATTTAAAGTCAGGGGAATCGACGTTATTCCAATAAGGGTGCGGCATCTGAACCTCGAGATTCTTGGATTCAGGATCGGTAATTTTGCTTATATCACTGATGCCAATTATATTCCGGAGCACAGCAAGGAAAAACTCTTTGGAGTTAAATGCCTGGTTATTAATGCCTTGAGAAAAGAGAAACACATTTCACATTTCAGCCTGCGTGAGGCCATAGATTTTATTCATGAAATATCACCAAGAAAAGCATTCATTACACATATGAGCCATCAGATAGGTCTGCATAGTTTAGTCTCCGAAGAATTGCCTCAGGGAATAATGCTTGCTTATGACGGTCTAAACCTGATCTGTGATGAATGAAACTATCGTTTGCCTTTAAAGGTCCTGCCCAGCTTCTTCTGATAGTTTGTAGAATAAAAAAATTTATTTCTTCCTACAGTGGCAGTATTGGTTCTGGCTGCTGTCCTCCTTTTCTTCTCCCAAGCGCTTCTGCTTGAGCCTTTACCTGAAGATGCACATCCGCCCGCAAGGACAATAAGCAGAAAGATCAACACATATTGTAATATTTTCGCAATTTTAGACATCAGGCTATAATGCTTTTGGCAAGAAGTTAAAAATACAATTTATTTGCTTAATAAAAAAATTGACCGGTCATGCCACGCCTTGCATGCATTAAAACGTCTAAACAATTTTTTTAGTGTCCTGTATGTTATATATTGCACGTAAAATCTGATTCATAAATGCTTATGGCGAAACATATGACAGCTTCATCCGGGGTATCCATAAAAGTGCTAAGGCTCATCTTACCAGTACTTATTTTAATATCGGTCTCAGCACATTCCCAGACAATAATCAATGCTGGTCTTGATGGAAGCGCGGGTATTGGTTTCAGAAGTTTTACGTTGTCAGATAACAGTTTGATTACCGTTAGCCGGTCTATACCTGTATTCAGATTTGTAGTTGATAATAAAGAATACAATACAGGTGGAGCAAATGCCAAAGGAGAATCCGGCAGGTATGAGCAGATCTTTGCAGATTTAATGAAAGTCACTTTCACTGTCCCTGCACAAAACATAGGTGGATGGACAGGCGAGATTGTTTTTGAAAATACAGGATCAGATACGGTTGTCCTCAGCAATGTTGTACCATTCGGAGAAAATATTTCTTCTGTTTATATTACTGGCTATGGTCCGCCTGATCTGGCTCGTGCATGTCTTTTCCGTCCAGGCTTCCGGCCTTTGAGGGTAATACTTCCGGATAATGCCTGGGAAATGGGTTATTCATCAATTACTGTTGGCGATAACCTGTCAGTTTGTGCAATTGCAAGAAGGCAGAAGACTGAAGGAGGACAAAAGCGAAGATACGAAACCGTTCTGCCTCCCAAATCGACGGTCAGCTATTTAATGCATGCTGAGATCTATACAGGTGAATGGCAGAATGGACTCCGTCTTATGTTCAGGGATAAGTATCTGTACGATCTTGAAAAGTTTGACAATACTCTTTATGAAAGAAGCGATCTTGCATGGATCAGAGAAAGCTACCTCATTATTTTGCAGATGGCATGGGACAGGGAGTTCTATGACAGGCAGACCGGCAAATATACCTATGGTGATTACCTCAGGAAAGGAATAGAAAGATTCGGATTTATCGATGTATTCGGGATATGGCCTACCTGGCCCCGTCTTGGACTTGATGAGCGAAACCAGTGGGATCTCTACAGGGATCTGCCGGGTGGCACTGGACAGCTCCGCAACTTTGCAAGAATGTCGCGGCCTTATGGCACAAAATTCTTTATCGCATACAACCCCTGGGATAACAGTACCCGAAAGGAAGACCATTATAAAGGTATGGCTAAGCTTATTGAAGAAACTGAAGCCGATGGTGTTGTCCTCGATACCAGAGGGAGCTCAAGCTATGAGCTTCAGGCAGCTGCCGACAGTGTCCGCAAAGGAGTGGTAATGTTCTCCGAGGGAATGGCAATAACGAAAGACATGCCAGGTATTATTTCTGGCCGTGTACATAATGCAATTTTCTACAGCCCGGAACTTAATCTCAATAAGCTCATCAAACCCGACTTTTCCATTTTCAGGGTTGCTGATGTGGGTGAAGATATAATCCACCGCGAAATCGCTATTGCCTTTTTTAATGGATATGGAACAGAACTTAATATGTTCAGACCGGGTGGGAGAGATGAACATTATGATTCTGATCTTGATTTTCTGGCGCAGACAACATTTATATTAAGACAAAACAACGATGCATTTCTCGATGTGAACTGGACTCCGCTTATCGGGACACAGGTTGATGATGTCTTTGTAAATGAATGGACATCGGGCAGCAAGAAAATATTTACGGTACTCAATATGAGACCGGAAGGTTTTTCAGGAAGACTTTTTAAGATCAAGCACTCTGAAGAGAAGCATTATGTTTCACTCTGGAACCATGAAAACGTCATACCTGAAAATGAAAACGGGACAGAATTTATTTCATCCAGGGCAGATGGCTGGCTATCTATTTATTCCGGAACCAGAAGAGAAGGATCTGTCGATTGCATAGCAGAGTTTCCTGACCTTCTCAGGTCAAACCTTCATGGAGATTCAATCAGGATCGGTTCCTCAGGAAAGGGAAAGGTAATTCTCTGGAAAGGTAATCCCTCTTATAAGAGTACCAGCAAGGAACTAAGAATAAAAAATGATACGGTTCTCAGAGTAAAGGACCTGCTCGGATTTTATGAGGGTAAGATAGTAATTCAGCTTGTGGAGGGTAAAATTCTGATGGATGAGAATGTAATTACCCTGAAGGGCGGCAAACCATGGTTGATTACCAGGAAAGTCACCACAAAGGAAGCTGTAAATGTTCCTTCCGACATGGTGCTTGTCCGTGGGAGTGCCTTCTCATATAATGTTACTACCGGCGAAGACTTCATCCCATATCCTGATGTGAGCGGTT
>JAPLDY010000073.1 GCA_026391595.1 Bacteroidia bacterium
GAACCCGGACCAGGGTTCTGGTCATTAAATCATTGCTCATCAATAAATATACTTAGTTCCTGATTATCAATCCTATGTATCAGCTTATATTACCGTTAGGAATAATAATTTTCGTCCTTGTACTGGTTCAGATCCTAGGCGGGATGAAAATTATTAAGGTCCCTTTCAAGATCCATAAATACATGGGCATCTCCCTTGGGGTTTTTGCCCTTATTCATGGAGTCATTGCAATTTTCTTTACATAGGATTGATAATCAGGAACTAAGTATATTTATTGATGAGCAATGATTTAATGACCAGAACCCTGGTCCGGGTTCGCTTTAGTGATGTCGATTCCATGGGTGTGGTGTGGCATGGCCAGTACATAAGATATTTTGAGGACGGCAGGGAGGATTTTGGCAACAAACACAATATCAATTACCTCGATTTTCATAAAAGAGGGATACTCATACCGATAGTAAACATTGAATGTGATTATAAGAGACCTCTTGTTTACGGCGATACGGCTATTGTGGAAACAAGGTTCGAAGACACAGAGGCTGCTAAGATCAGGTATAAATATACAATCTTTAACGAAAAAACAAGCGAAATTGTCGCAACAGGCTCAAGTACTCAGGTTTTCCTGAATTTGAATCATGAACTGCTCCTGACCTTTCCTCCCTTCTTTCTTGAATGGAAGAATAAGAACGGATTAATGTCAGGATTAACTAAATAGGATTTTTCGTGAGGGAAGTCTATATATCTGCTGATAACATAATTACTCCGCTTGGCTTCACAACGGATGAAAATGCAGCTTCCATGCTGGCCGGAGAAACAGGTATCCGTATAGTGAAAGAAGAGAATATGTCTCCCCTTCCGTTTTATGCCTCGCTGATTGATCCTAAACTTCTTCTCGGCAGATTTTCGATATTTGATGACCCCGCGAAATATACCCGGTTCGATAAGATGGCAATCTGTTCCATAAAAGATGCAGTGTCGTCGACTGAACTTAACCTTACAGATTCACGGACACTTTTCATACTTTCTACAACAAAAGGGAACATCGACCTGCTCGAAACAGATTCATCTGATAAAAGACTATATCTCTGGAATACAGCTCGCATGCTTCAGCAGTATTTCAATTTCAGCAATGAGCCGCTGGTAGTATCAGATGCATGTATATCCGGGGTTCAGGCCATAATAACCGGGGTCCGGCTTATAAAGGCCGGTCTCTATGATAACTGTATTATCAACGGTACCGATATAATTTCTGAATTTGTTTTGTCAGGCTTCAACTCGTTCAAATCGATCAGCACCGGACCATGCCGTCCTTTCGACAGAACACGCGACGGGCTCTCCCTTGGTGAAGGATCGGGAACAATTATTCTAACTTCCGACCCTTCAGCATGCGGTAATGTTAAAATCGTTGCCGGTGATGGATTTTCAACAAACGATGCAAACCACATATCCGGTCCCTCAAGAACAGGCGAAGGATTGTACATAGCCATCAGTAAGCTGTTGAAGAATACTCCCGTCAAAGTTGACTTTATTTCAGCTCACGGAACAGCCACTCTTTACAACGATGAAATGGAATCAATTGCAATGACCCGCGCAGGCTTGCAGGAGGTTCCTGTCAACAGCTTTAAAGGATATTGGGGACATACCCTTGGGGCTGCAGGAGTGATTGAATCCGTAATGAGCATTTATTCAATAAGAAACAGTATCCTTTTCAACACAGCGGGATTCAGTGAATCGGGTGTTACAAATCCACTTAACATTGTAAATGCATCAGTCAGTAAGGATATAGGTAACTGCATGAAAATAGCATCCGGATTCGGAGGTTGCAATGCTGCAATATTATTTCACAGGAAATGAAAAGAGCCTGTACCATAGCCAGTTACTGTTCAATCCGGGGAAACAAGGTTATTCTGGACGACAAACTTTTATATAAAGGTCCAGAAGATCATTTCAGTGATTTCGCCTCCGGAGTATACAAACATTTCTCCGTCTCTTATCCAAAGTTCCATAAAATGGACAACCTGGGGAAACTTGGCTTTCTGGCTGCAGAGATACTTCTGAAGGGCAGGGATATTATCAACAAATATCCGGCAGACAAGACAGGTATTATGCTGATGAATTCTTCATCGTCGCTCGACACAGACCGTAATCATCAGAGAACCATTTCAAACAGTAATGACTATTTCCCAAGCCCTGCTGTTTTTGTATATACCTTACCCAATGTGGTTATTGGGGAGATCTGCATCAGGCACAAATTCTACGGTGAAGGCAATTTCTTTATTATGGAGAAATTCAATCCCTCCTTCATGGTAAATTATATATCACAATTATTTGATAATGATATAGTTGATTGTTGCATCACCGGATGGGTCGAAATTGATGGTGACAATTTTGAATCTGTGCTTTTTTTAATTGAAAAAAGCAGTAGAACTGAAACCGGAATTGCTAATTTTGAACCGGCAACAATTGAGTCAATTTATAACAGAAAATAATATATGGAACAGCTTGTTCAAAAATTGAAGGAAGAAATTATTACAGCTCTTAATCTTTCGGAAATGAAGCCTGAGAATATTGATGAAAAAGCACCTCTGTTCGTCGATGGTCTTGGACTTGATTCAATAGATGCCCTCGAGCTTACAGTTCTTCTTGAAAAGAAATACGGACTGAAGATCAATACATCCGAAGAAGGTAAGAAAGTTCTCCTTTCTGTCAATTCAATGGCTGAATTCATAAGGGAAAACAAAAAGGGGTGATCACCTGTGGCAGCAAAAGTATTCATAACCGGTGCCGGCATAATATCATCCATCGGGCTTGATTACAAGGAGGTTCTGTCCTCCCTGAAGGCTTCACGAAGTGGAATTGGTAAAATGACACTTATCGATTCCGTTCATAAGGAGGAGATCCCGGTAGCTGAAATAAAAAAGACAAACGCGGAACTTAAGGAACTGGCAAACGTTCCCGGCAAGGCAATCTTCTCGCGCACTTCTCTCCTGGGTATAATTGCTGCAAGAGAGGCCCTCTCCCAGGCAGAAATCGAAAATACTTCTGAATACAGAACCGGTCTGATATCTGCCTCTACCGTGGGAGGCATGGACAGGACTGAAAAGTTCTTAAAGAAATATCTGAAGGATAAAAACCACGGCCGGTTAAGGGATATCATCACCCATGATATGGGCGACAGCACAGAAAAGATCGCAGAGTATTGCAGGATAAGTGATTATGTAACAACTATAAGTACAGCCTGCTCTTCATCAGCAAATGCAATAATGGTCGGATCAAGGCTCATAGAGAACGGAATACTCGACAGGGCTCTGGTGGGCGGAGTAGATTGTCTTACCCTGTTCACAATAAATGGCTTCAACAGCCTGATGATACTCGATAAAAACGGATGCAGGCCATTCGATGAAAACAGGAACGGACTCACGCTGGGTGAAGGGGCCGCATTCCTTGTACTTGAGTCTGAACGGATAGTGGAAAAAACAGGGAAGAAAATATTTGGCGCAGTTTCCGGATATGGCAATGCCTGCGATGCTTTTCATCAGACCGCATCTTCGCCGGGGGGAGACGGAGCTTTCCTATCAATGCAGAAAGCCCTTCTTAAAGCCGGGATCACTCCTGACAAAATAGATTATATCAATGCCCACGGCACCGGGACAAAAAACAACGACCTTTCTGAAGGAAATGCAATTGAGAGGCTATTCGGAAATTCTGTACCTCCCTGCAGCTCGACTAAATCATTCACAGGTCATACACTCGGAGCTGCCGGTGGCATAGAAGCCGTATTCAGTGTAATGGCCATCGAACACCAATGCATTTGGCCAAACCTGAACTTCGCCAATAAAATGAACGAACTTGGATTCCTCCCTGTGACTGAATTAAGAAAAGATGCAGCTGTCAGGAATGTACTATCGAATTCGTTTGGATTCGGCGGCAACAATACAAGTCTGATTTTTTCAAAGTGCTGATATGGAGGCATTTATAAATAGTCTGAGTGCAATCTCCCCGCAAAATACTTTTGCAGAGGAAAAGCTGCTGCATGAAGCAAGGGAATATAATAATGTTCGTTTCCTCAGATGTGTCGAACCTCAATATAGTACATTTATCGATCCTATGGCATCAAGAAGGATGAGCCGCATTATCAAAATGGGAGTCTGTTCTGCAATCAAATGCCTTCAGGAAGCCGGCATCAATAATCCTGATGCCATAATCACAGGAACCGGAATGGGCTGCGTTGAGGATACCGGCAGGTTTCTGGCTTCAATATTCGAAAATGAAGAAAAACTCCTGAACCCGACTCCTTTCATCCAGTCGACACATAACACTGTCGGAGCTTCCATAGCCCTGATACTTAAGTGCAAAAACTATAACAACACTTATGGGCACAGAGGCTTCTCGTTCGAGAGTGCGCTGCTCGACGGGATAATGATGCTCCAGGAAGAAGAGGCAAATGATATTCTCGTTGGTGCGCTCGATGAGCTGACGCCCGATCTGTTTACAATTACCGACAGACTTGGATTCTGGAAGAAAGATCCTGTCAATAATCTTCACCTGAAAGATTACAGAAGCCGGGGAAGCCTGGCCGGTGAAGGAACCACATTCTTTTCATTAAGCCGCACCAAGAATGAAAAAAGCTTCGCCAGGATAAGGTCATTACAGACCTTTCTGAAGCCTGCAGGTCAGAGGGAGATTGAAAAGAAGCTCACAGATACTGACAAACCTGACCTGGTAATACTGGGTATTAATGGTAATCCGCCGGGAGACGAAATTTATAACCATCTGAAGAGTGGGATCTTCGTTAATACTCCTGCGGCTTATTATAAGCATCTCTGCGGGGAATACGATACTTCTTCAGCCTTTGCACTGGCCATGGCAGCAGGTATAATCAGGGAGCAACATGTTCCGGACATAATGAAACTTGACAGTAAACCGGTTGGAGCAATACGGAACATACTGATCTACAATCATCTGAGAAATGTCAACCATTCCGTTATCCAGGTTTCATCATGCTGAGATATCAAAAGATCTTTATCATCTTCGTCGTAATTCTGATATCAATTGCCATAGCTGATTTTTTTATGCATATACCTTTCCATATCTATGCTGGCATTATTCTTGCATTTATTGGTTTACTGGCCTGGGGCTCAGCAAATATAAGATCAGGCTTGTTTTTCAAAACAATGTGTTCAGCCAATATGGATAAGAGATCAGTGGCACTGACTTTTGATGACGGACCCGATAATGAAATCACTCCTTCCCTGCTCGACCTTTTAAGAAAAGAAGATATCAGGGCAGCCTTCTTCTGTATTGGGGAGAAGGCAGAGAAAAATCCTGACCTCTTGAGGCAAATGGATAAAGAGGGACATGTCATTGGTGGCCACAGCTACACGCATCATTCCTTTTTCGACTTTTTCAGCTCAAAAAGAATGCTCAGGGAAATGGAAAAGTCCGAAGAGTCAGTTTATAAAGGCATTAACAGAAAAATAAAGTTGTTCAGGCCTCCGTTTGGAGTTACAAATCCGGCGCTTGCAAGAGCTACCGGTAAAAAGAAATATAATGTGATCGGATGGAGTCTCAGGTCAAAGGACACAGTAATTAAAGATGAGGATAAGCTTTTTGAAAGAGTTGCTAAAAGAGTGAAGCCCGGTGATATAATTCTTTTTCATGATACTCAGAGGCATACGATCAATGTTCTGGAAAAATTCATCAAATTTGCAAAGGAAGATGGATACAGCTTTGAACGGCTCGACAAACATTTAGGAATCGAAGCATATGAATAAATATAAACTGCATACTATCTGTCTTATATTGCTCTTCTCTGCATCTGGTCTTAAAGCCCAGGAAATTTTCAGACCGATGAGCGATATCAGTGGATTCAGGACTAAACTGGAATCCATGTCAAAATCGACACAGAGCATAGCCTGCGATTTTGTCCAGGAGAAGAACCTTGTAGTCTTGTCTGAGAAGATAATTTCTAAGGGAGTTTTCTTTTTCAGGAAGGAGGACAATATACGGTGGGAATACACCCAGCCATACCGATACCTTATTATAATAAGCAAAGGCCAGCTTTTTACCCGCGATGACAAGAACCAGAAACTTTACGACATAGAGTCAAACAAGATGTTCCAGGAGATGAACAGGTTCATAAGCGGCTGTATCCAGGGCGATATTCTTAAAAATGACAAGGATTATGCAACCGAATACTTTGAAGGCAAAACTGAGTATCTTGTAGAACTGGTTCCCCGTGAGGAGAAAATGCGGCAGATGCTCAATGAAGTGCAGATCTGGTTCGACAAGAGTGACCTTACTGTTTCAGGATTAAAGATGGTCGAATCGGGAGAAGATTATACAAAAATAGATTTTACAAACAAAAAACTGAATACAGAAATCCCTCTTGAAAAATTTAGCTTTAAGTAGCATTATAATCCTGTTGCTCAGCGGCTGCTCATTATCTCTTTTCAACAATTTTCAGCCTTCTTCATTGCCAGCTGCCTCCGATAAGGATTCTTACTCCTGGTTCCGTAAAGATGCAGGCCGTTACCTGTTTCAAAGCTCAATAGATGTTTACAAAAATAATTTCAGCGGACTTCTTTTTGTCAAGCCTCTGGAAGAGAGTTACCGCATACTATTCATAACGGAAACGGGGATCAAGATCTTTGATATGGAATTCTTCAAAGACGGTGATTATAAACTTCATTACTGTCTTGAGGAGTTCAACAGAAAATCCATCATCAAAACTCTGGGAAACGATCTTTCTCTTATGCTTTACAGTATCTCTGAAAACGGAAAAGTAAAAATGATGCAGGAGATAGATGGCCGGCTTATTGTAAAATCAAAAGACCGGAACGGTACCAGATATTGCACCATAAATGAGAAGACAAATAAAGTTGATGATCTGATCAGAACTGGCACTCTTTCAAATAAGGTGAATATAAGTTTCTTCAGCATAGCGGGAAGGCAGCCTGATTCTATCAGGATATCACACTATAATCTGAAGCTGAAAATAAATCTTACCAAGCTTGATGAAATCGCAACAGAGATTCCTAAATGAACTGTACAGTGTCAAAAGCACTCATTCAGAGGCTGTTAATAAATTAACAGTGCAGGTCGAAATAAACCCTGATCACTCTCTGTTTAATGGACATTTTCCGGGGAATCCCATTCTCCCAGGTGTCTGCACCATTCAGATCCTGAAGGAGCTTATCTCCCTACATCTGCGCCACAATGTCGATCTGGTTAAAGCTGGAAACATTAAGTACCTCTCCTTCGTCAACCCTGAAAAGAACAGCCTCATAGATTTTGATATCGAGCTGAAGGAGATGGAAAATGGCAATCTGGGCTGCAACTCGACGATACATTATGAAAGTACTGTTTTTTGCAGTTTTAAAGGGGAGTTTTCACGGACGTAATGTATAAATTTACATAACCAAAACAAACACTATGAAGGACCTGACTCTATTATTGGTATGCTGCACTTTTATTTTAATGACAAGCTGCAGAAACAGGACAGATTGTAACGATTTATACTCATCCATCAAAACCAAGGCTGACGCAGGCTATTTCACCGAAGCGTCAAAGCTTGCTGATTCTTTAAAAGTGGTTTGTAGCGGATCTGAAAAGCTGATCCATAAATGCGATTCCATTATAGAAATAAATGAAAGGATCAGGCTTGACTTTTCCTTAACAGAGGCTGCATTTAATTCAAGGGTGGAAAAATATCTTGGGAAGTCAACCGACTCGATGCTGGCTGTCTGGGATAAGAATAAGTGGATTGAATGGAAAATGATAGATGGCGATAAAATGTATTTCAACAGGGCAGCATCAAACCTTGTATTGTTAAAGGATTTTTACGAAGAAAGAGAAAAACAGGATCTTGAAACTGCTGCCGACCCGGGAATGATCGCCCGTCTCAAACACACCGGGGAGATCATGAAACAGACTCAAGAAAAAGCGGTACCTGTCATTCCGGTAAATATGGAAATAACCTACACTATTACGGTGCTTCCTGATGCTGTTCCGGAAGGTGAAACAATTAGATGCTGGATGCCGTTCCCGAAAGAAAACCACAGCCGGCAGGGCAATGTCGAACTGCTTTCAACCTCGGAAAAGAACTTTACTCTTGCACCGGATTCCTCAATACATCGTTCACTTTACATGGAAAAAAATGCAATAAAAGAGACACCAACAACATTCAGCATATCATATAAATACACATCATCTGGTCTCTATATGGATCCGGACAAGGCAGATATCCGGCCGTACGATACTGCAAGCATTTCATACAAAAAGTACACTTCCGAACAATTACCGAATATCTGCTTTACGGAGAATATAAGACGAATTGCGGATGAGATTACCTCTCCGGGCGATAATCCTCAGACTATTGTCAGAAAAACATATTTATGGTTCAAGAATAATATCCCATGGACCGGGGCGCTTGAATACTCAGTTATGCCAAATATACCCGAATACGTAATTGAGCACAGGAGAGGCGACTGCGGGATGCAGACCTTCCTTTACATGTCGCTGCTGAGGTATAAGGGAATTCCTGTCAGATGGCAGAGTGGATGGATGTTGCCACCGGAACATATAAGCCTTCACGACTGGTGCGAAGTCTATTTTGAAGGGACAGGCTGGGTACCCTCCGATATATCATATGACCTGCAGGCATCAGAAAATATCAAGCTTAAAGAGTTCTTCCTTTCGGGTATAGATTCTTACAGGCTGATAGTCAATGACGGCGTTGCCGCTCCGTTTGATCCCAAAAAAGAATTCCTGCGGAGCGAACCATACGATTTCCAGAGAGGTGAAGTTGAATGGAAAGGGGGAAACCTCTATTTCGATAAATGGGATTACGATATGCAGATCGAATATCGCTAATCCACTTTCACCTTTACCACCGCTTTGCGGACCGGTGAATTCTCGCCATCTTTAACACTGGGACAGTGTGCATCGTCCGGGAAAAAGATAAAAAAACGGTCCGGAGTAGCAACATGCATCACATCCTCATTAACTGTAAAGAACTCAATATCCTTTACATCATCATAGGGTGCCAGTTGTTCCTTCTTAGTTGATAACGGCACAACATAAATAAGCTCCTTTCCGCTTATAACATATTGAATATCAATATATTTCCTGTGTGCTTCATAACGGGCGTCCTCCCGGTTCTTGGTAAGATATTCACTTATTGGAGCATAAAGGCTGGTGCCGTCAATTTCATACTTCTTCAGTTCCAGGCTTGAAAGGTCGTTCTCCTTCAGAAAGGTGAATGCCTTGTCCCATCTTTCCTTATGCTGAAAGTAAGATATGGCAAATTCCTTACGGTTTATTGACGCGTCTGGCTTGACGTTCCATCCGTTGAGCCATTCTCCTTTTTCAAACCATTTATCAATCTGCTTGCCGCTCCAGGTCGAAGGATCGGATGAATTCTTGCAACCGAATAAGCCAAAGAATACTGCTAGTGCCATAATTTTAACGAATAAAGTTTTCATTTTTACGATATTTTAATAATTGGAGTTGTTCAAATTGTGCTGTTAATTTACAAAATGTCTCTGGTTTTTGCGGTGCCAAAAAATAATTTTTCGGTTATTGAAGAAAAGGATTTATTTTTTCCTGGCACTCCTTCCAGAATATTTCTGCTGTATTCTTTTCAGGTACAGGTATTTTTCGTGCCTTTTTTCTGAGATTATATATAACACCGCCTGCAACATCTTCCCTTGTTAATATCTCAGCAAGCACTGCTGCTAACCTGACAGGCTTTCTCATGAAAGGCGCAGCGATCCTGTACAGGAACGAAAAGAATCTGCTCTGCATGCGATAGATACCTGAACCAAAAACACCAGGGTTGAAGCTGATACATTTAAGGTCCTTTCCTTTGTTCAGTTCAGGGAGATGACTGCACATCAGCGCCTGATATAATTTGGAATTTGAATATGCTATCAGCGCCCAATAATGCTTACCGCTTTTTATATCCAATTTTGCCAGCCTGTAAACCGGAGACGAAATTGTGGCTATCCTGAGAGGTTTTGTAGCAGGCTGTCTTTCTATGATAATCTCATTAACAAGAAGATGGGCAAGGAAATTCACCTGGAATGTATACTCCAGTCCATCTTTTGTAAGGGTATGTTTCGAGGGGCTTAATATTCCGGCATTGTTAATTACAAGGTCGAATTCATGAGCTTTTGCGATCTCCATGAAAGTATGGGCGGTAATTCCGAGGTCGCTGAAATCAACCCTGTAATATGAGAGTCTTTCAACAGGCTTATCCGAAAGGAATTCTCTCCGTCCGGTTGTCACAACATGGTATCCTTTTTCCAGGAATACCTGCACCAGCTCCTGACCCAGCCCTGAGGTTCCACCGGTAATAAGGATCTTTTTTATGCCTGGAGATGGTTCTTTCATATTTGTGATCGGGAAACGGTATCAAACTTAATAAAAAGAACATGGCTTTACAAAAATCCGCCATACCTGACTTGATTTAACATATTTTAAGCAGTATCACTCTTGCAAAAAATCTGAATATCAGCTATTTTTACGTTATTCAAAAAAAACAACCATGAAAAAAGTAAATCTTGTTTTCAGTATTATGATCATGTTGCTGATATATTCAGCAAATCTATATTCTCAGGATTGGCCACAGTTCAGGGGAATCAACCGTGACGGAAAGGTCACCGGATTCAAGGCACCAACCGCATGGCCTGACACGCTGATACCTCAATGGAAGATCAAAGTCGGAACAGGTGATGCAACACCCGTACTCGCCGGCAAGAAGATCTACCTCCACACCAGGCAGGAAGGGGATGAAGTTATTATCTGTGTCGATGCAATCACAGGTAAGGCTGTATGGGCTGATAAGTACCCTGTTCCTCCTGTTACTGGTCCCGCAGCCGCTCACCCCGGACCAAGAAGCACCCCAGCAGTTGCAGATGGAAAGATTGTGACTTTTGGAACATCAGGCATTCTTTCATGCCTCGATGCTAAAACCGGTAAAGTTATCTGGAGACGGGAAAATCCTGCAAATGCTATTCCTCAGTTCTTCACCGGGATGTCGCCCCTGATAGTCGACGGCATATGCATTGCACATGTCGGGACCAAGGATAACGGTAACGTTATTGCACTCGATCTGAAAACCGGTAATGAAAAATGGAACTGGAAGGGGGACGGTCCTGCCTATGCCTCTCCGTCATTGATGGTTATTGCCGGTAAGAAACATGTGATTGTTCAGACAGAAAAGAATCTGATGGCTCTCGATTTCTCTGATGGTAAAATGCTCTGGCAGATCCCGACACTTGTTCAGTCGAGGTTTTATAATTGTGTAAGCCCTTATATCGACGGAAACAGGATTTACTACACCGGCCAGGGAACAGGTACAAAGGCGGTTGAGGTCATTAAGGAAGAAGATAATTATACCACAAAAGAATTGTGGAGTACAACAGAAGTTGGAGCTAAATGGAATACTCCTGTGCTTAAGGGTGGCTTTCTTTATGGTTTTACAGATCAGAGAAGGATCTATTGCCTGAATGCTGCAGATGGCAAGACTGCCTGGATAGATGCTGCAACACACAGCGATTTTGCAACCATTGTCGACTGCGGGCAGGTGATCATCGGATTCTCGCAGACTGGTAACCTTGTCGTTTTCAAACCTGATCCATCAGCTTATTCTGAAGTTGCAAAATACAAGGTCTCACTAACCCCTGTTTATACATACCCTGTTATTGCAGGTAAACTTATTTATATTAAGGATGCAGAGAATTTGATTCTTTATAAGATAAATTAACCTTCATGTAATTCAGAGAATCAGCCCCCCTTCAGGGGGGTCGGGGGGTTTAGTTTTACCACACTTTCTCCATGAGCAGAATATTTCTCAGCTCGTTTGGCTTAAGATTTTCGCGGATCGTTCCTGATTCGGCAACGGATATGCGGCCGGTCTCTTCAGAGACTACAACCACAAGTGCATCAGTGTGTTCGGACATTCCTATCGCTGCCCTGTGACGCATTCCCAGATTGGTCGGAAGCTTGAATTGATCAGTAACAGGGAGGGGGCATCTGGCTGCAAGAATGAGTCTGTCTTCAATAAGAACGGCCCCGTCATGAAGAGGAGTGTTCTTGAAGAATATCGATTCAAGAAGCTTAGCGCTTATCTGGGCTTTCAATATCTGGCCCTCTTCTGTATAAGATGCAAGTCCGCCCTGTCTCCCGATCACAATAAGGGCACCTGTTTTCTTTGACGACATCGATTCGGAAGCCATGACGATCTCATTGACAATTGCCGGTCCAATGTGATCATCTTCAGCATTTGTCAGAAATCTTTTAAAGGAGAACCTTGTATTCTTTATATACCTGTTTCCTATCATCAGAAGAAAACGTCTCACCTCCTGCTGAAACACCACAATGAGCGCAATGACTCCGACACCTATTACCTGTCCGATCAGAGAACTTGCAAGCTCCATATTCAGGGCTTTCACTATCAGCCAGAACAGGTAGATGAGGAACACAGCAATAAAAATGCTCATTGCCGCAGTCCCTTTTATGATCCTGTAAAGCTGAAACATTATAAAGGCTACAAGGCCTATATCGATTATGTCGAGAACTGTAATTGGGACTAACATCACTATTTATCTAATCAGATTCCTGTTTAATCTCTTTATTTACATCTTTCAGCTTTTCCATAAGCCTGACTGTCTGAACAGCCTCTTTCACGTCATGAACTCTAAGTATATCCGCACCTCCCATAAGCGCTACGGCATTCAATACTGATGTCCCATTAAGGGCCTCATCCGGTGTTATTCCGAGCGTCTTCCAGATCATTGATTTGCGCGAAACGCCTGCAAGAAGAGGCAGTCCGGCAACTGAAAAATCTCCAAAGCGGTGAAGTATCTCAAAGTTATGCTTTATTGTCTTGCCAAAGCCGAAACCCGGATCAAGAATAATATCCTTAACTCCGTCCTCCTGCAAACTTGCTATCTTCTTTCCAAACCACTTCAGAATATCTGCTACAACATCTTCATATACCGGATTATTTTGCATATTACCCGGCATACCCTGCATATGCATCATAATATAAGGGACGTTCAGCCTGCGAACCACGTTAAACATATTGGCATCTGCCTCACCTCCCGATATATCATTGATAATAAGGGCTCCGCATTCAGTTATGGCTTTAAAGGCTATAGCGGATCTGAAGGTGTCAATTGAAATAACAGCATCAGGTATCTCCTTTGATATCAAGCGTATAGCAGAAAGAACCCTTCTCTCCTCCTCTTCTTCCGTGACTTCTGCTGCATAGGGCTTGGTGGAATAACCGCCAACATCCAGGAGAGCTGCTCCGTCGCTTATCATACTTACAGCAGCTTCTATGATCGCTTTCTCATCTCCCACCCTGCTTCCCTCATAGAATGAATCTGGCGTTACATTGATAACACCCATCACCTTTGGGATCGTCAGATCAAGGAGTTTGCCTCCCGCATTTATATATTTTGGTCTGGTGGTCAATTTGAAAACTTTATTTGTCGAAAATAGTGATTTATCCTATAACCCGCAATAAAGTCTCTCCCACATTTCCTGAATTCCCTTCCTGTTATTACATTTGTATCTGCAGCAAAATAACGGTAATGAAGCTATTTGTTATTGAAGGGATTGACGGCGCAGGCAAATCGACACAGATAAGGCTGCTCAGGGAATATTTTTCACGGAGAGGATATAGCTGCGAATATCTTCATTTCCCCAGAACTGAAGAACCATTTTTCGGTGAGCTGATAGCAAGGTTTCTCAGGGGTGAATTTGGTTCCATAAATGAAGTCGATCCATGGCTCGTTGCAATGCTGTATGCCGGCGACAGAAAAGATGCGGCTGATCTGATAAGAGGCTGGCTGAATAGCGGCAATATGGTCCTCCTCGACAGATATACATATTCAAATATTGCATATCAGTGTGCAAAGCTGAAAGATGCAAGAGCGCAGGATGAACTTATGAACTGGATCCTGGATCTTGAATTCAGGCACTTCGGAATACCCCTCCCCGACCTTAATATTTTTCTCGATGTCCCCTTCTCATTCACACAAAAGAAGCTCTTATCATCGAGGAGTGGCGATGACCGCAGTTACCTGAATGGAACAAAGGATATACATGAAGAATCACTGGTATTTCAGAAAAACGTAAGGGAGATGTACCTCAGGGTGGCTGAAACAAACAACCGCCTTTGTATAGTGAATTGCAGTAGTGATAAAGGTGAAATGCTGCCGCAGGAAAAGATCTTTGAACTGATAATTAAACTTCTGTCAGAGAGAAAACTTCTGTAATATGAAGATAATTATTTACATATGCAGGATCATTGTCGGGATCACCTTCCTCTTTTCAGGCACGGTAAAAGCGATAGATCCATCCGGGTTCGTTTACAAGCTGCAGGATTATTTCACTGCTTTCAACATTACCTTTCTCGACGGGCTGAGCCTTACACTGACAATTCTTTTATGTACTCTCGAATTTCTTGCAGGCTTTTCCGTTTTATTCAATATAAGATTTAAAGCCGGGATCTGGATGGTGATCCTTTTTATGATACTCTTCACACCACTCACACTGGTCCTTGCCCTGACAAATCCAGTATCGGATTGCGGCTGTTTTGGCGATGCTGTAAAGCTCACCAACTGGCAGACATTCTGGAAAAATATTATCCTTCTGGTTCCGGCTATCTGGCTTTTCATCAACAGGAACAATATCACAGCCACCTTAGGGATTGCAAGAGGATGGGCATCTTTATCAGCTGTCGCTGTTCTCTTTATAGCATTCATCTTCTTTAATCTCAGATATCTGCCTGTGATTGATTTTCTGCCATATAAAACCGGCACCAACATTCCCGGTAAAATGATAATCCCTGAAGATGCGCCCAGAGCCAAATATGAGAGTACCTTTATCTACGAAAAAAACGGTGAAAGAAAAGAGTTCGATCTTACAAACTATCCGGCCGGCGATACCACATGGAAATTCATTGATCAAAAATCTGTCCTTGTTTCAAAAGGATACCAGCCTCCTATACATGATTTTTATATCTCTTTCCATGGTGAAAACATCACCGATCAGATCCTCTCTTCAAAGAATTACACGTTGCTTATGGTCGCAAGGTACCTCGATCTTAAGGATATGGAACAAATTAAGAGAGGACTTGAAACCGGAAGATTTTGCATGGATAATGGCATTGACTTTTATGTTCTTTCTTCACAAGGGGATGAAGAGGCAGGCATTGATACTTTTACTTTCAAAGTATGCAGTATGGATGAAACGACACTGAAAACAATGGTCAGGTCAGATCCGGGATACCTTTTATTAAAGGAAGGAACCATTCTCCATAAATGGTCATGGGCAAACCTTCCTGACAAAGAAGAAATAAAAAGAATCACCACAAATACCAATTCAAATAATTAAAACATTGAGTTATGAGAAAGAAGATCGTTGCCGGTAACTGGAAGATGAACATGAACCTGGAAGAGGGCCTCAGTTTTACAAGGACAGTAAATCAGTATTTTATTGAAAAACCAGCGCGTAAGGCAGAAGTGATATTATGTACACCATATATTCACCTGAACGGTGTCTCGGAAATTATTAAAAAGGGCAAAGTTGGCCTTGGAGCACAAAATTGCGCATCTGAAGCTTCAGGAGCATATACCGGCGAGGTATCTGCCGTAATGATTAAGAGCACAGGAGCACAATATGTTATTATCGGACATTCTGAGAGAAGAACATATTATCACGAAAACGATGCTCTTCTAAGCAAGAAGACCATGCTTGCATTAAACAGCGGCCTCAAAGTAATTTTCTGCTGCGGTGAGGTCAAGGAAGAGAGAGAAACAGGAAAACACTTTGAGATTGTGAAACGCCAGCTGAAGGAAGGATTATTCTCACTTTCCGCTGCAGACATGGAAAATATCGTTATAGCCTATGAACCGGTATGGGCCATCGGCACCGGACTTACTGCAACACCGGAACAGGCCCAGGAGATGCATAAGTATATACGGGATCTTGTTAATGAGAAGTATGGCAAGGATATTGCTGAAGATCTAACAATTCTGTATGGAGGAAGCTGCAAGCCTTCCAATGCTGCCGAAATATTTTCTAAACCCGATGTTGACGGCGGTCTGATAGGTGGCGCTTCTCTTAAGAAAGAGGATTTTGTTGCTATAGTGGAAGCTATTTAAATTATGATTAAGAAACTGGCTATTTTTGGTTTATTGTTGCTGATCATTTTCCCCGGAAAGCTTCTTTCCCAGGTAAAAACACCATTCTCGGGGGACCCTCTGAAGTACAGGGCAGAATTGACGACCTTCATGGGGCCGAACCTCAACGATGCACAGAAAGCCAACCTGAACTCTTTCCTTGCAAAATGGGACAGCGCCGCCTTCAGTGATGAAAACAAATACAGGATCATCGATGTGACCAGCCAGTTCTACGGCAGGGCTATGAGGCCCGTACCTCATTTCAATGATCTCATGGCAGCTCTTAATATTTTCATTGAAAAGAAGGCTGACAGTGAGCTACTGACAACCTGGCTGACAGGGCTTAGCGAGACAGCATTTAATCCAAGACTTAATAATGAGAGCATCGACAGGTATGTTAAAAATACCAGTCTGATGATAAAGGATAATATTCTTGCCGAGACGGCATCATTAAGGTGGAAAGTAAAGAACTGCAAACTTGAGTTCATACACGACACTACCTTCCTTGTAAAGATAAAAGATGCGACGCTTACCTGCTATTCCCAGAAAGACAGTACCGAGATTTATAATGTCTCCGGTACTTATATCCCTGAACTTCAGCAGTTCCATGGCACAAAAGGCAGAGTTACATGGGAAAAGGCAGGATATGGTGCTGATGAAGTATTTGCTGAATTAGATAATTATGTGATCAATACCACCAGAAATAATTTTACCATCGACTCAGCCAGACTTACACATAAAGTTTACTTCAAAACACCAATAAAGGGGGGGATGAACTATGAAGGAGGTTTGGCAATTGAAGGAGCCACAATAAAAGGGACAGGTTCCAAAGAGTTACCAGCCAGGGTGACTCTCTTCAGGAACGATACTCTCTACCTTAAATTAAGTTCCAGTGAGTATCTCTTTGCAAAAACCGGTCTGGCCAGTGCAGAAACAGCCATGACTCTATATCTCGACAAGGACTCCATTTTCCACTCTAACCTTGGATTCTCATATATGGCAGATAAGAGACTGGTAAACCTGTACAGGGCAAATAATCCTATCTCTAAAAGTCCATATTTCGATTCTTTCCATGACCTGGATTTGTATTCTTAGAAAATTTGCGGACTGGTATTATTCGGATACTTTCCCTATTGAGGAATTCGCCAGGTGGATAAATAAACCGCTCGAATCCGCCACTGCTCTGTGCACAGATATGGCCAATAAGGGTTTCCTGTTTTATGACCGGAAATTTAATGTAGTGACCCTTAAGAAAAAAGTGAATGATTTTCTTACAGCCAATGCTAAAAAGAAAGATTATGATGTCATGTATTTCACTAGTGAAACCAAAGCACCTGTCGATAATGCCGTACTTGACCTTAAAAACTACAGGCTGAAGGTAAACGGAGTCAAATCAATTTTTCTCAGCGACTCCCAGCGTGTCGCAATATACCCCTATAACCAACAGCTTGTAATAGGCAAGAACAGGAGCCTGGAATTTGATGGTGTCGTCGCAGCAGGACTTTTTACAGTTTTCGGACATCAGTTCAACTTTAATTATGACACATTCAAGATCAGACTTCAGGCGATCGATTCAATAAGGATAGCGGTAGAGACCGATAAGAAAGATCAATATGGCAATCCTGTGATCAAGGACGTTGATAACCTTATACAGCTGGGGACTGCAGAACTCTATATTGACGATCCCGACAACAAATCCGGGCTCTGGTCCCTCAAGCAGTATCCAATTATAAATGCTGTTACCTATTCCTATATTTTTTATGATGAGATCCCGGGAATGGAAGGCGTATACCCCAAGGAAGACTTTTATTTCAGGGTCGATCCGTTCACTTATGAAAATATTGACCATTATTCAAACCAGGATATGAACCTTGCAGGTGAATTCCATGCCGGAAAAATCCTTAAGCCTATCCGGCAGTTCCTGACCATCCAGGAGAACAACTCCCTGGGATTCAATATGAACATACCTCCGGAGGGACTCGATGTATATGGTACAAAGGGGAAAATCTATGACAATATAAATATGAGCAACAAGGGACTCATAGGAAGCGGCACCCTAAAGCATCTCACATCGACAACAACATCTGAAGAGTACAGGTTTTTCCCTGATTCAATGCTTACCCAGGCTAAAACGTTTAAAATTCAGGAAGATGGTTCTGGCATCTACCCCAGCCTGAACGCAGAAAATGTCAGGATTGAATGGCTTACAAAAAAGGATGAATGGCTCGCGTACAACGCTGAAGGAAAGAATTTCAATATGTTCGATAACGGGACCATGCTCGCCGGAAACCTGAAACTTACTCCCGGTTCACTGAACGGTTCCGGGATCGTAGGTACCACTGATTCCAGGATCTCATCGAACCTTTTCAGATTCACGGCTAATTCCATAAAAGCCGATACTTCGATATATAACATAAACTCAACCTCCACAAGCGGATATGCATTTATTGCAGAGAATGCAAAGACTGATGTGAATTTCGATCTTAAGCTTACAACCTTTCACCTTAATACCGATACTTCGGTCGTAAAATTTCCTGAAATGCAGTACATATGCACAATGACTGATTTCACCTATAACATGAACACAAAGGTGCTGAATATGGAACAGAAAGGAAAATCAGAGACACCCCTTCTTCCACCAGACAAGCTCCTTCAGCTTAATTTCAATAAGCTCGATAAACCTACTTTCTTTGCGACCAACGTTATTGGAGACACAGTTGCCTTTTCATCATGGAAGGGGAGCTATCATCTTGATGGAGAATATATTGAAGCTGAAAATATAAACTATATCCATATTGCTGATGCTCTCATTCAACCCGAAAAAGGGAAGATCACAATAAACAGGAGGGCAAAAATAAAGCAGATGCAGAATGCTGTTGTCGCGGTAAATAATAAACACCTGCTTCATACCGCAAAAATTGACATTGAATCTACAAAGAAATATTCCGGGAGCGCAATATATGACTACGTCGATGAGAACAAGGAAATACAGCAGATAAACTTCGCTGAACTGACAGTGGATACGATGGTTACCAGCGCCAGAGGCTATATCCCGCAGAGCCAGAAGTTCATGCTTAATCCTGCATTCTCCTTCTCCGGCGACGTCAACCTGTATGCTTCCAGAGATAATCTATCCTTCACCGGGGCGGCAGGTATAGTCCATAAGTGTAATGACCTCAAATCATATTCATTGAAATTCAAATCCTTTATTGATCCGAAAAATGTTATGATCCCGATAAGTGAGAAACCACGAGATATTAACGATAATATGGTATTCTCAGGTTCGTTCATCAATCTTGACTCAATCCATATCTATCCGGCATTCCTCTCTGCCCAGAAATCATGGACTGACGTCGGAATTGTAAAATCAGGAGGATATTTATATTTCGAAAAAGCAAAAGGGAGATATCTCATCGGCTCTCTTGAGAAAATCGCTGACCAGACTTTACCAGGCAATCTGATAGCATTCGATAAGAGTTATTGCGTCCTGTCGGGTGAAGGCAAGCTTGACTTAGGAACCGATTACGACCTGGTCAAAATGAGCGGTGCAGGCAAGGTGATACACAGAATTGATTCAGGAGATGTAAGGATTAATGCAATACTGGCCTTTGATTTCTACTTCTCACCTGAGGCGATCAAAATAATGAGCGACGATATCAGACTTATGCCTTCACTCAAACCAGTGAATATTAATACTGAATTCTATAGCAAAGGAATGAAAGATCTTCTGGGAGTCGAAGCTGCACAACAGATAAGCGAAGAGATAAATCTTTTTGGTACTTCGAGGAACCTTCCGAAGGAATTCAATTATAAGATATTTCTGAATGATGTAAATCTTTACTGGAATGAAGCCACTTCATCATTCAGGTCTGAAGGCAAAATAGGTATCGGGTTTATCGGAGACCAGCCGCTCAATGTTTATGTAGACGGCTTCGTAGAGATACAGCGCAGAAGATCGGGCGATATGTTCGACATCTACCTGAAAGCTGACGAATCGACATTCTATTACTTCTCCTATATACGCGGCAACATGATGACCCAGGCTGGCAATAACACATATAACGCTCTGATTGCCAATACCAAGCTTAACGACAGGAAACACCCTGATTCATCGGTCAGACAGCCTTATACCTATATGATCTCTGTTGAAGACAGGCTGGGGAAATTCCTCCAGAGGATGACCAGTAATAAAAACCCGGGTGTGGAAGATGTCAGTCTTGACGGTCTGGTAAGATAGCCTTACCCCTCTCTCCAAGCTCTATAACCTGGAGGTCGTGGATTTTACTGCCATCCACAGAGAGTATCATGGCAGTCATATATATATGAAAACCCTGGTAGCCTGCTGATCCAGGGTTTATATAAAGGAATCCTGCCTTCGGATCATTCTGAACCCTGGCAATATGTGAATGACCGCACATAAAAATGTCCGGAGGATCTTCATAGATACGTGGCTTCACCCGTTGATCATAATGGCCGGGAGTACCTCCGATATGAGTTATCCATACCCTCACTTCTTCAGCCTTGAAGATCAGGTGTTCCTTAAATGCCCGTCGTACTGTTGCATTGTCGATATTCCCGTACACCGCCTTCAGCGGCTTAAATGCAGCCAGTGCATCAGCTGTTTCAATATTGCCGATATCGCCCGCATGCCATATCTCGTCAACATCCCTGAAGAACTCAAAGAGCTTTGGATGGATCCATCCATGAGTATCGGAAATGAGACCAATTTTCATAAGTCCGGACTTTTATCATTCGTGCCCCCTGCCCCCCCAGGGGGGTAAAACCCATAACAATCTAAATAAGATTTGAAGTTAGGGTCCCGCCGAAGCGGGATTGGGGGGCCAGACAAATTTATTACATTTGTACAAATTCAGCAACGTGCAGGTGTTTTATGCTCAGGATATCTCAGGGGAAATATATATTCTCGATCCTAATGAATCGAAGCATATTGTACGGGTCTTAAGAATGAAGAAAGGATCACCCGTCAATCTGATTGACGGCAGGGGGAATCTGTACAAAGGGATTATTAGCGACCCTGATGCCGAAGGGTGCATAATCAAAATAGAATCAGTTACCCACGAATTTGAAAAAAGGAATTACCGGCTTCATATTGCCATATCTCCCCTGAAGAATCCTGAACGGTTTGAGTGGTTTGTCGAGAAGGCAGTAGAGATAGGCGTTGATGAGATCACTCCCCTTATCTGTAAGAACACTGAGAAACCGGGTATTAAAACAGAAAGGATCAATAATCTGATCATCTCGGCAATGAAACAGTCTCTGAAAACATATCAAACGCAGCTTAACGTACCTGCAGGATTTCATGATTTCATCAGTGAATCGCATAATGGAAAGCTGATGATCGCACATTGTTATGGGGAAAAAATGAGAAGAAAGCTATCAGAGGTCTGTTCCCCGGGTGTTGATGCGGTGATTATGATCGGTCCGGAAGGCGATTTTTCGAAAGAAGAGATTGAAGAAGCAATGAGTAAGAATTTTACTCAAATTCATCTTGGGCCCAGCCGGCTGAGGACAGAAACGGCAGGCGTTGCGGCCTGCCATTCCATATATTTTATGAATTATTCGCAGAATCTTCCGATTTCTCCCTGACTTTCCATCTGCCTGATTTTCGAAGAGCCTGATCGAGAATATACTCGATCTGTCCATTCGTGCTGCGGAATTCATCCGCAGCCCACTTCTCCAGTGCCTTTAGCTTCTCCGGAGCAATCCTGAGAACAAATGGTTTTTTCTCACTCATTCTAGGAATGTAATGTGCCGGCATTAACAACCGGTGTGACATCCTTGTCTGCGCAAAGGACAACCATCAGGTTGCTTACCATGGCAGCCTTCCTCTCCTCGTCAAGGTCAACGATCTTTTTGTCGGAAAGCTGTTCAAGGGCCATCTGAACCATCGATACTGCACCCTCAACTATCTTGAATCTTGCAGAAACAACTGCTGATGCCTGCTGCCTTCTGAGCATTGCATTTGCAATCTCTTCAGCATAAGCAATATAGTTTATCCTGGCTTCAATAACCTCAATTCCTGCAATCGTAAGCCGTTCACGGATCTCTTTCTCAAGCTCCATGTTGACTTCTTCTCCTCCTCCCCTTAATGCGATAACAGCTTCATGATCCTCCAGATTATCATAGGGATACAAACCTGCCAGCTTCCTCAGGGCAGCATCACTCTGAACAAGCACAAAATGTTGATAATCATCGACATCAAAGACGGCCTTGTATGTATCAAGAACTCTCCATACCAACACAAAGCCGATTTTAATAGGATTCCCGATCTTATCATTCACCTTTATTGGCTCACTGTTGAAGTTGCGCGCCCTCAGGGATATCTTCCTTTTAGTATAAAAAGGATTAACCCAAAAGTACCCATTCTCTCTTATCGAACCTTTATAGGCTCCGAAAAGCACCATAACACAGGCTCCGTTTGGATTGACAACTGTAAATCCTATCACGGTAAAGGAGAAAAGAAGCAGAAGCAGAACGCCAAGCCAGATTATTTCAAAAGCAAATCCGGCAATAGCACCGCCAAGGAATAAAAATGCCATAAGCAGTGCAAAATAACCCGATATGGGTTTCATTGAAAATTCTTGTTTCATGGTAATAATATTAATATGATATCACAAAGATATTATTTTGAATCATCAAATGCAAGAAAAAACACAGAAATATTTTCTGTATATATGAGAAATAAGTCTATATAATTGATTATGTGTATAATTCAGGCAATAAGTTAGTATGCTATTGGAGGAGATATCTCATTCCGGGTGGAAATGTGGAGAATCTCAGAAAAGGGAGGAGACTTCTCGCTTCGCTTCAAAAGATATAAAAAAGGAAGGTACACAGAGAAGGAGATTTCTCGCTTCGCTCGAAATGACAGGAGGAATTGGAGGTT